>RKRQ01000071.1 GCA_007571325.1 Candidatus Dadabacteria bacterium
GTCAATGCTCATGACAGCCATACCGTAAGTGCCCGAATTGCTTTTAACAAACAGCGATGGCTTGTGATTTATATCTCTTTTTGAATATTCGCTTTTGACTATTGAGAGGATTTCTCCTGCTCTGTCGGAGATTCTCTCCCTATCCTCGGGAAAATCAAAATCCACTTCGCTCTCAAGAACGGTTTCAACTGACATATGCCAAGGATCCAATTCCAGTACCTCAGCGAGTTCTCCGCAGAGACGGTTATAGAACTCAAAGTGCACATCCTTTTTCCTAGCATGCCATCCTATTTCAACAGGCGGTAAAACGGGCTGGCGCAGATTATGAAGAGTCTTTGGACATCTTTCGGAAAAATCGTTATTTATCATCACGACATCAGGCACAAAGCCCTCTATCATCGCAGAGCCTTGCTCCTGAAAAACCCGCTTCGCCTCAATTTCCCGTCCCGACGCCGAGGTAAAAGAAATGCTTTCCCTTTGAAATTCCTCATTCGCTATACCAACCCTGACTTCATAGTCCTCATCCTTTAATATAGATTTTATGACCCAGATGTTTTCCCAATAGTAAGCGTTTTTGGTGTTAAGCTCAGGGACCAGAAGAATTTTTCTCGCACTCGGGTACCTCGAAAAAAAATATTCCCTGAAAAACTTTCCAGCATTTTTCCTGAAGCCCGCGGAAAGATTGTTAAAGCCCGCGGGAAAGACATTTGTGTCCACCGCGGCGATTTTGTGCTCGGAAAAACGCAGATCCACGGAACTGTATAGAGGTAGCATAATGTTTTCGCAATGGGATTCTATCCATTGGGAAACCTCCTTGCGATTCCTGACGATACTTTTTTCAATCCGCTCTGTAAGCATCGTATACCAAGCTAATTCCTTACCACGAAAGTTCCGCAGAGCCTGTCGCTCAGAGTTTTACGTTGCGGGTCAAGAACCATTAGCGCAAAGCCCAGGAAAACGGTAGATACGGAAAAAACCCAGCCTATCCACCTGAGTAAATTCGCCCGAAACCCCACAAGTGAGCCGTCCCTCATCACCACCCGGATACCTGCGGTTGCATTTCCAAGAGTCGTTCCACACCAGGAAGGAAGAAAAACAAAATAAGTAGTCGCCAGTATGTAAACACAAAGACATATCCATCCCCATATAGAAACGAATTCGCTTACACCTGGGAAAAAAGTTTCTCCTATAAGGTTTGCTCCTGAGACAAGCGCCGCACAAGCTACGCAAAGCGTAGCCAGAAGATCAATCGAGAACGCAAGAAACCTCTCCCCGAAGGTTGCGGGGAACATCCCATTTGGCAGAGGGGAAAAAATCGAATATTCTTCCGTTTTATCGGGAGATTGCCCTCCAAGATTCCTCTCCAGTCTGAGAAAATCCTCAAACTCTTCTGAGGGTGACCTTTCACCAGGCTCGTCTGCAGAAACGGGTGGAAACGCTACCCCGGTGGTATCGATCTCGACCCCAGCCGAAACATTTTCAGAATCAGGCCCCACACTTGGGCTAATGGGCGTCTGTGTACCCAATTCGTATTCATACAAATACTTAAAAACAGGTACGGGAGACAGAGCAGCCCCGCATTTTTTGCATTCCTCAAGATAATCAAAACTTGTGTAAGAGCACTCAGGACATTTCATGGTCAGAGTTTTTAGGGAACTATTTCCCGGAATTTTCGGAATTCAGAGAAAGACGATAGTCCACGGCGTTTCTGACCGCCTGCATGTTGGCCCCCGCAGAAACCACGAAACCGTCAACGACGAATGTCGGCGTGCCGCTTATTCCGATTGATCGGCCTTCCTCTATATCTGAAGCAATCCTACGTTTTACTCGCTCGGATTCCACGCACTCGTCGTATTTTTTCATGTCGACTCCGAGACCGCGCGCCATCCCCGCAAAGGTTTTTTTGGCATCAGCGACCTTTATTTCGGGCTGTTTTTCAAAAATGGAATCGTGAATCTTCCAGAATTTCTCGTTTGACTGTTCATAAACGCAAAGAGAGGCAATTGAAGCTTCTTCCGCCCATTTGTGAAACGGAAGGGGGAACTGTTTGTAAAAAAATCTGATTTTTCCTTTGTAATCCTGGAGCAGGTCGGCGACCTGATTTGCGGCTCTCGCGCAATAGCTACACTGAAAATCCGAGTACTCAACTACAACCACCTGGGCCTCGGGATCTCCTTTTGAAGGAATGTTCTCTAAAGAAATTTTCCGCATGGCTTCGGTGTTTGGATTCTCATTGAGATTTTCAAGCTTGCCCACAATGATTGTTTTCCGGTCCCTGGAAACTAGAATTGGAACCTGCTTGCCATCGTTCATAAGAAAACCTTGCCTTACCCCGGCAACTTCTGTTTTCTCCATCTCATCCACCTTTATTGTGGATCCACCCATTATCAAGAACTTGCCGTCACGACTCGCCAGAAACGGGAAGGTCCGGCTTCGGCCATCGGGAAATCCAATCTCATATGCCCCTTCCTTAAAGCCCTTCATTTCAGAATCTTTTCCTTTGGTCACCTTTACGGTGAAGCCACTGGGAAGATAAACCCCGTAGCTGTTCTTAAAGTGTTGCTCAATTTTCGCTAAATCAATATTATCAAGTGCGAAAAGGCGCTCAGGAGAAAGAAAAATCAACGTAAAAAAAACCAATACGGCCGTTGTCAAAACTGATTTTCTCGTCATTTATAAAAACTCCCTGAAAATTATAATTCGCCAAACACTTTGGCGAAGATATGGTCTATGTTATTAAGATCTTCTTTTAACTCAAAACATGAATCAATTTCTTTTTCCGAAAGAATATCCGTTATTTGTTTGTCGCTCTTTAGCATTTCCCTGAAATCCTTTTCTTCCTCCCAGCAACGCATAGCGTTTCTCTGTACGAGCGCGTATGCATCTTCCCTTAAAACCCCCTTTTTTACAAGCTCAATCAAAACCTTCTGGGAAAAAACAAGTCCGTGCGTAATCCAGATGTTACTCTCAAGTTTTTCGGGATAGACCCGCAGACCCTTGATCAGACTGCATAGCCTATGAAGCATAAAATCAACCAATATAGTTCCGTCAGGCCCTATTATCCTCTCAACGGAGGAATGGCTTATGTCCCTTTCATGCCAGAGGGCTATGTTTTCAAGGGCGGCGATTGAATGAGATCTTACTACCCTGGAGAGCCCGCAGAGGTTTTCCGAAAGCACGGGATTTCTCTTGTGAGGCATGGCAGAGGACCCCTTCTGTCCTTCGGTGAAAGGTTCCTCCATCTCTCTTACCTCTGTTCTCTGATAGTGCCTTATCTCAGTAGCGATCTTTTCAATCGACGCCGCTATAAGAGAAAGACATAGGAAATACTGCGCGTAGATGTCTCTCTGTATCACCTGAGTCGATATTCCTGCGGGACGAAGTCCCAGAAGCTCGCACGCGTAGCGTTCGACCTCCGGAGTTATGTTGGCGTAGGTGCCTACCGCGCCTGACATCATTCCCACGCTCACGGCATCCCGCGCATTGTTCATTCTATCTAGGTTTCTCTTCATCTCATCGTACCAGAGCGCAAATACCAAACCCAGCGTTCTGGGTTCGGCGTGTATTCCGTGAGAACGTCCGATCATGGCTGTATCTTTGTATTCAAACGCCTTTTCGCGACAAACGCCAAGCAACCTCTCAAGACCTTCAACTATTAATCCACCCGCATCGCGAAGCTGTATGGAAAAAGCAGTATCAAGAACATCAGAAGAGGTCATTCCCAGATGAACAAACCTCGAATCGTTTCCAATATGTTCGGAAACAGAGGTGAGAAAAGCCAGGACGTCATGTTTGAGCGTTTCTTCAAGCTCGGCAATTCTTTCTATATCAAAGCCGGCTTTTTCCTTTATGTTAGAAAGGGCCTCGGCGGGAATCTCTCCGTAATGCGCCCACGCCTCGCATACGGCCAGTTCCACTTTGAGCCAGATACGGTAGCGGTTCTCGTCTGACCATATCCGCAACATCTCCTCTCTTGAATATCTTGAAATCAAATCGTTACAACCTCCCCGACTGTTTTTCGCGGAGCTACAGCCACAGTAACATGGCAGCCGGCGCCGTTTCGGCGCAAGACTTCACGCGAACACCCAAGCGCCATCTCGGGAGTGTTGTTCGTCAAGCTAAGATGCGCCAGCAGAATGTATTTTAAACCCTCGTGAAAAACCTCCTCTAGAAGACCGGCAGCCTGATCATTTGAGAGATGTCCTTGCCCCCCGCTTATTCTCTGCCTCAGGTAAGGCGGATAGGGGCCCGATAAAAGCATATTTCTGTCATGGTTGGATTCAAGAACCAGCGCGTCACAGTTTTTAAGGCTCTCGACAACAAGTGCCGTGGGTTTTCCTATGTCGGTCACCACACCTATCTTGGATTGACCATCGGTTACGGTAAAACCAACAGGATCAATGGCGTCATGTGCAATCGAGAAGGGGGTTAAGGTAAGGTCCCCTATCTGAAACGATTTCTCAGAATTAAACTCTACAAGTTGCGCACTGTCGTGTAAACCCGACGTCTTTTTACCTTTTTCGTTAATGTCTCCGTTTCTTTTCTCTTCCCAGAAGCTAGTGGTTTCCCCCGACACGTAAACGGGTACATTCGACATCTTCCCCAAGGCCCTCGAATGATCCTCATGTTCATGAGAAAGCACCACAGCATCAAGATCGGATAATGCCACTCCCATATCCCCTAGACTCCGCGAGATCCTTCGCAAGCTAATCCCCGCGTCAATAAGTATTTTTGAGTATTTCGACTCAAGATAAAGCGAGTTGCCAGAACTGCCGCTGGCAAGAGTGCAGAATTTCATCATGTTTCGTCCACGCGAAAAACCGGCTGTGTGGGAAACCGGATCGTTTCGCCCGGTAAGGTGCAATTATAACTGACCGATAGAGATCGGGGAAAAATCATTAACCGTCTCCTGTGCCTGCAACGGGAAACTTGTTAAAACCAAAGCCATCATATACCCTATAATTGCTCCCTCGGAAGGGCCGGATTATTAATGAAACTCTTTATTGCACTCTCCATAACGTTTGCGCTCGTGGCGTTTGCCCTGAGCAAAGACGACTTTTCACCGTCGGTCTCAGCACTTATGGCTGTCGGCTGTGGAGCTTTCGCTTTCGTGGTTCTTACCGGCTTCCGTATGCTTTTCAGAAAAATTTCCCTGCGATGCGCGCTCGGAATCGCAGTCGGCGTGCTCACCGCAACTTTCATATATCTTGCTCTGCTGACGATTCTTAACAACTTACCGATAAATGAGAATTTTCTTCCCTATGTAAAAGCGGGAATTTTCCTTCTTCTCGTCTGCCTTGGGGCGATAATAGGCTTTGATAAAACTTCCCTTGCAACGGCGGCATCCGATTCGTTTTTCAGCAAACCCGAAGCACTTGCTCCAAAGATACTCGACACAAGCGTTATAATAGACGGGCGTATAGCGGATATAGCTGAAACGGGGTTTCTGCAAGGAGAAATCATAATACCCAAATTCATCATACAGGAACTTCAATACATAGCGGATTCCTCGGATTCGGCCAGAAAAACGCGGGGCAGACGGGGACTTGACATCATAAACAAGATGCAAAATGACATCCCATTGATAAGCGTCAGTATCACAGATCATGATTTTGAACACATAAAAGACGCCGACATAAAACTCATAGAGCTTTCAAAAAAACTGAACGGAATACTTATCACCAATGATTACAACCTCAAAAAGATAGCCGACTTGGAAAAAGTCACCGTGCTCAACATAAACAAACTCAACCATGCCCTAAGGCCGGTTGTGGAACAAGGACAGACAATAAAAATAAGCTTGGTAAAACCCGGCAAGGAACAGCATCAGGCAGTAGGTTATCTAGATGACGGAACCACGGTGGTAACAGATAACGCCTCAAGACATATAGGAAAAGATGTGGACGTTTCGATTAGGAGCATGGTGCAGACGCAAACCGGAAGAATAGTTTTCGCAAAACTCAAAAAAGAGAGCTAAAACCCGTGAGTGTTCACAAAGTGTCAGTCGTAGTTCCCGCTGCCGGTCTCTCGAAAAGATACTCCCCGCACAACAAAAAACAGTTCGTCACGCTCGCGGGAAAACCTCTTCTGAGCCATTGCCTTTCCACTTTCGAATCAAGCGAATTGATAAAAAGCATAGTCGTGGTAGTACCTGAGGCTGACATTTCACACTCAAGGGAACTGCTCGCCAATCTCGGTTTTGAAAAAATCACATCGGTTGTAGCAGGCGGCGAGAAAAGACATATGTCAGTGAAAAATGGCTTCCAGGCCACACCCCCGGATAGCGATATGGTACTCATCCACGATGCTGTAAGACCCTTTGTCGATAATGATATGATAAAAAGAGCTATAGAGGAATGCGCGCGTTCGGGCGCCTGCATATGTGCCGTTCCCATTACAGACACGCTGAAGCGCGTACAGGAACCTGGGTTGGTCATTTCCGAAACAGTTCCAAGAGAAAAGCTCTGGAGAGCTCAGACCCCTCAGGTTTTTCGCCGAGAGATACTCGAAAAAATCTATAGCTCTTCCACCATGGCAAAACTTGATCCAACTGACGAATCGGCGCTTGTGGAAGCGAAGGGAATAAAGGTAGGTATAGTAACGGGAAGCAACCTCAACATAAAGATCACAACCGCCGAAGATTTTAGGATGGCGGAGCTTATCGCGAACAAAGGAGAAACGGCCAATGTACAGAATAAGAATAGGAACGGGGTTTGATGCACACGCGTTTTGCGAGGGAAGAAAACTGGTGCTCGGAGGAGTTGAGATTCAGGGCTATGCAGGACTTAAAGGTCACTCCGATGCAGATGTGCTTTCCCATGCAGTTGCCGATGCCGTTTTAGGAGCCATGGGGAAAGGAGACATAGGAAAATATTTTCCTCCAAACGACCCGAAATACAAAGACATATCAAGCCTCCTGATTCTCTCTCAAGTCGCACGGATGGTCAAAGACAATGGGTATCAGGTAAAAAATATTGACTGCACCATAGTGTGCGAGGAACCGAAAATATCTCTCCACGCATCCGACATGAAAAAAAAAATTGCAGGCGCCTTGGAAATTCCCAGCGACATAATAAACATAAAAGGAACCTCAACGGATGGCTTGGGTTTTACGGGAAGAAAAGAAGGAATAGCGGCTTTGGCTTCTGTGTGTCTTAGAATTGTTTGAGGAGAAACCTTTGTGATCTCCACTACATTTTACTGTCAAGAAAATTCCTGAATGTGGTAATGTCGCTCTTGCGGGCTTCAGAAACAGTTCCGGTAAATAAAATCTCTCCTTGGTGGAGAAAAGCTATTCTGTCAGAAACTTCGTAAGCGGTACCTATGTCGTGAGTAATCACAACTCCGGTTATGCTGAGCCGGTCTCTCATGCTGCTTATTAATTTCGCGATTCTTTTTACATTGGGAGGGTCAAGACCGGTTGTCGGTTCATCGTAGAGAAGAATTTTCGGGCGCGTGGCTATCGCTCTCGCCAGAGCCACCCTTTTTTTCATTCCTCCGCTGAGTTCCCCGGGGTATTTGTCTTCAATTCCAGTAAGGTCAACCAGGTCAAGATTCTGTACAACCGCTTTTTTTATCTCCTCGGGGGAGAAATTTGAATTTTCAACCAGAGGGTACGCTATGTTCTCTTCTACGGTAAGCGAATCAAAAAGGGCCGACCCTTGAAACAGCATTCCCGTTTCTTTCCTTATCTTAATGAGCTGTTTTTCATCCATATGCACGGTATCTTCCCCCAAAACCATGACTTTTCCACTGTCGGGCTTGATAAGGCCATTTATTTCCTTTAGTAAAACGCTTTTTCCCACTCCACTCTCCCCCAAAACGGTAAGAATTTCTCCCCGCCTGACAAAAAGATTTATTCCCCTGTGAACAGGCTTTCCGTCAAAAGACTTATGCACATCCGTTATCTCAATTATATTTTCCGACACAGCAACCTCAGGAGTTTAAATTTACTTTATAGTCACTATATATATAGGGGAAAATTCTGGTATAATCTACCTAGAATTTTCCGCAGTCACGGATACGATGGTTTTATTTTGAGATATTAACAGGAGATAGAAATGGCACACGAACTACCTAACCTCCCTTATGATTATGGCGCTTTGGAACCGCACATAGACGCGGAAACCATGAAAATACATCATTCAAAGCATCATCAAGGGTATGTTAACAACCTAAATGCCGCTTTGGAAAAACATCCAGAACTTATGGACAAATCCCTTGAGGAATTGCTTGGCGACCTTGACTCCATTCCCGAAGACATAAGAACCGCAGTAAGGAATAATGGAGGAGGGCATGCTAATCACAGCCTTTTCTGGCCTTGTATGGCACCGGATTCCAAGGGAACACC
>RKRQ01000078.1 GCA_007571325.1 Candidatus Dadabacteria bacterium
GGGAATGCTGGATAAGGAGCTTATTTTGGAACTCGGAGCAGGACCAACAAATCCGAATCGCCACTATGCTTTGCCCGAGCTATGACAAGCTGTGACACGGAGCTGTGACATTACTATGACAATCGCTGTGACACTGGTTTTTTCAGACATGGTTTGTAAAACACACCGCTCGGTATTCAAACGGGAATCAAACCCGCATCAGTTCTCTGTTTCGGAAAAATGTAGAGAATTAAATTTCTCTAGGGTTAATAGACGCTGTCTTTAACCGATTTAGTTTAAACCCATGGATAAAACAAAGCTAAGAACCATTATAGTTGCTACGAGGAATAAGGGAAAACTAAGAGAATTCAAATCAATTCTCTCGAGTACATACGATAAGATTCTTTCTCTTGATGATTTTCAAGGTATTCCCGAGATAGAGGAAACGGGTCTTTCTTTCAGAGAAAACGCCTTTATAAAGGCGAAAACAACTTCTGATTTTCTCGGTATGGATGCTATTGGGGATGACTCCGGCTTGGTTGTGGATGCTCTCGGCGGCGCTCCAGGGATTTATTCTGCCAGATACGCCGGGGAAAGTGCTTCTGATGACGATAATAATGAAAAACTGCTCTCTGAACTTAAAGAGGAGACCAACAGAAATGCTAAGTTTGTTTGCTGTATAGCTCTTGTATGCGTAAATGGGGTAGAAGAGTTTTTTGAAGGTGAGTGCCGTGGAGAAATACTCTCGGAAAAAAGAGGGGAGGGTGGCTTTGGTTATGATCCTGTTTTTTTTGTTCCTGAGTACTCAAGAACTATGGCCGAACTTGACCCTCATATAAAAAACAAAATAAGTCATAGGGCAATCGCTTCTCGGAAACTTTTACAATATTTTTCCAGCTAATACAGTTCTGCGCTCTCTATGTCTTTGTACTCTACGCCTCTTAAGTATTTGTTTAGCTGTCGGATTTTAATGCTCCCTATCAGCATAATCCCAATTCATATTGCAGATGGTTTTAATTGTAAGCTACTTTCAGATTGAATATATTTAGTTCTGGTTCCGCTTCTTACTTGTTTTTGAATTGTAAAGAAACAGAGGAGATTCCTGAGTGAAGAGTGCAAAGTTTATTTTTGTTACAGGAGGGGTTATGTCTTCTCTGGGAAAAGGCATATCAGCTTCTTCAATAGGTTTCCTCCTGGAATGCTGCGGTCTTCGAGTTACTCTTCAGAAACTTGATCCCTATATAAACGTTGACCCAGGTACTATGAATCCATTTGAACATGGGGAAGTGTTTGTTACAGATGACGGGGCGGAAACTGACCTTGATCTTGGTCACTACGAAAGATTTACTAAAGCCAAACTGGGAAAGAAAAACAACCTCACAAGCGGCAAGGTCTACGATTCTGTCATTTCCAAGGAAAGAGAAGGCAAGTTTCTGGGCAAGACGGTCCAGGTGATTCCTCATGTGACGGATGAAATAAAATCCCGCGTGCGTGCCCTTGAAAACGACAACGATGTGATCATAGTCGAAATTGGAGGTACTGTGGGAGACATAGAAAGTCTTCCGTTCCTTGAGGCGGTAAGGCAGCTGAGGTCGGATCTTGGTAAGCAGAACACGCTTTTCATTCACCTTACTTATGTTCCTTATGTTGCTGCCGCCGGAGAACTGAAAACCAAACCTACCCAACACAGCGTAAAAGAACTTCTCCAGATAGGTATTCAGCCTGACATACTTCTGTGTCGTACCGAAGACAAGTTCCTTCCAGAAGATGTTAAGAGAAAAATAGCTCTTTTTTGCAACATTGAACAAAAAGCCGTTATTACGGCTAAGGATGTTGAGCATATATATGAAGTTCCTCTTATTTACAAAAAAGAAGGACTCGCGGAGATAATAGTTGAATATTTGGGCATGTGGACTAAGAAACCTGACATGCAAGAATGGGAAGAGCTAGTTCAAAGAATGAAGAACAGGAAAAAGACGGTGCACATAGCTGTTGTCGGGAAATACGTCTCACACGGGGATGCTTACAAGAGTCTTCATGAAGCCCTCTACCACGGTGGTGTAGCCAACAATTCAAATGTTGAAATAAAATATGTGGATTCAGAGGAAATGGACGGAGTTTTTCCACAGAACTATTTCTCTGACGTTCACGGCATACTTGTTCCCGGTGGATTCGGAGAGAGAGGTATTGAAGGTAAAATTGGCGCCACAAAGTACGCAAGAGAAAATCAGATTCCTTTTTTCGGGATATGTTATGGTATGCAGCTTGCCGTTATCGAGTTTGCAAGAAATGTGTGCGGTATAGCTGACGCGGATACGACGGAAAATAACGGTGATACGAAAAACCCCGTTATAGACATAATGGACTCTCAAAAGAACATAAGTGAAAAAGGAGGGACGATGAGACTCGGGGCCTATCCCTGTGTCTTAAAGCCCGAGACCTTGGCCAGCAGTATCTACGGAGTTTCTGAGATTTCCGAAAGACACCGCCACCGTTTTGAAGTGAACAACCACTACAGAGAAGTCCTTGAGTCAGAGGGGATGGTGCTTTGTGGTCTATCGCCAGATGGAAATCTGGTTGAAATCATAGGGCTTAAGACTCATCCATGGTTTATCGGCTGTCAGTTCCATCCCGAGTTCAAATCAAAACCCCTGAGCGCTCATCCACTTTTCAGAGATTTCATAAAAAGTGCGCTTGAGTACAAAGATTCCCAGAACTGATTGAATCGTTTCGTTCAATGAACCTTCCCAGCATAAATGAACTTATTGCCTACAGGAAAAGAAGGGAACCTGCGTTAGGAATAGTTCTCAGTGTTAATCCAGAAGGGTTCTCCATTTTCTCAGAAGATGGAAAACGCTACATTGTTGAACCGAAAAAAGTTGTACTGCTTACCGGAATAGTCATTTCAGAAGCTTTGACCGACTCTGAAAAAAAACTGGAAATGAGAAAATGGCGAAGAGATCTCGAGGAAAAAAAAGACTCTGTTGATCTCAAAACATTATGGCAGTGCGTTGTGCAAGAACAGGATACTGTAAGCTTTGAGGAAGCGCTAGATATTTATTTTGGTTCAGAGAAGTTTTCTTTGGAGCAAAGATTTCTGCTTTTCTGGGCCGTGGATAAAAACGCGGTTTACTTGACGAGAACTGATGGTGGTTACTTGGTGCGTTCGCTTGAAGATGTGTCCAAGACGTTCCGCGGCATTAAACTCAGAAAGGAGAGAGACCAAAAAACGCAGGCTGCTGTGGAATGGGTACATTCTGTTTTAAGCGGTAAAACTCCTTCAGTAGTGGATGAGGACTATCGCGAGTTTCTTGAACTTGTTGAACGCTACTTAATTGATCTTGACGGCTACGAGAGGGCTAAGGAAGCCAAGACTTTTCTCTATGAGGTAGGTCTTAGGGAAATTGAGTCAGCCGTTGAATTTCTTATAAAGATAGGTTTCTGGAGAGAAAATGATGACCCGGAATCAAAAAAAATTGCCTTTCATTTCAAGAATTCAAAAAGGGCGATAGAAGAAATGGAAGATATATTGAATGCCCGGGAAGATTATACATCTTTTGTGGACAGAACGGATCTTCAAATTTTTTCAGTTGACGCTGAAACAACGTACGATATTGATGATGCTATTTCTTTTGAAACGCAAGGGGATAGGATTACTCTGGGAGTCCACATCTCTAATGTCTCCCATGTTGTAAGCAAGGCAAGTTTTCTTGATCAGGGGGCTTTTGAACGTGCAGAGACGGTTTATTTTCCCGAGAAACAGGTGGATTTGTTTCCTTCTGAGCTTGTGAGAAGAAAACTCAGCCTTGGTTCTGGTGAGTCTAGACCGGCACTTTCTCTTTTTGCCTCTTTCAATAAAGAAGACTTCACATTAGCTGATTATAGATTTGAAGCGACGGTAATAAACGTTTCAAAAAATCTTACCTACGCCGAAGCAACTGAGATGTTTCACCAGACGCAGTGGGGAAAGTCTCTTGTAGACTTGGCTTATTCATTAAGAAGCGGGAGAGTCGAGAAAGGGGCTTTTATAGTGCAACTTCCCGAACTCAAGTTCAAGGTTACTGATCAAGACGGAATTTCTATAAGCAAAGATTATATGGATTCTCTTGCGCACAATGTTGTTTCTGAGTGTATGATATTAATGAATAGTCTTGCGGGAAATTTTTTCGATAAGAACAAGATTTCGGCCCTCTTTCGTTCCCAGACTCAGGATATTGACCCTGAATCAAGAGAACTTAGCTCGGAAGACGTACTTTTTCCTGTAAAGGTAGTAAAGTATTTAAAACCCTCTTTCGTTAGCTTTGCTCCTGAAATCCACAAGTCTCTGGGAGTTGCTTCCTACGTTCAGATAACTTCTCCAATAAGAAGATACACTGATCTTGTTATGCAGCGCCAGCTTATGTTATGGCTTGAGGAACAAAGAATTTGTTATTCAGAAAATGAACTTGAAGATATGAATACGAGAGTAAGTTTGGCCACTAGGGAAATAAAAAACGCACAGAGAAGCAGACACAGATACTGGCTTATCCGCTATATTCTGGAAAAAGACATAAAAGGGGTGGTTGGATATGTAAGCTCTAAGGGATATAAAGGGTTTAATGTTTATATTCCAGAGTTTTTTTTAGAACTTGTGCTTTCCAATGCCGGTAGCAGGGTTTTTGAAATAGGGAGTAAAATCTCCCTGTCTGTTTTTGGAGCGGACCCTCTAAGAAAAAGGATGCGCGTGAGTCCCATGTAGTTTTCTGGATGAGAAGAGGTCGCCATCTTATTGGACTTCTTTGAGAACCTCAAAAATCTTTTCAAGCCTTGTGATTTTCACCCGTGGTCTTCCTTGCTTTTCTCCTTCTCCCTTTTCAAATGAATCAACCTTTAGCCATTCACTATAGGAAATGTGTTTTTCCTTAAGAAGTGCATTTATGCTTTCGGTAGAAGTGAATTCAGGACATAGAGTGTTTTCACTATCAATGTCCTCAACCATGCAGATTGCGGTTTCTCCAGAGTCTTTTTTGTTTGTGCCTATGACTCCTGTCGGTCCACGTTTTATCCATCCGGTGGTGTAAAGTCCTAAAAGTGGTTTGCCGCCGTCTTTATCAAGCACTCTTCCTCTCTCGTTAGGAATTATTCCCGAATTTTCATCAAAGGGTACGCCTTTAATAGGTATACCCCGGTATCCGACGGAGCGAAAAACCAGATCGGCGGGAATTTCTTCTATTTCATTTGTGGGTCTAGGTCGAAGAGAACCATCATCGGATACGTGAAGTCTGTTTTTCACGACTTTCACACTTTTTACCCTGTTGTTTTCTCCGGCGATTATTTCTATTGGAGAAACCAAAAACCTTATAACGATTTTTTTTGATTTGGAGGGAATTCTTTTGGAAGCTTTCTTTATAAGGTCTATTTTTGTCTGGGTTGTTCTGTTTGGTTTGCGCTCAAGTTCCGTAAGAGTAAGAGGGTCGGGTTCCGCTTCTTCTGCAAGAGTAAGAAGGTCTGCATCTTCAAGATTTTCTAGTTCTCGCAGTTCTGGGTTGGTAAAAGCGGCCTGAGCAGGTCCCCTCCTACCCAACATCTGTATTTCCCTTATTCCGCTTTTAGCCAGATTTTCAAGCGCATAATCGGCAATATCCGTTTTTCTCATCTCACTTTCCGTAAGAGAAAGAATCCTCGCCACATCCACAGCTACGTTCCCAACTCCAACTATAACAACCTTCTTTCCCGAGAAATCAAAGCTAATATCTGTGTATTCTAGATGAGAGTTATACCAAGCCACGAACTCCGTTGCCGTATGACTTCCAATCAGTTCTTCTCCGGGTATTCCCATCTTTTTGTCGGTCTGAGCGCCAGTTGCAAAAATTATCTGGTGGTAATGACTGCGCAGGTCCTCAAGCGTCACGTGGTTTCCGAATTCTACAAGCCCGAAAAATCTGAATTGGGAATTTGATGCGATTTTATCGTAAACCTTGGCCACGGTTTTTATCTTCTGATGGTCGGGAGCCACACCGCTTCTAACTAGGCCATGCGGTGTGGGGAGTTTTTCAAACATGTCTATGAAGACACGGTCGCCAAGCTTTTTCTGCAGGTGCTCAGCCGCATAAAAAGCCGCGGGTCCAGATCCGACAATGGCAATTTTTATTGTTTTAAGGCTCATGCCGTGGGAAGTATATACTCAATATTTTATAAATCTATTTCTTCAAAAGTCTTTTCTTCCTTAAATTCTTTTTAAAGATTTTCAGCCCCCTTTTTTTCCACTGACTGTGCCTAATTGTAGTATAATGCTAATTTATTTGTGTGTGGCGGAGTGTCTAGATGACTCTTAAAGACTATACAGAACCAGAACATTTTCATCTAAAGGTTGTTCATGAGATAAGTGATCTGATCAATAAGTCTGTAGGTCTTAATACCATCCTGAGTAGAGTTGTAAGAAAAATTTCATCCTCACTGCACTACGATGTTGTTTCCATATATGTCTGGGATGAGTCTAGAGAGGTTTTAAGACTTGTAGCTAACACAGGTCTTCAAGTTAAACAGAAAAGCTATATATTTCTACACTCGGATGAAGGTCTTACCGGGATGGTTCATAGAACCAAGATTCCCTTGGTGTCGATGCCGGCTTCGAAACACAAGAATTATAAGTATTTTCCCGAAATAGGAGAAGAGGAATACGAGAGCTACATAGGTGTTCCCATAATGCTTCATGATATGTGTGTCGGGGTACTTGTGGGCCAGAACAAGGCTCCTATACAGATAACACCAGCTGAGCAGACTCTTTTTCAGATTGTTGCGTTGCGACTTGCAGGGGTTTTAGAAGTTGCAAATACTTTGGATCGTTTAAAGCCTCCGTCAATAGTAAAACACGAGACAAGAACTTATCAGGGAAAAGGAGTTTCTGAAGGAGTAGCTGTTGGAAAAGCGATTCCCTTCCGCGGGCTTTTCCGCCAGATATCCGCAATGGAGATGATGGCCAGCAGTACCCGTATTGAAAAAGATCGAGTTAGAAAATCTATAAGTAATGTATCACAAGATCTTCAAAATACTATAAAAAAAATGGATTCTGAAGGGAAGCTATCAAAAAACGAAGTGGATATTTTCCGTTTTCATCTGATGATAGTGGACAGTGAGGAAATGGAAATAGGAACCGAAAAGCTCATAGATGAAAAGAATCTTTCGGCCGAAGCTGCGATAGTGGAGTACCTTGATTCCCAGGCATCAGGTTTTGAGTCTCTTACGGATTCCTACATGAGGGAAAGAGCTTACGATTTCAGAGATATAGGAGAGAGAATTCTCCGGGATCTTACCCATTCAAAAGATGAAAATGTTTCCGTCTCCCATGATGGAGAACCCTTGATACTTGTGGCGAGAGAAATAGGCGTATCTTTTGTTACTGCTGTCGGGGGTGAGGTTGGAGGAATAGTGCTTGAAGAAGGTGGAGAGACTTCACATGCGACAATAATAGCAAAATCTCTGGAGATTCCAGTAGTTGTTGGCATAGACAATATCGTGAACTTGGTGCATCCCGGGGAGGATATAATCGTTGACGGGAGAAGCGGTTTCATTTTCACAAACCCCGATCAGGTGCTTAAAGATGAGTACGTGGTCATGCATAAAAAAGCTGTTGAGCTTCGTCATTCAATAGAAACCGAAGCAATGAAAAACACTGCTAAAGGTCTTGACGTTGAAATAACTGCAAATATAGGAATTCCCGCCGATGTTGAGGTAGCCAAGCGTTACGGTATAAAAAGTGCGGGACTTTTCAGAACGGAGTTTGCTTTCGCGCGGTTTAAGAAGTGGCCGAGCGTAAGGTCTCAGTTAAAGATATACAAGGAGATTTCGGGGAATTTTGAGGATGGTGTGACTGTCAGAACTCTGGATGTGGGTTCTGATAAAATACTTTCTTATCTTAGCATGCCCAAGGAAGAAAACCCTCTTCTTGGTCTTCGGTCGATCCGGTTCTCGATGGAGTATCTGGATCTGTTCAGAGATCAGGTGAAATCTATTTTGCTGGCGGCGAAAAAAGGCGCAAATTTCAGAATTCTCCTACCGATGGTCTCAAATGTCTGGGAGGTTGAGACTGCGGTACAAATAATTAACGAACTATCCACGGAGGTTAGCCTTCACCGATTCGACATACCGAAGCTGGGGATAATGATGGAAGTCCCGTCCCTTGTGTACCAGCTTGAGGATTACGTAGACCTGATAGATTTTGTTTCCATTGGAACAAATGATCTCATACAATATCTGCTCGCAGTGGATAGAAATTCAAATGCCGTGGGACATCTTTACTCGGGTTTTCACCCTTCCGTAGTAAGGATGCTGGATTTTACTAGGCAGAAGATGATGTCAAGCGGAAAAGAGATTTACGTCTGTGGAGAAATTGCCGGGGTTCCTTCCGGTACTCTTCTGATACTGGCTCTCGGGTACCGTAACTTGAGTGTCTCTCCTCTGCGGTTCCCCTATGTGAAATTTCTTTCGGACAGATTGTCAGAACAGATGCTTGAGGAGATCAGATCGCAGATATTGCTGTTCAAAAAGGAGTCAGACATAGAAAGATACTTAAAGGATATTTTGAACTCCATAAATCCGATGCTGCTTGAAGTAGAGTAGTAATGATAAAAAAATCCGCCCTAATTCCACTGGTACTTTTCGTTCTAACGGTGATTACTACCTTTCTTTCCGGTTACATAATAAGTGGAACCTATACGGGTGGGGTTCTTTTCTCGCTTTCTTTGGTGACCATTTTAGGAGCCCATGAGATGGGGCATTACCTATATGGTAGAAAATACGGCGTTTCTACCACTCTTCCATGGTTTATCCCTGCTCCTCCTTTTCTTTCTCCGATAGGAACATTCGGAGCGTTTATACGGATAAATTCTCAGATACATAATCGGAAAGAACTGTTTGACATAGGGGTTGCGGGTCCTATAGTAGGGGTCATTGTAGCTCTTCCTGTCCTGTTTATCGGGTTGCTTTTCTCAGAAGTGGTTGCTTTGGATTCCGAGAGATTTTCTGATATGCAGACCGCCATGTCGCTCGGAAACTCCCTTATCTTTGCCCTTTTTTCGAAAATGGCTGTCGGGGAAGTTGCTCAGGGATACGAACTTATACTGCACCCTGTCGCCTTTGCCGGATGGATAGGTCTTTTCGTAACCGCTTTGAATCTTATGCCCGCGGGGCAACTAGACGGAGGGCATGTCGTATACTGCGTTTTACCGTCAAAGTGGCATGCAATCATGTCAACTGCTACAGTTGTTTTTCTTGTAATAATGGGAATTGGGACGGCGTCTCTGGTAGAACTTACGGATTATTTTGGTTTCGGGGAAGGGGTAATAGCCAACTTTCCCGAGTGGCTTTTGTTTGAGGGCTGGATTGGTTGGCTTTTCTGGGCTATACTGCTTTTGATGCTGGGTACATCTCACCCGCCGACCCTCTCAAGTGATACGGAAATTGGTATTGAGAGAAGAGCGCTTGCTTTTTGTTCACTGCTTATCTTTATTTCCTGTTTTGCACCTGTTCCCATAAGTATTGTTGAATTCGGTTAAGCCATTTTGCCTTTGGTTCAAAAATCTGTTACAGTTACCCTGATCGGTTGGATTGATGCTGAGAGTGTTGGAGTGAGAACGAGGGTGGCTCATAAGCGGGATATGTTTCAGCCGGCAACTTAATTCAAACAACTTCACTTTGCGAGGAGATTACCAAAATGCCGAAAAACACTTTGTCTGTTACTGATAACAGGACAGGTAAGACATATGAACTTGCTATAGAGAACGACACAATAAAAGCTACTGAACTTCGTCAGATAAAAGTTCATGATGAAGACTTTGGAATGATGAGTTACGACCCTGCTTTCGGGAATACGGCTTCATGTAAGAGCAAAATCACTTTCATTGACGGGGAAAAGGGAATTCTTAGGTACAGGGGGTACCCGATAGAAGAACTGGCGAAAAAAAGCGACTTTCTTGAAGTTGCCTACCTCCTTATTCATGGTGAGTTGCCTAGCAAACCGCAATACGATAGCTGGGTTCACGATATAACCCATCACACCTATATGCATGAAAACATAAAGAAATTCATGGATGGTTTCCGCTACGATGCGCACCCTATGGGCATGTTGCTTGCTACTGTTGGGGCTCTATCGACTTTCTATCCTCAAGCAAAGGATATATTCGATACTAGCATTCAGAAACTTGAGATAAGAAGGCTTATAGCAAAGATGCCTACAATCGCTGGTTTTTCCTACAGACAGATAATGGGTCTTCCCTATGTTTATCCTGACAATGAACTCAGTTATTGCGGTAACTTCCTCTCGATGATGTTTAAAATGACTGAGGCCAAGTACAAACCTAACCCAGCTATAGAAAAAGCTATAGATGTCCTGTTTATTCTTCATGCAGACCACGAACAAAATTGTAGTACAAGTGCAATGAGGAACGTCGCGAGTTCCCAGCCAGATCCTTATTCGGCAGCAGCAGCGTCAATTGCCGCTCTCTACGGTCCTCTTCACGGTGGAGCCAACGAGGCGGTCCTTGAAATGCTTGCAGACATAGGTTCAGTTGACAAAATCCCGCAGTACATAGAAAGGGCCAAGAAGGGAGAGTTCAGACTCATGGGTTTCGGGCACAGGGTATACAAAGCTTACGACCCGAGAGCAGCAATAATAAAAGATATAGCTCACGATGTATTTGAAGTTACCGGAAAAAATCCTCTGTTGGACATAGCGCTTGAACTTGAGAGAATAGCTCTTGAAGACGATTATTTCGTCAGAAGAAGACTTTATCCAAACGTTGACTTCTACTCAGGGCTCATATACCAGAGCATAGGTCTTCCCACAAGCATGTTTACCGTTCTTTTTGCTATAGCGAGAATGGCTGGATGGCTTGCCCAGTGGCTTGAGTTGTTAAACGACCCCGAGACAAGAATTGCGAGGCCAAGGCAGGTTTATCTGGGAGAAGATGAGAGGAAATATGTGGCAATGAGTAAAAGAAAGAGTGGAAAGAAGAAGTAAGTAATTCTGTCTGCCCGTAATCAATCAGAAATTAAGGAGAATTGGGAAAGGGGCGTAGAAGCTCTTAGCTTGCCGAGAAGTGCTTTCCTATTATCGTATTATAATAGTAGTCGATTGTGTGTTCGGCATTTGTAATCAGGATTGAGACAACTTCTGTATGGTCTTTGTCCGAGAGAAAAAGAGTTTTCCCTGTGTCGTGCTGCGCCGCTCTTTTCTCAAGCATTTCCAGGAGGGAATCTTTAAAAGTTTTTCTGTCGTCCCGAAGAGCTGCCTCAAGCAAAGCTTCGTCCTGAAGATCATATTTTTTATTTTTTATTTCCTTGTAAAACGCTTGGGAGAATTTCTCAAGATCAAGTTCAGGGAAATTTTCCTTGGCGATTTCCTCAAATACGCGGAGTAATTCTTCCATTACTGTTGCTGGGTTTGTTGGGACTGGTTTGGAAGACTGAATTTTCCTATGTCTCTGATCAGTAATGATACTAAATCTATTGTGTGATTGATATCGCTTTTATACGCAATGGAACTCGGGCTGTGAAGATACCGTGTGGGAACTGACAGAACGGCTGCTCTGGTTCCTTTTCCCGTGACCTGTATTGCGGTCGCATTTGTACTACCTGCCTTTTTTACAGTTATCTGGCAGGGAATGTCGTTTTTCTCCGCAAGCTCTTTTATAAAAAAGCTAAATGGTCTGTGTGCCACAAGAAATCTGTCAGAAAGTCTTATTTCGGGTCCCTTGCCTATATTGGCAAAGGAGTTGCTTTCTGAAACTCCCGGTATGTCCATCGCTACCGTACCTTCAAGCGCGACGGCAAAGTCAGGTTCGTAGACCGGGGTTATAACCCGTGCCCCGCGAAGTCCGACTTCTTCCTGCACGGTGAAGGTAACTATCAGATTGCAGCTCGGGTTTGGAGTTTTTCTAAGAGCTTCAATTATTGCGAAAAGACCCATCCTGTCGTCAAGAGCTTTTGATATTACGGAATCCGCTGTTTCATCAAGGGAAGTGTCAAATGAAACCATATCTCCTATTTTTACTAGATTGGCAACTTTTTCGGGACTGAGTCCTAGATCAATCACACAGTCCTCGATCTCTGGAACTTCCTTGTTTCCTCCACTGCCCCTGGTCACGTGAGGAGGAACCGCCCCCACAACTCCTTTTAATACCTTCTTTCCCCACACAACAAGACGTTGTCCATAAAAAACCCTAGCATCCATTCCCCCTAGCGGAGTTACCCTGAGAAACCCCCTGCTGTCTATATGATGGACCATGAACCCAACCTCATCCATGTGGGCGTCAAGCACAAAAGTGGGTCCGTCTCCGGGGATACGGGCGATTACGTTTCCGAGAACATCTTCGGTGATGTCGTCTGAATATTTTTCCATTTCCTCAAGCAGTATTGACTTTATCATCCCTTCATCTCCGGGCATCCCTGGAGTGTCGCACAGTTTTTTTAGAAGTTTCATGTCCATAGTGGGCTGATTATAACCAAACAGCCCTCTTTTCCAAAACCGTCGAAAGCAATGAGGATTTATCAGATTGATTTATGGGGTTTTAAATTCTAATCTTTATACAAAAGTGCGAATTAAAACTAGGAGACGGATTTGAAAACTGATGATCCCGGTCTTTTAAGACCTTCTAATGAATCTATACCTCTTCCCGAAAGAATGAGACCCGGGAGCCTGGAGGAGATGGTAGGCCAAGAACATCTGATAGGGCCGGATGGACTTGTGACAAGAATGCTTGAGGCTGGAGGGGTAAATTCCATGATATTCTGGGGGCCTCCGGGAACCGGTAAAACAACGCTTTCAAGACTTATTGCGAGCAGGGTGGGAGCCAGATTCGTACAGATAAACGCAATTTCCTCTGGAGTGAAGGAACTCAGAACTATTGTTGCAGATGCAAAAGACTCTCTTTATTCAAGAAAAAAGACAGTGCTTTTCATTGATGAGATACACAGATTCAACAAGGCTCAGCAGGCTGCACTTCTAAAAAGCGTAGAAGAAGGGGTTTTAATACTTATAGGAGCTACAACAGAGAATCCATCGTTTGAAGTGATAAGTCCGCTCCTTTCCCGCTGTCAGGTCTATGTTCTGGACCAGCTTTCTCCACAACACCTTGAACAAATCCTTAAAAAAGCTCTTTCAGAGGAGATATTCCTGGAAGGTACCGATATTTCAACCGAGGCTCAAGATGAGCTTATTGCCCTTTGTGGAGGAGATGCCAGGGTTATGCTAAACGCACTTGAAATTGCTTCTTCTATCAGTCGTTCAAAGAACCTTTCTGAGATAGGTACCGATCTGGTAAGGGAGATTTTTCAGAGAACGGGACTTCTCTACGACAGGGCAGGGGAGGAGCACTATAATACAATCTCCGCTTTTATAAAAAGCGTGAGGGGAAGTGATCCCGATGCGGCGGTATACTACCTAGCCAGAATGCTTGAAGCGGGAGAGGACCCAAAGTTCATTGCTAGACGTCTTGTTATACTGGCTTCAGAGGACATTGGGAATGCCGAGCCCTATGCTCTTACTCTGGCGACCGACTGCTTCACGGCAGTCAATTACGTAGGGATGCCGGAGAGCAGAATAATTCTTTCCCAGGTCACAACTTATCTTGCCAGTTGTTCCAAGAGCAACGCTGCTTACAAGGCAATACGGAAAGCGGAAAAAGATGTAAGAAAAAACCCGGGTTTACAGATTCCGCTTCATCTGAGAAACGCTCCTACAAAACTCATGAAGGATCTTGGTTACAAAAAAGGTTATAAATACGCCCACGACTACGATGATCATTTTGTTGAGGACGATTTTCTCCCCGAGGAGATAAAAAACAACATTTACTATGAACCTACGGACAAGGGAAGAGAAGTAAATCTCAAAAAATACCTAAATGCGAGGTGGAAAAAGAGAAGGAAATGATTGAGAACTCAGTTTCTTCTCCATATTTATTCAAGTTATACAATCTCGAATAAATCTACACTCGGGAAGAAAAACGAATGGAACCCGAATAAGAAAGGCGGTTTCCCTGTATATTGAAAAACCAGTACCTTTTCATTGTTTTAATCGTTGTTCAGCGTCATGGTAAACTCGTCGTATGCTTTGAATCGTTTTCGTCAGTAGCCATGATTGCTATAGTCAGGACCTGTGACACAGTCCTGCCTCCGGTAAGCGTAAGAACCGTGCCGTCCCAGGAACCAGATACCTTGTTGCGAGCCTTGGTGAACGGTTGCACGACTTCTTCACCGGCCTCGATCCTCCGTGGTCGGTGTGAATCACGATACTATTTGCGGACAATATTGAAATCCAGGTCGACGTTATGCTGCGCCTGAAAAACATATGCACGATTTTCACTCTCGAAAACACCCTGTTCGACGAGATCGCGAACCTTTCCCCTTAGCTGGGGAAGATAGCGAAACTCATAATCCTCATAGTCCATTTCCTTGCGTTGTGCGCGGCGCGTAAAAAGCTCTACCAGTCCATCCCTGTCCAGCGTCCCGGAAAAGTCCACATAGTACCGGTCAATTAGTTTGTCAAACCGGCCCAGCTGCATTAAAACAGCAATCTCGACGTTTGAGACGTTCTTAAACACAGCACCGTGCCAGCGAGCCCATTCACGCTCCTCAGATTCCTGGATCGCTGCGTACTGGTCGTGCGCGGCAGCCGGTACAGAATGATGAGCCAGATGATGATCCTCCCAGAAAGAGTTGTCTTGACCTTCCAGAATTGTGAGGGCGGTCACATGCTCTACGTTCCGTCCGTTGCTGTCGTGCTCCAAGAACCCGTGTTGCGCCCAATTTATCAGCACGAGGAAGGAGGACATCCCAAGAAGCGGCTGAAAATAGATAAAGAACAGAAACGCGATCGATGATGTCACGCTTGAACCCGAGGCAAGCAACAGTGCAATGATTGCGCTCGGTATAATAACATAATAGATGAACATGCTCTTACGTAGCGTTGTGTACGCCCGCTGAAGCACCGGATGCACCCCGCGCCACCTGCGAAACTCACGGAGACTGCTAAAACTTGCCATGTATAGGAAAAGCCGCCATTGGTACAGCAGGAAGTCGCTGAACTTCGTCCGGTCAAGGTCCCATAAGTAAATTGGATCTGACTTGCCACCGTCCAGACGGTGGTGGAGCAGAACATGAGATGTCGAGAATGAATGCGGCACGATACCGTACCAAACACCGAGACGGTTCTCGAAAATATTGCCGATGTACTTGCGAATCCACGGTCTGTACATACGGCCGTTGGCTTCGTGGCCCTCGCGATGTGCAAAGGTGTAAACGCCACCCATGCCGCGGCCACCGAACCCCACCCATGCGAAGTAGTAAGCTGCAACAAGCCACCACGGCAACGCACCAAACAGGATCTGCCAAGTGAAGACCACGCCGATGGATATCACGGCCCCGACCACGAGAAATATGGACGTTGCAAAGTAGTCGACATGAACGGGCCGCCGGTAGACATAACTGGCCGCGAAGCGCCGCAACGCCACCGAGCGATAGAACAGAGAGGAGATGGGTCGCACAATTCGATGCAATCCCAGATGGAAAAGCTGGCCCTGAATTAAGACCGGTGCCGCCCAAAAAACCGCGAAGTTCAAAGTCAGCAAGGCACCAAGGAACTTTCGCATCACAATGATGAAACCGACGTGACGGTCAGGCGCCGGTAAATGCGTGCGATCGGAATTTTCTTCCTTGGCCCAATATACCCCCTCCCTCCTGTCGGCGGAAACGCCTGGAGCGGCAAATTCAGGGGCCAGATGACCGGTGTCGCTCAAATCGGAACTCGGAATGGACATCGTAACCCCCTGCGTATTCCAAAATAAAAGGACATTTAAAACTCTTTCTTCTCCAGAATAAACCTATAGGATATGGTACAGAATTTAACAGTTGGTATCAAGAATTTTGGAGTAATATTCAGAATATATAGTTACTGGATAAACGGGTATTCAATTCATTTCGGATTTCATCGTTGTGCAATTTGTCCGATCTCGTTCATTAATTATTATTACTCTCTGGTTTTGTAGCTGGTAAGGAAACTGCGAAGTATGAGATGAAAGGAAAGAGGGTGGAGAAATTGAAAGCCAGAAACCTCGTTTCAAAGAACTAGACGAGGTTATGTCATGGAAAAGAGATGTTAAGACAAAACAAAATTGGGAAAAGCACAGTGGGAAGACAAAATAGAGAGATAAACTTATGATAACTCACAAAAACTTAAAAGCCGGAATAACCGGGGCAACCGGTTTTATCGGTGAGAAGCTTGCTGAAAAACTTACGACAGATGGTTTTTCGATAAAATGTCTTGTAAGAAAAACAAGTGATACCAGGAAGTTGAATTCTTTAAGCGCGGAACTTGTGTATGGAGACCTTTGTGATCCTGGATCACTTCGAACCTTTCCCGAAGGGTGCGATTATGTTTTTCATCTTGCTTCCAAGGTTTCCGACTGGGGGCCCAGGAATGATTTCTTCGAGCAGAATGTAGAAGCGACGAAAACTCTTCTTGACTCTTCTGTTGGGGCAGGGGTGAAAAGATTTGTTTACATGAGTTCCTCAACGGTGATTTGGAACGCTTCTTTTCTGGGAACGGTCAACCTTGAGGAAATAGACGAGTCTTATCCCTACCCGCGAAGTCATCATAATTTCTATAATGAAACCAAAGCCTTGTCCGAAAAACTTGTAAGAGAGTACAATGGACGGGGAGGGCTTGAAACGGTGATATTAAGACCATCGAACGTTTGGGGGGCTGGAGACACAGTAATACTTCCAAGGGTAGCCGAAGCATGTCTTAAGGGGATTCTGGTTAACATGGGTTTTAACAGAAAGATCGTTTCCCCATGTCATGTTCTTAATCTTGTTCATCTCACGGTGCTTTCGGCCATTTCTACGGTTGGGGCAGGCAACATCTACTTTGTAAATGATGGAGTGCGGGTTGATAATCGCCGTTTCGTTTTTGATCAGCTCGCGTCAATAGGAATTGAATGGAAGCCGAAAATCACCATACCGTATACCCTTGGGTATTCGGTTGCATTTCTTCTGGAGAAGATCTTTGAGTTAAGAAAGTCCGAGACCCCGCCTGTGCTTACCCGTTTTGGAGTTTCTGCTCTTTCGAAAAGCAGGACGTATAGCATAGAAAAAGCAAAAAGAGACTTCGGATATCAACCAGTGTGTAGTTATGAAGCCGGGATGAAGGGGCTTGCAGAGTGGATGTCAGAGATTGGCGGTTATGAGAAATTTCTGGGAAAAGCAAAGTGACATGCAGCGTGGTGCCCTTGAAATAGAAGCCAGGCAGCTTGAGAAGCAGTTCGGGTTTTTCTCTGTGCTGAGAGGAGTTGACCTTAACGTTTTCAAAGGGGAATTCCTCACGATTTTCGGTCCTAACGGTGCAGGCAAGTCTACATTGCTTTCCATTTTCTCAACGTTTATAAAGCCCAGTGGCGGAGAGGCCCTGGTGGCTGGTTTTGATGTCTTCAGGGAAAAACAGCAAATAAGGAAGTTGATAGGATTCGTCTCTCATCATACGATGCTTTATGAAAACCTTACTGCGTGGGAGAATATTCAATTCATAGGTGCCTTCTATGACGTCCCGGACCTTAAAGACAGGTGTTCCGATATTCTTCATAGTATCGGACTCTATTCCAAAAAAGATTTGCCTGTAAGTACTCTTTCCTTTGGAATGCGTCAGCGTCTTGCCATCGCTAGGACATTTATTCACGACCCTCAAATACTTTTTCTTGATGAGCCGTACAGCGGACTTGATTACAGGGGGGCTTCCCTTCTTACCTCAATCCTGGATTTAATGAAGATGGATAAAACGATAGTCATGACCACTCATAATATCTATGAAGGACTTTCGTTGTGTGACAAAATTGCTATTCTTGATCAAGGGGAAGTGGTCTATAAATCTGATCAAAAGCCCAGTGGCAATGAGTTTCAGGATATTTACCTGTCTTGCGTAAGAAGCGGGGACAGGAAATGAAGGAAATATTGCTTATATTCAGAAAAGACCTTCTTGTGGAGTGGCGTTCAAAGCAAATATTTCCCACTATGCTTATATTCTCGCTTCTACTTCTTCTGATTTTCAATGTCGCTTTTGAATTTCGCTCGGATATTGATTTTCACACGATTTCAGCCGTGGTATGGATAACCTTTATTTTCTCAGGGCTTCTTGCTCTTGGGAGGTCTTTTTCGCTTGAGAAGGAAAACAACGCTTTTTCATTTCTTCTTCTTATCCCTGTAAGCAGAAGTTATATCTACCTTGGAAAACTACTTTCAAACCTAGTTATGGTTATCGTTTCCGAGATCTTCATACTTCCGCTATTTCTTCTGTTTTTTCTCTTTGACGCAAAGGGTCTTTCCCTTATGGATACGATACTCCCTTTTCTCGGGGTAACTGTTCTTGGAACCATAGGGTTTGTGTCGCTCGGCACTTTTTTTTCTTCAATGGCTGTCAATACCAAGCTTCGCGATATGATGCTTCCTTTGCTGGTGTTTCCGTTAATCATTCCCGTAATAATAACCTCGGTTGGAGTATGCTCTTCAATACTGGAAGGAAGACCTCTTGGTTATTATGCTTTTTCTTTGCAGATACTGGTTTGCTTTGATATAATCTTCGTCCTTTTATGCTCACTTTTGTTTGAGTATCTTATTGAAGATAGCGGAGACTGACCCGTTTTCTTTTAAAGAAATGCGAAAAGCACTGTTTTTCCTGACATTTGCTCTTATGGTTCTCGGCACTTGGATGACGTTTTTTTATGCCCCTACAGAGGTTGTAATGGGCCATGTGCAGAGGATATTTTATTTCCACATGGGTACAGTCTGGGCTGCTACGGTAGCTTTTACCGTGGTTTTTGTGGCGAGTATCTACTACCTGGTTAAAGAAACGGCAAAATGGGATACTCTTGCTTATTGCTCAGCCGAGATAGGTATGCTGCTTCTTACTCTGACGATCATAACCGGTAGCATATGGGCCAAACCTGTCTGGGGAACTTGGTGGACATGGGACCCACAGTTGACAACCACGTTTATTCTGTGGGTTTTATATGCCGTTTATCTGCTTTTACGCTCCGGCGCGGGCGGACGCGGGAAAAAAGCTAGGTACTCGGCCATATTTGCGATAGTGGCATTTGTGGATCTTCCCGTGGTGTATATCTCTGCTCGTATAAAAAGGGGAATATCACCGGTGGTTTTCGGACCGGGAGGAGGAGGGATAGATCCTGCCATGATGCAGACTCTTCTGGTTGTGTTGCTTGGTTTTACTCTTCTTTTCATTTTACTTCTGCGTGAAAGAATAAGGATAATGAACATGGAAACTGCGCTTTACACCCGGGGTAGGTAGAGCAGGTAATCTGATGGAATATTTTTTCTGGTCAAGCATGGTGGTTTGGGGTTCTCTTATAGTTTACGTACTTTATCTGCGGTCAAAGACCGAGTCTCTAAAGAAAAAACTCATGTCAGGCGAAAACAGTTTTGAGAACTGAGGTGAAGATTGAAAGCGAAACTGAAATTCATTGTTCCTCTTGTAATTATAGCGTTTTTGATTTCTTGGCTTGTGTTTGCGGGGGTCAGGGATTCCATGGTCTACTATATAACGGTTGAAGAACTGTTAGAGGATGTCCCGGACGTTTACGGACAAAAAGTAAGAGTCTCGGGAACGGTAGTTCACGGTTCAATAAAAAACGAATTGGATGAATCACTTCAATTTACCATGGCGGACGGTAAGGAGAAAATCGATGTCGAGTATGATGGTGTAATCCCGGATATATTCACAGATGGAGTTGAGGCAGTTGTGGAGGGCAGTATCTCCACTGATAATATCTTTGTAGCGGACCTGCTGCTTGCTAAATGTCCTACCAAGTATGAATCTGACGAAGCACGGTACCAGAGAAAAAAAGGTTAAAGATGTCTGAACTCGGAAGTATAGCCATACTTCTTTCTTTCTTTATCACCCTCTACAGTCTTGCCGTATCTGCAGTCGCCGCAAGAACGGGAAACCATGCGCTTGCGCTAAGCGGGGGAAACGGTCTTTTATCTGTTGCGTTTCTTCTTATAGTAGCGGTTTGTTGCCTTGTTTACGAGCTTGTAACACTTGATTTTTCACTCAGGTACGTGGCACTCAACACAAGTACCGACCTTCCGATTATATACAGGATCACAGCTCTTTGGGCCGGTCAGGCAGGTTCTCTGCTCCTCTGGAGTTTTATTTTGTCTCTGTACGTAGCTTTTGTTGTTCTGAGAACCAGACGAAACAGCACAGCACCTTACGTAAATGCGGTTTTGTGCGCCGTCTCACTTTTCTTTCTTTTTCTCATAGCTTATGTGGAAGACCCGTTTGGGAAACTTGGCACTGTGGTCGGAGAAGGAAGAGGACTCAATCCTATTCTTCAGAACGTATACATGGCTATTCACCCGGTCACCCTCTATGTTGGATACGTGGGCATCACCATACCTTTTGCTTTTGGTATAGCAGCTTTGCTAAGCGGTCATCTGGGAGATGAGTGGATAAGGAACTCCAGAAAGTACGCGCTCTTTTCCTGGATGTTCCTTTCTGCTGGACTTCTTCTCGGTGCCAGATGGGCCTATCTTGAACTTGGTTGGGGAGGGTACTGGGCCTGGGACCCGGTTGAGAACGCTGCATTTATGCCATGGCTTTCTGCAACGGCCTTTCTTCACTCCGTTATGATTCAGGAAAGAAAGGCGATGCTTAAGAAGTGGAATATGATTTTGCTTATAACAACTTTTTTTCTCTCTATATTTGGCACTTTCATAACCAGAAGTGGCATAGTGTCCTCGGTTCACTCGTTTGCCCGCTCTGACATAGGTCCGATTTTCCTCGGTTTTATGATTGTCATCCTCCTTTTTTCCTTCTCTCTTCTCGCCTATAGGTCAAAAGACCTCAGAAGCGAAGAGAGGTTCGATTCGATTCTTTCAAGAGAAAGTGCATTTTTATTTAACAACCTTCTTTTCCTTGCGGCAGCGTTTTCCGTATTTCTGGGAACGATATTTCCCATACTGTCAGAAGCTTTCACAGGAAAAAAAATCCTCGTAGGCCCTCCTTATTTTAATACGGTTGGTGTACCCATAGGGCTTGTGCTTATCCTGTTGATGGGAATAGGTCCTCTTATCTCGTGGAAAAAGGCCTCAGTGGCGAATCTAAGGAGAAACTTTGTTTTCCCGGCAGTGGTTTTTCTCGCAGTTCTCTTAGCGCTTCTTGTATTCGGAATGAAAGAACCAGTAGCGCTTATAAGTTTTGCACTGTGCGGCTTTGTAGCATCGACAGTGTTTTTGGAATATTTCAGGGGCTTAAGGGTACGCACCGCCAGGGGAGAGAATACGCTTTTGGCTCTTTTCAATCTTGTTTTAAGAAACCGTAGACGATACGGAGGATACATCGTTCATTTGGGAGTGGTGTTGTTGGTGATAGGAATAACTGCCTCTTCTCTTTTTGTTACTCAGAAAGAGGTTGTTCTGGGCAAAGGAGACTCTTTTTCTCTTGGAAGATACGATCTTGTTTTCCGTGGTGTGCACTACATTTCAAACGACGCTAAGGATGGGTTTTCAGCTGAGTTTTCAATTGAAAACAGTGGAAAGAACGTTGCCACAATATACCCGGAAAAAAATATCTATAAGTACGAAGGGAACAGGGAAATAAACCAGGAAACCGAGGTAGCGCTTCGCTCAACCTTCAGGGACGACCTCTATCTTATACTCTCCGAGGTTGATGTAAGTGGAAGGGTAAACGTAAGAGCCCTTCTTAATCCGATGGTGAACTGGATATGGGCTGGAGGTGTTGTCATTGTTCTGGGAGCCACTATTGCCATGTGGCCTGAGAGACGAAGAAAAAAGGAATTTAGCGCATGAGTGAATATATGATTTCTCTTTTACTTGTGGTTTTAGTATCGATTTTTACCGTTTATCCTCTCTTTGTTGACTATGGTAGGAGCAAGAGGGGAACAGGAAGCAACCCCAAGGTTGGTCGGCTCGGAGAGCTTTACGAAAAAAGAAATCTTTACTATTCCTCCATAAAAGATATAGAACTTGACCGGGATATGGGAAAGTTAAGCGAGCAAGACTACACAGAACTTACCTCACGATACAAAGAAAAAGCTGCTGCTGTTACAAAACTTATCTTGCAACTTGAGTCAACAGGTGGAAATGAAAAGACCAGCGAGAAACCTGAAATTTCCCCTTTTAAGACTCCGGTTTTGTAGACTGTACGCACATAATGAGAAAAGCAGCGTTATACGTATTTCTGATTCTTTCTGTTTTTTTTCCTCATAATACATCCGTTTCGGCGCAGGTGCCATCCTCTGGCGAAGAAATCTTTATACAGAGGAACTGTTCAAGATGTCACACGCTTGGAAGAGGAAGGTTTGTAGGACCCGACCTTCTAGGTGTCGGGGAGAAATATTCAAGGGATGATTTGATCAAATGGGCACAGGACCCGGAAAATATCTATGAGCAAAGAAATAAAAAACCTGTAAATGAAGGCTATCCTCCTATGCCTCCTATGAATCTTTCGGAAAGTGAAGCCAGGGAAGTAGCCGATTATCTTCTGGACTATGCGCCTCCAGAAGATCTTTTAGAAAGTGGAACGATAAGCGGTCAAATAAAGAATGTAACGAAAGGTAAATCTCAGGAAGGTCAGAATGTCGTTCTGGTTTCATATATGGGCGAGAGGCAGCAAAAACGTTACTTCGCCGAATCCGATTCCCTGGGCAGGTTCTCTTTTTCCTCTCTACGGTGGGACAGAAGCTATGAGATCATGCTTTTTCACGAGGGAATTCAGTACGTCTCGGCAAAGATGGTTTTTTCTCCTGCGCAGGACCAAATCACTGTAGACCTTCCGGTTTACGATACTACAAGCTCGGATGAGAACATATCCTTACTGTCGTTAAACGTGATTATATACCCAGATGACGAAGGTAGTACCGTTAATGTAACATCCCTTTATGTTTTTGAGAATTCAGGCGATACCGTTTTTACTGGAAGGAAGCAAGATTCAGATACGACTACTCTCGTTTTTTCGATTCCTCAAGAAGCTTACGATGTCGCTTTTTCAGATGGTACCAATCCTAATGAATTAGTGAGAAGGGGAGAAAAATTTTACAGCCAACTTCCTTTTCTGCCGGGGATAAAAAGAGTTGTTCTTAACTATTCTTTAGCTCTTTCCCAAGTCAAGGGGAAATTTCAGATAGATTGTGAATATGAAGTGAGAAATATTGCCGTGTTTATAAAGAAAACCGAACTTGGAATCCGGGTTAAACAGCCTGAGGTAACAGCAGATGATATCGTGATTCACAACGAAGCTTTTTTGAAATACGAATTGTCCGGTTTTGAACCCGTCAGCATAGATATAGTTGTTTCTAGCACCTCTCTTCTTAATAGCAATCTGGGCAGATATCTACATGTGATATTCTTTCTCATCTTTGTTGTCCTTGGGACAGTGTATTTTTTCTACCGGAAAAACAGGTCTTCAAGTATGAATTAAGAAAAACGGAAACCGTACTCGTAAAACAGGATTTTTTGTTCTAACAAATGAACGACACGCAGAAAAACCTGCCATCTCTGCTTAACAGAAGTTTTGTTCTAGTCACCTTTCTCGGGTGGCTTTATTTTTTTATCTTCCATTCGTTTCTCCTTTTGCCCATAAGAATTTCTGATCTGGGAGGGACTGAAAAAATTGTGGGATTCGTTATGGGCATCGCGGGGCTAAGCACCCTTGTTCTTACTCCTTACGCGGGTTCCATAACTGACAGGTATGGAAGAAAGCTATTTATGTTGCTCGGTTTCGCGTTGCTTGCCGCTTCAACATTTCCTCTGGCATTTTTAGACAGGATCGATTACCTATATTACGTCATTAGAATGGTTCATGGCTGCTCTTTTTCTCTTTTCTTTGTCGCTGCGGGGGCTCTTACGGTTGATGTTTCAAGCGAGAAAAGAAGAGCACAGGCACTCGGCATATACGGCGTTTTCACAATAATAAACTATGCGGTTGCCCCTTATGTTGGTTCCATTCTGATAAAGAATTTCGGTTTTGATTTCTTTATTTTCTTTCTTACAGTTATTGCACTTCTGGGTTTTGGAATTTCCTTTATTATTCGAGAGAAGAAAAAAGCACCGGTTCCAAAGAACATAGAAAGGAGTTATACGGACTGTCTTAGAGACAGAGTTACCTTCGTGTCTTCAGCTACGCTGTTTATATGCGGAGCGGCATTTATAACAACGCTTAACTTTATCTCCATCTTTTCTCTTTCCATAAACATAGAGAACTTTCACGTTTACTTTATTTCTTACACCTTTTCCGTACTTGCAATTAGAATGTTTTTGGGCTGGGTTCCTGACAGATATGGAAAGTGGAGAGTTGCCTCCCCCTTTGTTTTCTTTCTTGGGCTCAGTATTTTTGCTCTGGGTTTTGTATACGAAATAAAACTTCTTATCTTCTGCGGAATTATATTCGGCTGTGCGCATGGATTTGTATATCCTTCCATATATTCAATCATAATAGAGTCAAATCCGAAGGAGGTTAGGGCAAAGGCTTTTGCCATATGCAGCGTTTCATTTACGGGCGGCGGAATGTTAGGATCTTTTATTTTCGGAGTGGTGGCTGAGCTTTTCGGATTTAGAACAATGTTTTTTTCAATAGGTTTTATGGTATTTCTGGGTTTTTTATTTTTTATTAGGAGTTCTGTATTAAAGGAACGTAAAATATGAGCAGGGAATCTATCAGACTTCCTTTTGATCGCCCGAAAATTTTCGATACGATGAAAATAGAAATTCTCCGTATGGGAAATGGGGAAGCGGAACTCTCCATGCCATTTCTTGAGCAGTATACACAGCATTACGAAATGCTGCACGGTGGTGTCATTTTCACTCTGGCGGATGCTGCCTGTGGAGTCGCCGTTGCCAGCGTTGCTAGAGAAGGGAAAAAATTCCTCACGTCTCAAATGAATATAAATTATCTGGAACCCATAAAAGAGGGTATTACGCTCTGTTGTGCAAAAGTATTGAGACAAGGAAGAATAATGCCTGTTGAGAGTGAGGTCTGGAATTCAGATGTCCTGACAGCGAAAGCTAACGCAATATATACTCTTGTTGACTGATTTCATCATAGGGTTTTGACTGTCGTGACGATATGTACTCACTGTGACTGAATATCGTCACATGATTTCGACTGTTTGGGTATAAATTGGTTTAGTGTGAGTTCAAAGGATTAAAGAAAGAACTTTGTGGCGCCTAACCAGAAATAACACTCAATAATATCAGTGTGTTACAAAACCATGCCGTCGAAGTTGGGTGACCACGACGAGTTCAATGTTTTCAAAGGGCGAACCCGTAAGCCGTTGGTGAGCCATGTGATCCCTTATGGTGAAAGCTATGGACCATGGCCTGTAATATGTCGCATTTCAATATGGGAGAACAAGTTAAAGTTCCCTGCGCGCGTTCGTATTAGGAGCGGGCAGTGCACCGCGGCAATGAATGCGGCCATCATGCTTTTGTAGTAACCGGAGCCAAGACTAACAGCCCTTTGGGTCGCTCCAGGGTATCTTGATTCCCTGAAAAAATGTTATATAATATGATGCGTATACGCTTTGACCTGTAGATTTAAGTCGCTTGTTATCTAAATATAAGGAGGTTGTAAAGATGAT
>RKRQ01000008.1 GCA_007571325.1 Candidatus Dadabacteria bacterium
GTATTTAAGAAGTGGGCTATTGGGATCAATTTTTAAAAGTTTTGTAGAAAATCTTTCCTGGGCGAGAAGACTGGCACAATTTCTCATTTTTTTTAGGCCTGGGATCAAAGGAATCTACCCATGTTTCATCATAAGGTGTACCCTTACGTTTACCCTTTTGAGATTTTGAGTGAGATATCTTTATTTCCTTAAGCCCGTAACTTAGCATTCCGAAAATTTTTTATCCAAACAAATTTCCTCTATAAAATAAGAATTTCACCAGAACTTTTACCTTTTCCTAATAAGCTCAATCATACGCAGCGGATCGTCTGTCGGAAGCTGGCATTCGTAATCTGAGCACACGTAAGCCGTAGTTTTTCCGTTAAGAGGAATATGGCTACGCGTGTAGGGAGCAATTTCAGAAATTTTCCCCTGGTTTGTTTCATCCTTTACTATCACTACTTTATTTGGCAGATACTCACTCGAGAGAAGTTCAAGAAAACGGTGGGTTTCAGAGGAGTTTCTGTCCCCGGTTATGATTATCTCGAAAGAAGGCCCCAGCATAAAATCAAGAGAATTCATGTGCATTGAGAAATAAGCGGGATGCTTTGAAATCTGGGGAGAGAAAGCTGCGGCCATTTGGGCCGCCTTGTTTTCAATCTCGGGGTTGCCGGTCAGTCTTGCTATTCTAAGAATGTTGAGCATTGAAACTGAATTTCCCGACGGAAGTGCTCCGTCATAAATTTCCTTTTGCCTGGTTATCAGAGCTTCTCCATCATCCGCTGTGAAGAAAAAACCTGAAAACTCTTCATCCCAGAAATGTTTAAACTGATCATTACAAAAAGAAATCGCCAAAGCTAGATATGTTTCATCAAAAACGCTTTCGTAGTATTCAAGAAGGCCCCATATGAAAAAGGCGTAATCATCAACATTTGCCATTATTCCCGCTTCGCCTTCGCGGTAGCGGTGAAGGAGTCTTCCTTCACAAACAAGATTTTCCCTTATGAATTCGATTGACCGCCGCGCGACTTCAGAATATCTTTTCTCCCCAAAAGCCGCCGCCGCTTTTGAAAACGCCACTATGGCTATACCGTTCCAGTCCGTAAGTACTTTATCGTCCTTGTAAGGATGGACTCTTTTTTTTCTGTGAACAAAAAGCCTCTTACGAAGATTCTCAAGCCTCTTTTCAAGTACTTCTGGAGAAACATCTAGACGAACGGCTAAGTCTGTTAAGGATTCTTTTAGGTGAAATATGTTCCTATCGCTTTGCTCTCCCGTTGCTTCATCCCTGAAATTCCCGTCGCGAGAGAGATTATAAACATCTGATAAGAATTCTGCATCTTCAGTTCCTACAAGTTCTTCTATCTCCTGTACTGTCCAAAGATAGAACCTGCCTTCCTCTCCTTCACTGTCGGCATCTTCGGCCGAGTAAATGCCTCCTTCGGGAGAAACCATGTCTCTAATCAAGTATTCAAGTATTTCCCTTGCCTTCGTTTCATAAAACGGGTTTTTCGTTGTCTGCCACGCCTCTGTGTAAGTAATTGCCAAGAGAGTCTGATCGTAAAGCATCTTCTCAAAATGCGGAACCAGCCATTGCGAGTCAGTTGAATACCTGTGGAAACCAAATCCTACGTGGTCATATATGCCACCCATACCCATGGCAAGAAGCGTTCTCTCAACCATCCTCAAGGAAGTCTTATTCCCGGTACGCCCATAATACCTCATTAAGAAAATTAGGTTGTGGGGGGTTGGAAATTTCGGAGCTCTTCCAAAGCCACCTTCATCAGGATCAAAAGTCGAAATAAAATAACTGTAAGCTTCATCAAGGGTTTTTTCATTAAGGGGAAAAGTCTCTGTTCTTCGCAGAGAATCTCCCAAGCTGCAAACAGCGTCGGTTATCTGCCGGGCCGATTCCAGCACCTCTTCCTTTTTATTTTCCCAAAACTCCCCTATAGACGGTACAAGCTCCTTCATTCCGACTCTCCCGTAACGGTTTTCCTTCGGTATGTAGGTACCAGCGAAAAAAGGTTTTCCCTCAGGCGTCATGATTATGTTAAGGGGCCAACCACAGCTCTTCCTTGAAATCACATGACACACGTTCATGTATATATTGTCGATATCCGGGCGTTCCTCTCTGTCGACCTTGATAGAAACGAAAGTATCGTTCATAAGCTCTGCGACATCGGGATCTTCAAAAGATTCTCGTTCCATCACGTGGCACCAGTGACAAGTCGAGTATCCTATAGAAAGAAATATCGGCCTTTCCAGTTTCCGTGCTCTATCAAACGCTTCCTCTCCCCACGGATACCAGTCGACCGGATTTTCGGCGTGTTGAAGAAGGTAGGGACTTTTTTCGTATTTAAGCCTATTGGACACTAAAACCTGTACCTTTCCAAAAGCTTTCGTTTAGCACGGAACTAGATTAAGTGATTTGTTGCTCAACCAAGAGCTACATATAGTTCATCCTGTGTTTTCAAGCGTTTGCTATAGACATGCACCTCGGCCAAGCACAGTCAGTAATGAATACCCAGTAGAAAGTCGGTGCCGAAAAACCTTGCGCCGTACCAGGCAACAATCACAGCTAACCTTATCAGTAGATGAAATAATCTATCATGGAACATGATAAAACACTATTTTTTGCCTATAGAGTTTCGTACATGTATCCAACCAAGGCCACCCTTGTGGCGGTCAACATGACCTAAAATATTTGGTGGATGGAGTCGTCGAAACGTTTGGCCTCACCAGTATCAACACTGGAAAGAGCGTTATAGGTTCCTTTAGCATCGAAAGAGTGTGCTAATGCCGGGCAAAAACCAGCTCTCACAAATAGACCGAGAATAAAATCTGTCTGGAAAATCAAAGAATTATATCTGATTACGAATAGGCTCCATCTACTGTGAGAAGCGATATGATCTGAGGAGAATCTCCAAATTTATCTTATCAAGAAAAATATTATTATCTTTCTGTTCATATTCAATTTTTAGGCTAAAATTCTCACTTGAATGCGTAAGCCCGTACAAAAAGCCGGAGTCGTAGCCTACAGGGAAAACGACCTCGGGGAAATTGAAGTCATTCTTGTAAGCTCGAGAAAGCTCCAAAATTCCTGGGTTTTCCCGGCTGGAGGAGTGGATTATGGTGAAACTCCTGCTAAAGCTGCGGAAAGAGAATGCCTTGAGGAAAGTGGATACAGGGTTCATATAGAGCAACCTCTTGACACAATGGTCATTGAAGGAGGAAAAAGACAAATTATCTACACTTTTTTCCGTGCTAAAGCCATTGAGGATACGGGGGATTACGAAAAAGACAGAAAAAGAAAATGGTGCGGGATTAACGATCTTCCCGATATGGTCGCTTATATGTTCCGGGAAATCGCGGAAAGTTTCCAGAAAGATATCCTGAACCTCCGCTCCCACGGTTAAGATTTTAACCGGTTAATTAATAATAGAAATCTTATATTCATACCCAAGAGGAACTAATGAGAAACCCACAGTTCATAAAAAAAACTCAGAGCCATTACGCACGCATAGCTGACATCTACAGGTCTTTGAGGATTACCGACTCAGAACCTGTTCTGTACATAAAGGAGATAATTGGGGACAAAGAAGAAATAACGGCTGCCGATGTGGGAGCTGGAGCCGGTCGGTATGCTAGGCTCTTTTTTGAGTATCTTGGCAAAGGAAATCTGTTTCTTTACTGCTACGATACAAACGAGTTCATGCTTGAAAGCCTTGAGCAATATCTCAACGATAACGACATACGAGACTATGTGACCAAAATTGCCATGGCACAGGAACTTCCTCTAGGGGATAATTCACTTGACGCGATATTTTGCTTCAACGCCATACATTTTTTCAACACTCCTAAATTCCTCAGGGAAGGCGTGAGGGTACTGCGCGAGGGATCATTCCTTTTTATCTATACGAGAACGAAAACCCAGAGCATGAAAAGCATATGGGGAAAACATTTTCCATCTTTTAACCAAAAGGAATCGGAGCTTTATAAAACCGAAAAGCTGGAGTCAGAAATTAAAGGAACCCAGGGCCTCGAGCTTATTGAAACAAAAACTTTCACTCTATCTCGCAAAAATTCCTTAACGGAGCTGATCGAGAGAGCACAGAGTAAGCATTATTCAACTTTCTATCTATATGAAAGCGAAGAGTTTGAGAGTTCTCTTACGGAATTTAGGGGAAACATACGCAAACATTATAAGGACCCAGGTAAAATCAAGTGGTCTGATGAAAAAACTATGTATACAATACTGAGAAAATGATTCAGACGTCTAGGCGCGGCTGAACTAACGCCATAAAAGTTTCGACTAATACGATAGAGAATTTCTCAGGAAAGTTTGTAATGGCGGGCGATGGGGGATTCGAACCCCCGACCCCAGGCTCCGGAGGCCTGTGCTCTAATCCACTGAGCTAATCACCCGCTGATAGATATTCCGAGTTCTTTCATTACAAGCTTCATGTCTTCCCAGACGGGTTTTTTAAGAGACGGGTTTCGCAAAAGCGCTGCTGGGTGATAGGTGATCATAAGCCTTGAATTTCCATACTGATGAAAAGTACCTCTTAGCTGCGCCATCTTGAAGTTCTTAAGCTTAAGCATCAATCCGGTAGCGACGCTTCCGAGACAAACTATAACCTCGGGATTTATGCTCTCTAACTGTTTTGCGAGAAAAGGTTCACAACTTTCCACCTCATCGGGTTCTGGGTTTCTGTTTCCCGGAGGACGACATTTTACCACATTGCATATATACACATCTTTTCTTTCAAGCTTCATCGCTCCTATTATCTTCGTAAGCAATTGTCCAGCCCTTCCGACAAAGGGCCTTCCCTGAATATCTTCGTCTCTTCCGGGACCTTCGCCGACAAATACTAGTCTCGCTTTAGGATTACCCTCGCCGAAGACTATGCTTCTTCTCGTCTCGCAGAGACGACACCTTGTACAATCCCCAAGCTCTTCCCTTATTTCAGAAAGCGTCTGGCAAGATAAAGATTCAGACCCCTCTTGATCGGACAAGAGGACCACTCCGTTCTTTTTCTCTGCGCCCGCTATTTCGGTCCCTCCAGACGGCAACTCCTCTATACCAATTTCCTGGCAGAACCTAATGTAGTTCTCAAGCGCCTGTGCCGTATCGTAAAATTCACTGGAACTCATACTCGCCGCCGGAGGAAAAGTCTAACACAAATGGCGATAGGTAGCGAAAGCGAAAAGGTTTGAAAGCAAAGCAGGTTTTAATTAGAATAAGACCGCGTTTGCAAGAAACCCAAGGCCTGAATCTGTCGGGCGCTTTTCCCCAGCAATGGAACAAGAATACAGACCGCAGGAAATCGAGAAGAAGTGGCAGGATTTATGGGCGGAAAAAGATACTTACAGAGTCTCGGAGGAAAGTTCTGGGGAAAAATACTATGTCCTCGAAATGTTCCCCTACCCATCGGGAAGAATTCATATGGGACACGTCAGAAACTACACGATCGGAGACATAATCTCAAGATTTAAAAGAGCGAGAGGATTTAATGTTCTCCATCCAATCGGGTGGGACGCCTTTGGTCTACCCGCGGAAAACGCGGCTATAAAAAACGCCGTTCATCCCTCAACCTGGACTCGAACTAACATAGCGCAGATGAAAGAACAGCTCATGCGCCTCGGATTCAGCTACGACTGGAGCAGGGAAATCGCAACGTGTGACATTGATTACTACAGATGGGAACAGTGGCTTTTCACCAGACTTCATCGTCATGGACTGGCATATAAAAAGACCTCGGTAGTGAACTGGGATCCGGTTGACCAGACGGTGCTAGCAAACGAACAGGTGATTGACGGAAAAGGGTGGCGCTCAGGAGCAGTCGTAGAAAAAAAAGAAATACCGCAGTGGTTCCTGAGAGTAAGCAACTACTCTGAGGAACTTCTGAGAGAACTTGAGAAAATGCAAGGGTGGCCCGAAGCCGTTAAAACTATGCAGAAAAACTGGATAGGAAAATCTGAGGGAGTTGAAGCCGATTTTCGTGTGGATGGGAAAACAGATGTATTGAGGATATTTACCACGCGCCCTGACACAATAATGGGCGTAACTTATCTGGCTCTGGCCCCTGAACACCCGCTTGTAATCGAGACGGCGAAGAAAAACCCCCAAACAGCTGATTTCATTGCCCAATGCCGAAAAACACCTGTTTCCGACATAGAGATCGATACTGTGGAAAAAAGCGGGGTCCCACTCGGAATAGAAGCTACTCATCCAATAAACGGGGAAAAAATACCCGTATGGACAGCAAACTTTGTGCTCATGAGCTATGGGACAGGAGCAGTCATGAGCGTTCCCGCGCACGACCAGAGGGACTGGGAGTTCGCCAAAAAATACGGCCTTCCTATAAAACAGGTGATTTTCCCCAGCGACGGAAGCACTTTTGACATAGATAAAGAAGCGTTTACGGAAAAAGGGGTGCTTGGGAATTCAGAATGGCTTTCGGGACTCACCTCTCGGGAAGCCTTTGGAAAAATAGCCAAATACCTTCAAGAGAGATCGATCGGAGGAGTAAAGATCAACTACCGTCTAAGAGACTGGGGAATTTCAAGACAGCGCTACTGGGGAACACCTATACCAATAGTGTACTGCGATGAGTGCGGAGAGCTCCCGGTCCCGGATTCTGATCTCCCAGTGGAACTTCCACTTGAAATAGATATTGACGGGGATTGCATCCCCGCTCTTTCCGAAATAAAAAACTTTATCGCTACTGACTGTCCCACCTGCGGAAAACCCGCTAGGCGTGAAACCGATACAATGGATACATTTGTCGAGTCGTCCTGGTATTTTCTTAGATATACATCCCCCAATTTCCGAAATGGTATGTTTGAGTCTGCCAAAGCCTCCTACTGGCTTCCCGTGGATCAGTATATAGGTGGAATAGAGCACGCCATACTTCATCTGCTTTACTCGAGATTCTTTACGAAAGTACTTCGCGACATAGATGTTTTTTCACTTGACGAACCTTTCGCGAATCTCCTTACCCAAGGAATGGTGGTAAAAGATGGGGCGAAGATGTCAAAATCTCTTGGAAACACAGTGGACCCGGATGATATGATAGACAGTTACGGAGCTGATACAGTCAGGATGTTCATGCTTTTTGCCGCTCCTGTGGAAAAAGATCTTGAGTGGAGTGAGCAGGGAGTTAATGGAATGTTTAGATTTTTGGGCAGGATCTGGCGTTTTGCGGTCGGTTTCTATAACGATCAGGAAGAAAAAGAACAAACCCAAGAACTTATGTCAGAGGAAAAATCTGCCAAGCTTGCTACCACGACCAACCGGACAATCAAGAAAGTTACAGAAGATATAGAGAGCTTTAAATTCAACACAGCGATTTCAGCCATAATGGAACTCTTTAACGAGCTCAACGCGCTCTGGAAGGAAAAAAGCATTGAAAGGGATCACGCCCGCTCATCTCTGCTTGCAGTAACAAGGCTCATTTATCCAATGGCGCCTCATTTCGCAGAAGAACTGTGGGAACTTTCAGGCGAAAGCGGCACTATGGTCGACAAGGAGTGGATAAAATGGGACGAGAGCACTTTTGAGAACGAGGAAATAACCATACCCGTAAGGATAAACAAAAGGGT
>RKRQ01000046.1 GCA_007571325.1 Candidatus Dadabacteria bacterium
CTCTCTCCGCCATATTTCTAAGCAGTCTGATAATTTTAATATAATTAAGGTTAACAAATCTTGATCGCTGTTTAAGAAGTGGACCAGTACCTTTCTAGCAAGTCCGCTGATAACTCTAAATTCTGTCTTTAATTTCCTGAAGTGTGAGACGCTGCTTTTTAAGTGTATGAATTTGCTTAACGCGTTCAATCATATCCGGTGCATAAAGCTGGTATCCTGCTTTGGTAACTTCCGCCACTTCCAGAAGCCCTTCCTTGGTCCAATGGCGAATTGTAGAATTATTTTCTCCAACCTGCTTGGCCAACTGACCAATTTTCAGCAATACTTCGTTTTCCGGCTGCTCAGCATCCTCGCCCATAACAGCCTTCAAATAGATATCTAGTGATCGGTCGACGGCTTTGGCGATAATTTTCAGATAGTCTTTTTTCTGACCATCTAAACGGGCTTTTTCAAGTGAATCGATATAAGCCAAACGGTCACGCTTTCTGATAATTGCTGCGGGATAGCCCATCATGAGCAGTATCATATTCATTAGTAATCGGGCAGTCCGACCATTCCCATCTACAAACGGATGAATTGTTACTAGGCGATAATGTGCTTCGGCGGCCAACTCTACCGGGTGCAGTTTTTCATCCACGCTAAGCCATTCCACAAAATTAGCCATCAGATCAGGCACTTTGCGCGGATTAGGCAACACTACTGCTGAGCCGGAAATACGCACAGGCACGGAACGGTAATGTCCTGTAGTAGCATCATCAATCCCTTTTAAGATGATATCGTGAATATAAAGAATATCTTTTTGGCTTAATGAGGTAGGCTTGCGTTTCACCTGTTTTTTTACCCAATCCAGTGCACGCACATGGTTGGTGGCTTCTAGATGCTCGGTGAGAAATTTGCCTCCAACGGTCAATCCTTTCTCGACAACTAGAGCCGTTTCATGTCGTGAGAGAGTGTTTCCCTCAATCGCATTGCTGGTATAGGTTAACTCGATCCGAAACCAGTCATTCAGATTTCGGACAATCGCATCAGGTAACGGACGGAAGCCATCTAAGCGTTTCTTTTTCTCTGTTAGTTTACCATATTTCATGTATTAAACTATAAACCATAACGTTATGGTTTGCAATCTATTTCTAGTGTACAGGTGAGTTCCCACTCAGTATATGGCTGGAAAAATCTAGTTTATAGAATTTGGACAAAATTCAGCATCTTCCTAAAAGCTTTTTGTTAGTATGCATTTCTGAAAAAAGGGGAGTACGGGCTAAAGACAATCGTTGAAGTTGGTAGGTGGATTTACCTAAAGATTAATATTTCACCGCCATTAAGCACATGTTTTGAGGATGTTATGGGACCAGAAATAGTTTTCAAAAAAACTGTTTACACGGCGTTGGCATAGGCAATCTCGTTTTTCACATTTTTTATTTTTACCTTTACTTCTGTACCGACGGCAGGATTTTCCGTTATCAGTTTTACGTTTATATAGTTCTTGGTGGTGCAGTTTGACCTGTTCTCGACAATTGCATCAAGGGTTTTTCCGATAAATTTTCTGTAGAAGTTTTCTTTTTTCGTTTTTCCAAGAGTGCGAAGCTCGGCCGATCTTTCCTTTTTTAAATGGGCGGGGACTTGGTCTTTCATATTAGCGGCTGGAGTCATTTTTCTTATTGAGTAGGGAAATACATGGAAATAGGTAAGCTCTGATGTCGCAGCCAGATCACGGGAATTTTCAAACTGCTCATGCGTTTCTCCGGGGAATCCAACCATTATGTCCGTACCGATTGAGGCTTCCGGCAATAAGCTGCGTATGGTATCCGTGCATCTAAGGAACTGTTCCGGGCTGTATCTTCTTCTCATTCTTTTCAGAATCTCTTTATCTCCGCTTTGAAGCGCTACATGAAGACTCGGGCAGACGACCTCAGAGTCCGACACTAAGTTGATCAGTTCTTGTGTCGTATCTGCGGGGTCGAGGGAACTGAGTCTTATTCTGCTTATGATCCTGGATTTCTCAATTTTCCCCAGCAGACTGACAAGGTCTGAACCTATGTCTTTTCCGTAACTTGCCAAATGAACTCCCGTCAGAACGACTTCTTTATAGCCTGCTTGTGCAAGAACTTTCAATCTTGAAATTACTTCATCTGCGTCAAGACTCCGGGAGCGCCCACGTGCCCTTGGAATAATGCAGAAAGTACATGCGTAATTGCAGCCGTCCTGTACCTTGAGAAAAGCCCTCGTCCTGTCTGGAAAAAACCTTATGTCTGGAGTGTCGAATTTTCTTTTCTTCTCACTGAAGATATCGGATATGAGAATCTTTGTTTCCCTCTGGACCTCACCCCGACGGACTGTTTCAATAAGGGATGAGAACTTGTGAGAATTTCCAATTACGTAGTCGATTTCCTCCATGGCGGAGAGTTTGTCTGGGGAGACTTGGGCGTAGCAACCTGTCACTATCACTACGCCATCGGGGTTTGATCTTTTTGCCCTGTATACATAATTTCTGGCTTCCGAATCCGCCTTGTGCGTGACGGTGCAGGTGTCTATTACGTAAACGTCCGCCGGTTCGTCGAATCTTTCGTTTTTTACAAACTCGGAGGATGGCAGGTGGTTGAGCAAGGCGGCAGTGTCATACTGGTTAACTTTGCAGCCCAAAGTTACAACGGAAATCCTTTTCATTGTACGCACACCTCTTTTATCCAACCGCCGCCCAAGACTGTTTTATCCTTGTAAAAAACAACCGCCTGACCAGGTGTTATGGCTTTCTGTGGTTTCAGAAAGCTAACAGTTGCCTGTCCTTCGTCCGTAACGGTTACTTTTGAAGGAACTGCCTCGTGGCGGTATCTTATTTTAGAGTGCACTTTAACCTCTCCATCTGGCGGCTCGCTTACCCACGAAATATTGTTTGCCGTAAGAATGTTGCTATAGAGATCTTTTTCCTCACCAACTTTCACCTCGTTTCTTTCAGCATCGATACTGACAACGTACATCGGTTTTCCTTTCGCGAAACCTAGACCGCGTCTCTGCCCTATTGTAAAAGACGCGATTCCTCTGTGCCTAGCTATGGGATTTCCTTCCATATCCACTACATCTCCTTCTATCTTTCCCCTATCTAGATATGGCTCGAGAAATTCCCTATAGCTATCTCCGGTTATGAAGCATACACCCATGCTCTCAGCCTTGGCAGCAACTCTGAGTCCCATGTCTTTGGCAATTTTCCTCACCTCGGTTTTTGTTTTGTCTCCTAGAGGGAAGATGAGTCTTTGAAGTTCCCGTTGACCCAAGGTGAAAAGAAAGTACGACTGATCTTTAGTAGAGTCGACGGCTCGCTCGAGAAAGTACTCACCGGTTTTGTTGCTGTGGGATATTCTGGCGTAATGACCTGTGGCGAGGAAATCCGCATTGAGCTCAAGGGCTCGCTTCAACAGGAAGTCGAATTTCATGAACTGATTGCACAGAACGCAGGGTATAGGAGTTTTACCGGAGTCGTACTTGTTTACGAAATCAGAAACTATAAGTTTCCTGAAAGAATCCATGTAATTCACTACGTAGTGAGGTATGCCTATTTCGTATGCGACCCTTCTGGCATCGCATACCTCGTTTGCAGAGCAACATCCTCCTTCACTCTCTCCATAATCCCAAAGCTGCATAGTCATTCCTATGACTTCATATCCTTGGGACTTAAGAAGAGCAGCAGTAGTGGCGCTGTCTACCCCTCCACTCATAGCTACTACAATTCTCTTTTTCATCAGGAAAGGATTCTACCCTAGAAAAAAAAGTGGACAAACTGGAAGATTCTTTCTTTGTTTTGTTACGAGAAGGGTAGGGTAGTGCTCGGTTGAGATTTTTTAATTATGTTAGAATTAACAAGATGAAAGAGGTTTCATGTTGTCATGCTCCACTGCCCGATGAACCTCTTCGCCTCGGGCGAAACTTAAAGATATCCCTTGCTGTTTTCCTATGCCTGATTGCAGTTTCTTTTCTGCCTTCGTTCAAAACCCTTAACTTCTCACTTCTAAGTTATCTTAAACTGCTTGCCGCCCCGCTTGTAGTGGGTTTTCTTCTAGGTGGGGCCATAGACTACTTTGTTCCCCAGGGATTCATATATAGGTATCTTGGCAAAAGCGGGAAATTATCGCTTTTTTACGCTCTTGCGGGGGGTTTCCTTATGTCTTCCTGTTCTCATGGAATACTTGCCATAGCGATTCAGATATATAAAAAAGGAGCCGGCATTCCAGCAGTGATAACCTTTCTGTTAGCTTCTCCTTGGGCTAATTTCCCCGTAACTATTCTTCTTATAAGCTTTTTCGGGTGGAAAGGAGCTATATTCATAGTCACAGCGGGATTCATAGCGGTCCTGACGGGTTTTGTCTTCAGAGCACTTGAGAGGATGGACTATATAGAGAAAAGCGATGTTGTGAATATACGGGAGGAGTATGAATGGGAGAAAATAAACAAATTTTCTCTAAGAGAGAGTGTACAGGGGGTTCTCAGAGGAAGTCTGAATCTCTCGAATATGGTTCTCTGGTGGCTTATAATCGGCCTTATTATAGCAGTCTTTATAGACGTATATGTCTCTGGAGAATTTTTTATGCAGTATCTGGGTCCGGATATCGACGGCCTTTTACTCACTCTTTTTGGAGCTACAGTTATTGAGGTCTGCAGCGAGGGGAGTTCGATTGTGGCATTTGAGATTTACAACAAGGTCCAGGTATTTGGAAATTCTTTCGTTTTTTTAATGGCTGGAGTCGTCACCGACTATACGGAAATCGGACTTCTGTGGACGAACATAGGGAAGAGAACGGCTTTACTTCTGCCCGTTGTTACTGTTCCTCAGGTGCTTTTTTTCGGGTTGCTATACAATGCTTTTCTTTGAACTGCCGGGGAATATAAATGCTTAGATGTGACTGGTGCGAGCAAAACGATCTTTTAAGGACTTACCACGATAGCGAGTGGGGAGTGCCTGTCTTCTGCGATAAGAAGCAGTTTGAGTTTCTGGTCCTTGAGTCTGCTCAAGCCGGACTCAGCTGGCTAACGATTCTACGCAAGAGGGAGAACTACAGGCGTCTTTACGACGGATTCGATCCGGAGAAAGTCGCCTGTTACGGGGAGAAGAAGATACAGGAACTTTTGTCTGACAGCGGAATAATACGTAACCGCAAAAAAATAGAGGCTTCGATAAATAACGCCGTGCGGTTCTTGGAAATACGGGATGAATTCGGTAATTTCTCTGATTATCTGTGGGAATTTACAGGAAGAGAACCTGTAACGAACAGATGGAAACGACTCTCAGAAATACCCGCTTTGACAGAACTTTCGGTGACTGTGAGCCGGGATCTTAAAAAAAGAGGTTTTCGTTTTATGGGACCCACTATAGTTTACTCTCATCTTCAGGCGACTGGACTGGTGAATGATCACTTGGTCTCGTGTTTTCGTTATGGTGAAATTCTGAATTTAATCAAGCGAGTCAAATAGTCCTATCAGGTAATCTCCACTTTCTTTGCTGAACTGCGCTATTCTTTCAATTTCTTCTTCACTTAGATTTTCTTCAACTTTCCTTACCGTTTTTTTTATAGCGAGAGAGTGTATAGGATCTTCCTTGGCGTGAACTTCTATGAACATTGAAGGATAGGGAACGGTTTCTATTTCGGGAAAAAGAAGCCCCGATACGTTTTCGAACAGGTAGGAATGTCCTAGTATCGCAAGAGGAAACTGATCAGCGGCGTTCTGCAGAAACTCGTCATATTTCCTGACTATTTCCAAGCAGAAGGGATTAATTTCTTTTTCTCCGAGGTTCCTGAGGTCACGAAGCGCTATCTCCGCGTGTCCAAGTTCTCCTTGGGCGCAGGAATGGAACCTTTTGCTTAGGTAAGGGTTTGAGTTCTGTGTATTTATGCTGGCCATATTGACAGCTCTTTGGCTTAAAAATTCAATTATGTAGAAAGTAAACAGGAGTCTTGCATAGTTTTTCCAGGTGATTTTCCCGGAAACAAGGTTTTTTATTTCCTCTTTGTTTTTTACTCTATGCAGATAGGTTTGGACTTGTGTGTCAAGAAGCGATTCAAGCTTTTTCATTTTGATTTTTCTGGAACAGAATGTAGAATAATCATTATAATATGGAAATTAATATTGTTAATAACTACTTTAGTTTTTCAGATTGACTGTGCAGTCTAGCTCAGGGACCATTAAAAAAATTGCTTTTCCCGCGCCCGTAGCCCAACTGGACAGAGCGCTTGACTACGGATCAAGAGGTTGGGGGTTCGAATCCCTCCGGGCGCGCCACTATAAACTACTCTGAAATTTTCCAGTTCCATACATATATTCAGTCTGTTTTATTCTAATTGTTCCTAAGAATGGTTTAATACTAGTGTGTAGTTTATAGAACGAGGAAGGGAACAAAAATCGCTTTAACCCAAACTTGATCGGATAAATAACAAATTGATTGTTCATCGAGTTATTGAAACAATATTGAATAAAGGGTTGCTCCAGTGTGTCTTGATTTTTCGGGGCGAAAATGTTACCGTATCGACAGAGAGGTTTATAATACACGTTAGCCTGCAGATTAAAGGTTACAGCTGGCTCAACGGGGGGTAGTCATGACTGGAGTTTTAAAGTTTTTTAGAAAAGTACTGGGGGGGGGGTAATTGGTGTTGCACAATCGCTGCATTCTTGGTCGCCCCTTCCATGGGTACGAAACATATTGACATGGCGTCACCGGTCACGCTCCCGACTTAGATCACCTGAATTCCATCTCTTTGGCTTCACCTACGAACTCATTCTTGTCCTTGCCCTGATCTGCCTTCTTGCAGGCTCCCCGGTTCTTGCAGCCAACGAGTGCGGCCCGCCACCGTCCGGTGGTGGCACCATCACCTGCAGTGGTACCCACACTAGTGGCATTTATTACAACCTGGGAGGCACCGGCGATTGGACCGTAAATCTTGAGGAGGGTCTTGACGTCGATACCACAGCTGCAGATGAACACGGCATCAAGATAGATTACTTCGGCACCGGCAATCTCACCATCAATATGTTAGGCGGCAGTCTCACCGCCGAGGGCGACGCTTCCCATGGCATTTATGTTGTTGCTGGCTCTATATACAGCGGTCCCGTCAAGATCAAAATATCCGGCGGGGAGATACAAACCAATGGATCCTTTTCCCAGGGCATTAGGGTATTCAGCAATAGTACTGAGGATATCAGCATCGGAGTGGTGACCGACGATGAAGACTCCGAAACATCCATCACCACCAGTGGCCGGAACGCCCCTGGCATCCATGCCCAAAACAATAATTCAGGAAACATCAACATTGCGGTATCGGCGCAAATTGAAACCACAGGCAATAAAAGCCATGGTGTCTCCGCTGATAGCGGCGTCTCAGGAAATATAGATATTGATCTGGACGGCGCCGATATCGAAAGCGACGACGCCCATGCGGTCTATGCGGAGCATAGTGGCAGTGGTGGTATAAATATCGGAGTAGTTGGAGGAGGCAGTTTAGTGTCG
>RKRQ01000068.1 GCA_007571325.1 Candidatus Dadabacteria bacterium
ATCTCACATACCTCCTTGGTTTAACTTTTTAAAGCTGAATTAGCACTTCCGTCTGCCAAGTGCCAACTATAAAGTAAGCACGTTTTCGGGAGTGTCAAGGGGAAAAAATAAAAAACAGCACCGAAAGCCAACTTGCAAGAAAGTTAAAAAAATCTATGCCGTTTGAAGGTCAGCCTCGATGACTTGGTCTCCACTTCTCTGGGTAATGGATCAATACGTCAGTTGGAATGCCAAGATGTTCATGCAGAGCCCGAGCCATAGGCATCGTTATAGATATTTTTCCAGAAAGCACATCGGAGACTTTCTCTAGACTACCTATGAAAGGAACAAGGTCGTTTTTACTTAACCCCGCCTGATCCATACGGAACCTGATCGCTTGAAGGGGGTCCGGATATTCAAGCGGTACATTCTTGTTCTCATACATCTCGACAAGGTCGACCAGAATATCTAATTTCCTTCCCTCAGGACCATCGAATTCGGCTTCGAAGATTTCGTCGATACGATCCAAGGCAGCTTCATGATCTTCATCGGTAAGAATTGGTTTCACGTTAACCATCTTTATACCTCCTCCTCTCTTATAAGACCATATACTTTTTGGCTTCCCTTGAAAACCTACCAACCCTGCTCCTTAAGAACACAGATTAGAGATTTATAGAAAAATAGTCATTTACTTCGCGACGATTTAATTTCTCATGATGAGATTGGTTATCATAGTCTTTTAGACAGTCATAACATGCTTCTTTACAACTACAGGAATTGCATATCTGATAAGCTTTTTTTGTCACTTGTGGCCACTGATTAAACCCGTCTTTTACAAAACCTGCTCCTCCCGGAGTACGATCATAAAGGATTATCTCCGGCTTTTTTTCCTCGACACTTTCTGAATCGCTACGAAATCTCCACGAAACACCAATGTCAAAAGTTTCTATATCTAAAAACTGACATAATCCTTTCTTAAGTGCGAATGAAAAAGATTCAACCGATGAGACACCTTTGTCCAGCCTGACTATAAGACAGAAACTTTCGAATCGATGCCCATAAGCAAGAGGTCTTGGCCAAGGCCTTTTTTCACAATATTTATTTCCCGGCCTTAGCTTCTTGTGTTTCTTTCCAGACTTATAACTACGTGCCGGTTCGCTGTGACCACAATCTGGGCAGAGAATAAAACCTTTGTTTTCCGGTCCTAGATTATAACGAAATAGAGTTCCATTCTCCTTGAGTGCTATTGAGAATAAGTCTTCTTTTTTGAATTTCGATTCTTCCACAGAATCGATAAATTGCGTCACGGTCTGGCGTTGTCTAATGAGTGATGTACGGCGGTGTCGTTCCGCACCTGTACTTTTGCGCGTTTTCCTAATGCTAAAAGCAGTTGGTTCAACAAAAGCCTTGATATGTTGTTCGGTAATGCGTCCTTGACAAACGGGACAAAACCCCTTTAGTTGATCTTTGGTGCTTTTTTCTATACGAATTTGTTTACAGCCTCTACATTTTGCGTACCATAAGCGGTTGGGCCTGTCGGTTTTTCCGACGATATATAGTCCGTCGCTGGTGAAAATCTTTTTGTGAGCGACAACTTGTGCTCTAGGAGCAAACTCCGCTATTGCGATACCTCGGTCTCGACTCAGTTCGACACTGGTATCACGCGACCAGCGACTCCATCCTGTTTCCAAGGTCACGGTATCTAAAGGAAAAGCGTAACGAGGTAAAAACCCTCTTTTTGCTAGTGTGGAAATGATGTCACTACTTAGCAAGTTTCTCACGGCATAGTCAATATCTCCAACAAAGTTGCTTCCCTCCTTAAACAATTTTGTCCGTTCTTTCATAAGAGCAGACAATTCACTTTCAAGAGATTCCAAAATTTCTTTGTATTTTTCACTTGCTTTTTTCTTGCCTTCGTCAAAATCGCAAACAGCCTTTAGAAGTGAGCTTGTTGCACCAGTCTGGAACATGGTTTCTTTCTCTTGAGTTACTAACCACTGAAGGAAATCTAGGTGCGAATCTCTATTCCTCCAATCTGACGGGAGATTGGCTAGTGAGTCTCGGGACAAAAAGTTTTCTAGCTCAATCCGCTGCTTTGAATTTTCTATTACTTTTTCCTCAGCGATTTTCACTCGCAAAAACCGTGAGAAAATTACGGCGTTGAAATGCCTTTGGGCAATAATACGATTCTCCGTGAATACGGTTGGAGTACGAACCTCACCCGACATTAAGCGTCCAGCAGGGTCGTTCCATGCATCTCCGTCATATTTTGTCCGGCGACACAAGGTTACACAGACCGCATTTTTATCTTCCCCTCTTCCTGCACGTCCAACTCTCTGTACATAATTGGCGCTTGTCGGAGGAGCATTGCGAAGCAGTACCTTTTGTAGACCACCGATATTTATTCCCATTTCAAATGTAGTGGTGCTACTCAGCAAGTTGACTCCTTCGTTTCGGAACTCATCCTCTATTTTCTTGGCCAAGTCTTTACTTATCTGTGCAGTATGCTCTTCGGATTTTAAGGTTTGGAATTTCACATTTTCCCCAGCTACCCAGCGGGCAATTATATTTTCCCTTGAAGGATCAAAAGGTTCGAATTGTATTTTCCCCGTGCATTCTTTACTCGGACAACATTGGTATGCGGAGTAAGTCGTTATAATTTCGCATTTGGGGCACTTGTAGCGTTCATGGGCTTTTACCACAAGTAGACTTTCGTGATCAAGTTTCCAGCCTTTTTTTTGGAAATTAATGAGTAGGTCATTAGAGGTCAGAAATTTCCATACTTCCTTTCCAATCTCGTAAGTTTCTTCTCTAGATCTGTTCAACAGTCGATTCAGGTAATCTGTTATCACGTTGTCACGGTACCCGTGATCTTTATTACGGCGCGGCAACCAGCCGTGGGTAGTTTTCCTTTTATCGCGGTTAAGATCATAGTAAATATCGGCTGTGACGCTACCAAACGCCGTCGCATCCTGCTCAACTCTATCTTTCGGTAGAGTGAACGCTTTTCTGCGTCGCATAAATCCAAGCAGAACCTGCAAAGCCGCGACAGACTCCTCGAATGAAAGAGAGTATCTTGAGAGAAGTTCGTAAAACCCGTTCTTCTGACTGTCGGTAAGCTTGTATTCCACTGCAACCAAACCTAGATCCTCAGCTGATTCGCGTGCGGAATCTTGGATTCCGAAATAACTGAATACTTCCGCAATCCAGAGATTTCGCTTACGCTTGGAATCTAATTCTTCGTCGGGAAAACGTGAGGCGGGTAGGAAAAAACCTGGCTTGTACTCTTCTGATTCTTGATCCGCTCGTTCAGCCAGTTCTTCTCCCAGAGTTACTATGTCGACGGGGTCCTCGCGACCTTTCATGATTCCTACAATCATACGTCCAAGGTCATGGGAAAAAGTTTCCTCTTCCAAAAGTGACGGGAATGCAGCGGCGCGTTGGCGATGATCGGTAAAACAAAGCAACTTTCGAGGAGTATCTTTTTCTTTCTTATTTGTACTGACTCGAAAGTGTGATAGTGGAATAGCCATAGATAACCCGGTTTCGTCTTCGGATTCCTGAAACCTTCTCAAAGGTTCAAGGCCTGAACCATTGCGGGCAGAACAGTTGGGACATGATGTCAGGTTCTTTTTCTCTTGATTGTACAAGTTGTCACGATCACATTGACGGTGAAAAACTTCTATTTCGCGTAGATTGGGATCTTGGCACGTACAGTTGTCTCCCTTCCCTTCATCATGTTTCTTGCAACATTTTATACACCAGTTGAGCTTTGCGGGATTGCGAAACAAATTATCTGGATTCTCATCGTCTTCATCGTCCACTTTTCGTACTGGAAAAGGCAGATCCTCTTCCACGCAGAAATATGACCAGAAGGAATCCGCCGCCCAGCCTAATTCCGTAGAGAAAGAATCAGAGTAAGGCTTTGGAGAACCGATTGCTGTTTCCGGATTCTGCGCCCGGCGCGGTCCCATGTCCTGCAAGGCTCCGAATAGATAACCACACTTGCGACATGTAACTACTTCGACGAGTTTCGATTCTTTTCCTTTTTCATGGCAGGCAGGACAGAGCCCTTCGGGTGTGCAATCGTCGTTTTTGCGTGAGACAAAAAATGCGGGTTTTCCCTTGTCGCTTCGACCCGGACATTTACGATTAAGACAGACATGAAGACCGTCCTGCACCCGCACGAAGTAATGCAGTCGCGTTGGGAGTAAATCGTCGTTTACGTTGTCCTTTTTAGCCACCGCAACAATTTCCAAAAGAGCTTGTAAGCCATCTTGGGCCTGGGAATCGTTTCCCCAAAGCTCACTGGCGGCAGCACTCAACAACACGGGCTTGCTAAGAATTTCCTTGCGCAGACGATACAGGTTTTCATCATGCTTCAACAAATCCGCCAGAGTATCGGCAACATGGTGGTCGGGACTGAGTATCCGAAGAACCGATACCTCATCTCCTTTGTGTAAATGTTCCGCCGCCTCGATGTACTGGTCTATGGTTGGCTTGATACGAGGGCTATTAATCTGAGCTTGTGCCGCCGTTCCGTAAATCGGGTTTGATTGGGAGAAATCTTCGCCGAAAAGCTCGCGTGCAAATCTGCAAACTTTTGACTTGCTCTCTTGATCATCCGGTTTTCCGAGGGTAGCGGAAGTCGCAATGCTGATCAGGCTTTCCAAGTTCAGACGGTCCTTTAGACGTTGAACAAGAAAAGCGATTTCAGTTGCCTGTACTCCGCGGTAGGAGTGCGCTTCATCAAGAACAAGGAACTTAAGACGCGAATCTTTAAAAATCGGGGCATCGACCGGGCGTTCCATAAGGTATTCCAACATTGAAAAGTTGGTGATCAGTATATGGGGCGGGTTGGCACGTATGGCTTCTCGATGATTAAGCCGATTTGAAGGTTCTCCTTTTAATTCTTTTTCTAGTTCCCGCTCAACTTCGTTTTGGAGTTGCCGCTGAGGCAGTTCTTCATCGGTCAGTTGTTCTTTTATAGCCTCCCTAAGTCTATTCTCATACTGTTTCTGAGAAGTAGGAGTCTGTCCCGTGAAACGCGCGAAAGTGATGTAGGGATGGTCTGTAAGCATCTGTTCCCATTCGCCTAGCTGGTCGTTTACCAAGGCGTTCAGTGGGTAGATGATGATTGCCCGAAGTCCCGGAGATGGGTCACGAATCAAATCGTCAAGAATGGGAACTTGATAACAAAAGGTTTTACCGCTGCTCGTACCGGTGGCTATAATGGCATTTTGCCCTCCTAGCAAAAGTTCAAGCGCGTCCGTCTGGTGTTTGTAAAGAGAATGTCCGCACAACCGTTTCTGTATAGTTGTCTTCGTTTCTTCATGCAAGGGCAGTTCATCCAGAGACTTGCCCAACTCGTACATCTGCGCCTTTTCAAGATAGGGACCCCGAACCAGTTTTTCCATGGTGAGTTGCTCTTCCCATATCTGCTTCGCATGGGAAAATTTGGAGTTGAACCGGAACTGAGCCTTAAGCAAATCTAGATAAGAATCAAACACTTCCGTCCTGAAACGTTCTATAAGCGAGTTCATACTTCTTCCCACAGATTGGAAACGAAAGATACCCTGTTATGCTTTTCAAGATATCTTTTTACCGTGTCTCTTTGTTCCTCTTTCCATTTCATCAGCAGGTAAGGCGGTTCTCCTCGTTTTGTTATTACCTCAATGACCGGCAGGTCCGAATCTTTATTAGACATATATCGAAATAGTCCCCAGAGCAAGCTTGGATTACCGCAGAATCGCAGGTTGGATTTTCCTTCAACCGGAGGTTCTGAGACCGCTCGGGATTCTGCGATAATCCACCGCGCGCCATTTTGCCTAAGCAATCCGAATTTGGCATATTTGCGGAGTAAAGGCATAGAAAACTTCTGCGGATTGTCCGGTGTTATAGCATCTTTAGCCAGCAACAGATCGCCGTAATTCATCCCTTCTTTTGTTACGCTGGAACGGGGTTGTGCAAGGAGAACCCAAGGAAGAAAACCTCCAGGAAGGTTCTGAAAGCAGTTTTCCATACCGTCTCTGATCTTTAAAATCTCTATAGGATAGTCAAACTCGATCCCAATTTCGGGAGCTTTGACTGACACATTCACTTTTTTTCTTGGCTGTAGTCCCGTTCCCCAATTCCAGAAGTAAAATTCCCGGTTCTCATCCTCGTGACGTTTCTCCCATTCTCCGCTGGCCATTTTCCCTTCAACGCGGACTTGAAATTTTTGCCTGAGAGCGGCTTCGGTATTTTCAAAACGTGCCAGCGGTATGGATATGCACAGCAGAGGCAGACGTTCAAGTTTTATGTATTTTCCTTCAAAGCTATTGAAATTGGCCGCGTAGTTTCCTTCTCCTGCAAATATACGAGCCTCTATCTTTGATCTGTTCCAGAAATCTATCTTCCAATTTTTTTGCTTGTGGTTAACGGAAAGTCTGGGACGGCGGTCTGGAAGGGGGTATAGGTAGGTTACATAGCATTCCGTACCGTCTTCAAACTCATAGAGCTCATTCGTCGGGCAGTCTTCCTCCTCAAACCCCTTGCGGGAAATTTCATCAAGAGGTTCAGGCGAGATAATTAAGTAGCTGTTGATCGGAAGCTGTTGCTGTCTTAGGTTGACGAATTTCTTGCGTTCCAAATTGAATAGTCCCCAAGGAAAAATCCCCTGTAATAAACATCTTTCGTTTTGCTGGCCGGATTTGAGTTGTAAAACAAGTGAGCGATCAAAAGCTACTGAGTTAAGATACAGCGTGTCGGGCGTTGAAGCGGCGTCTTGAGTAATGGTGCCGATTTCCCATTGCGCAGGCAACTTGTCTCTCGGTACTGCAGGTAAATGTAGCCTGATACACACTGGATCTTCGTCCCATACAAGCCGGGCTCTGTCTTTAATAAGAGATTCCGGATCCTGAGGGCGAAGAAATTCCGCAGTCTCGGGAACTTCTTCAAAATACTCCGGGCGAAGCAGGGAAGCTTGTTTTAAATCGCTTATCGTCAAGCTCCGGTCCTTTATCAATATCTCGCGGGCTTCGTGCATTTCTTTTATAAAGTCACTGGCTGTGTTGCGGTTACCTACCAGAAAATTTTTGAGACGGGCTCTGCCCAAGGAACGTTTGGTAGCAAATTCATCCCATTGTTCATCGGAAAAATCGCTCCAATCAGGAATTGTCAACGCCCACTCGCAGACTTCAAGAAATTCATCCCACAGGGAAATAGGAATCCCTATACTATGAACGGCTGAACCAACGTAATCCGTGCCGATTTGCCTTTCTCGAATTTTCAAATTGAACTTTTCTGCGACAGATACGAAAGTATCTTTACAGTTTTGTTGTTGACCGGATGGCAATTCATGCCCGATAGCCTCTCTGAAATGTGGCCAGAATTCACCTGTGTAATATTCATAAAATGCCACGCCGCCATAAAGAATAAGAAGAGAAGATGG
>RKRQ01000098.1 GCA_007571325.1 Candidatus Dadabacteria bacterium
ACTGATCGGAAAAACCCAACTTATCAGAAACAGGATAGGAAAAAAGAAAGGAGCTCTTCTTCTTGCCGTTTACATAGCGTTTCTTTACTTTGTTTCGAGCTCATTTTCTTGACCTTAGCTTAAGACCGCTTTTGTGTCTGTCCCAGGTGGAGTTAGATATGTTTTTAAGCTCGGAAACCGCAATTTTCTGGGTGGCCGTAAGAGGAAATTCCTCATAAGTTTCGATGAACCGTGGAACCATAGCCACCATCACCTTCTCCGCCATCCACTCGCAGAATTTTACGGGATCAAAATCCGTTTCTTTCTCCAGTATTAAATTGAGTTTGATCTCGTCATCCGATACGTCGGGCAGTCTGATGCCTACTGCTACAGCTTCCCTTACGGAAGGGTATTCTTCTGAAACGTCAGCCACAGCTACCGGGTCCACATTCTCTCCCGAGACGCGTATTCTGCTGTAACGGCCCATAAAATAGTATCTTCCGTCGGTTCCCACGGCGAACAAGTCATCCGAATTAAAAAACCCTTGGTCGTCAAAAGCGTTTTTTGTCCTCTTATCATCCTTAAAATATTCATCAAGGGTCGTGTGCGGAACCAGAGGCTTTATGAAAAGGAGTCCTTTTTCCTCCTCGGCCGGAGTAGGATTTTTATCCACATCCCACAACTTTTCTATGAGTTCGTCTGTGTTGAGGGGATTTCTTATCTCAAGGTGGTATCCCTCGACAGGAAACCCGCAGGAACCAGGTTCTTCATCTTCGGGATCTTTCCAAAGTACCATACCCATCTCAGTTGAGCCATAGCCTTCCACTATCTTAGTGTTGAATCTTTTCTCAAACTCACGAAGCTTTTTCGGTGCGGGGCCGGAAAGCATGATCCTTATAAGGTGCTTTGAATCCCACTCGGATAACGGGGAAGCCCATATGTACTCGGGCACCGCCCCCAGCATGTTTGCCCCTGTAGCCCCGCAGCCCGCAGCCCACTTCCAGAAATTGGAAGCGGAAAACCTTGGAAAAAAAACTGCCGAACCACCAACAGCTATTGAGACAAAAAGGCACATCACCTGGGCGTTTGCGTGTCCCAGAGAGAGAACTGTCATCAAAACATCCTCGCTTCTAAGTCCCTGCTGCTGTATAAAAGAGCGGACCGTCATTATCACTCCTCCATGGTCGCGGATAACCCCTTTGGGCATTCCGGTAGTTCCAGAAGTGAACATGCACCTCTCTTTGTCTGCAATCGTCACATCAACCGCGGGATTTTCTGAAGAGTACTGACCAAAATAAGAGAAAGGAAGCGTCCTTATCCCCCCAATGTCCACCGGGACTTTTTCTGAAACTAGAAAAATCGCCTCAAGGTTCTCAAGCTTGTCCGCTATTTCACTTATGTAAGGAAGACTCTGAGTGTCGATAACGAGCACCCGCATCTCAGAGTAGTTTATTACGTAGGCCAGTCTTTCACCTTTTTCATCTTTGTTTATTGGAACCTGAACGGCACCTGATTTGTGTGCGGCAATAATCGATATGACGTATTCAGAACAGTTGAGCATATACATACCGACCTTGTCTCCCTTTTTTATATCAAACTCTTCTATAAGACCGTTTGCTACTCTATTGGCCCAGGAATTGGTTTCCTCGTAGCTGTAGCTTTCTACCACGTTGCCGTCTGAATCTCCCAGGCTAAACATAGTTTTTTCTGGGTAAGACTCCGCCCCCGCCTCAAGATACCTAGTTATTGGGAGCCATTTGTCGGTGTCATCTAAGGAACCATTAGGCAGGGTTCCTTTTCCTATGTATTTTTCGTCTCTCGGACGTGTTGTAAGTTTCATTTTTCCCCTATTGCGTATTTTCGGCTCTATAAAATAAGTCAGTCTTTTCTAACCGTCAGATGTTTTTTATCGTCCCTAGTCTACCTGAAAAAAAAGATTCTTGAGATACACTTTTTGACGGTATAGGGAGGTCAGGTGCGGCTGGTGTATGTTCCATAATTCAGGCTTTTACACGAATATACACTTATAACAGTTGAGTCCGTTGATTTACAGGCTTGGGATAGATTGTGGCTGATATCGTAAGCTTGAAATAAAATTCTTGAACATAACAGAAGAAAGTGTGCTAAGCCAAGGTATTTTCTTGTAGCTTGAAAGCATCATTTTCCGGTTGCACGGAAAAGTACTGACTTTTTAATTCCCTGCTTGCAGAGCAAGAGCAGAATAAATCATCCATAAAAGTCAATGAAATTCCTAAGAATATCTTTCCCACTCTTGGTAAGTATCGACTCGGGATGGAATTGTACACCTTCAACGGAAAATTCCTTGTGCCTTATTCCCATTATTTCACCTTCCTCCGTCCAAGCGGAAATCTCAAACTCTGGGGGTAGGGACTCCTTTTCAACAAGAAGTGAATGGTACCTAGTAGCCTCAAAAGGGTTTGGAAGATTCTGAAAGGAAGTTTTTTCGTCATGAATAATCGGAGAGGTTTTTCCGTGTAAAAGCCTCCCGGCCCGGACTATGTTCGCTCCGTAGGCATAGGCAACCGCCTGATGACCAAGGCAGACGCCCAGAATAGGTTTTTCCCCTACATACTTTTTTATTATGTCAACTGAAAGTCCTGCTTCTTTTGGCGTGCAGGGTCCAGGAGAAATTACGATCATATCGGGGTTAAGATCTTCTATGAAGTCGAAATCAAGACAATCGTTTCGCTTCACCTCAATCTGCTGGCCAAGTTCCCCAAAGTAGTGAACTAGGTTATAGGTAAAAGAGTCATAGTTATCGATCATTAAAATCTTTTTCTTTTTGACTTCGCTCATTAGAATCCACCCTCTGCAAGTTCAACAGATTTTACCAAGGCTTTTACCTTGTTAACCGTTTCCTGGTATTCGGTCTCGGGGTTTGAATCAGCCACTATGCCAGCTCCTGCCTGTATGTAGATTTTATCGTCTTTTATAACAAATGTTCTTATTGTTATACAGCTGTCCATGTTGCCCGAAAAGCTAAAATAGCAAATGCAGCCTCCATATGCCCCTCTTGTTCCCGGTTCGGTTTCCTCAATTATCTCCATCGCTCTCACCTTGGGTGCTCCTGAAAGCGTACCCGCCGGAAAAGTAGCTCTTATTACATCAAAAGCATCAGTCCCTTCGTCAAGCAGGGCCGTCACATTGGAAACTATGTGCATCACATGGGAGTATCTCTCCACAATCATGAATTCGTCAACCTTGACCGAGCCCGTATCGGAAACCCTGCCCAGATCATTTCTCGCGAGGTCAACTAGCATTATGTGCTCCGCTCTTTCCTTAGGGTCGGAAATTAGTTCGGCCGCTAAACTTTCATCCTCAGAAACAGTTTTTCCCCTAGGCCTAGTTCCGGCTATAGGTCGGCTCGCGATTCTTTTCCCCTCTACCCTAACCATGACCTCGGGAGAAGATCCGGTGAGTATTTCGTCTCCCATTCTCAGGAAAAATATATAAGGGGAGGGATTAAGTATCCTAAGAGCCCTGTAAAGATCAAAAGGGTCGACTCTTAGGTCCGTTTTCCATCTCTGCGATATGACCGCCTGTATTATGTCCCCCGATTTTATGTATTCCTTGGTCCGCAGAACAGCGTCTTTAAACTCAGACGGTTCAAAATTGGATTCAAGCTTAAATTCTCTCTCGCTCCCTATAGAGGAAACACTGTTGAGAAGCGATCTGCCAAGGGAATTTTTAAGCTTGTTTTTAAGTCCAGATATCTTAGCCAAGGATTTTTTGTATTCCTCTTTTGCGTTTTTTACATCGGGAACGTAGGCATTTGAAACAATTTTTATTTTGTTTGTCACATTATCAAATGCCAAAACGGTATCCATAACCATATAAATTGAGTCCCAGAGTTTAAGCTCGTCGGGCGAAGTCTCGGGAATATTTTCGATAAATCTGACTATGTCGTAGCCAAAATAGCCGACTGCTCCCCCAGAAAATCTTGGAAATTCCTCTGAAGAAACCAGCCTGTAGCGTGACAGCAGGTCTCTTAGCGCAAGAATAGGATCGCCTTCAAACCTTTCGGTTTCCCCGCCTGAGTGAATTATTTCGATGTTTCGGCCTTTTGAACGGAACACTACAGAGGGTTCGCTACCCATGAAGCTGTAGCGCGCCCATTTATCTCCACCTTCTACACTTTCAAAAAGAAAAGAGTAATCTGATGAATCTATCTTCCTGAAAACTGAAATCGGGGTATCGTAATCGGCCAAAATCTCCTCCCAGACGGGGATTAGGTTTCCGTATTTAAGATTTTCAAGGAACTGTTCGTAGGAGGGAGAAATCATGAAAGGAAATGATAAGACCCGAGAAACTAAAGTCAAGGAAGACGCCTTTTATAAATCCCCGAGGATATTATAATTGATCCTCTAAAATATAAGCATATTGTCAGGGTCACAACAGGTAGAATGGGGAAGGAAAAAGGAGATCGCAAAATAAAGGTTTTTGTTATACAGGCGGAAGGTGAACACCGCTGGATTTTCCTAGTCGGGGATGCTAACGGCGTGTGGTGCGTTTCTTACATAGCCCGGCGGGATTTACTCAATTGGAAAAAAAGGGAGGGGGTGAAGAATGACCATTAACACGGCAATTAAGATTATGGTTCTTATCATATTGGCACTGGTTGCCATTTTGATTGTGGAGAAGGGGTTTGATGAAGGATGCTATAGACCGTGTTTTGAGGTTGAAATGTTAGAATGTAACGAAGAAGCGTGTACGCAAGAGCCTACAAATGAATGTTACCGGTGTTTTAAAACTGCTAGCGAATTCTGCCAGATGCGTTGCGGAAGTGAAGAGTGATAAAAAGAATTTTGATGTTTGTGGGGACTATAACAGTACTTGCTTTTGGAACCATATTGAGAAAGTCCAGACAATTGAAGGAGGTCAAAAGTGACAAGAACTAAAGAAGGAGCAAGTCAACTTTGATTCCCGATAAATCCATATTTAGAGAATATGACATAAGGGGCGTAGCAGGGGAAAGCATAACCGAAGAAGTTGTCCAGAGAATCGGAAAAGCTTACGGGAGCATGATAGCCGATGGCGGAGGCGTGGAGGTTTCAGTGGGGTACGATTGCAGAAAATCTTCCCCGGTATTTCGCGATGCGCTTTGCGAAGGAATAACATCTACCGGCATAAATGTTGTTGATATAGGAATGGTTACGACTCCAATGGTTTATTTTTCAACTTTCTCCTCAGGAGTCGACGGTGGTGTAATGGTAACGGCAAGTCATAACCCCTCGCAGTACAACGGACTTAAAATGTGCGTCGGCCAAGACTCTCTTTTCGGCGAAGGCATACAGAAAATAAGGGAATCTGTTGAGAAAGGAAATTTTAGAAAAGGCAGAGGAAAAAAAACAGAGACAAGTATAGTTGAACGTTACCTGGAATTTTTCGAACAGAATCTTAATATAGAACCGGGGATAAAAGTTGCTGCTGACGGCGGCAACGGAACCGCTGGGGTGGCTTGTCCGCAGATACTCCGAAGATTTGGCTGCGAACTTCACGAACTTTACATGGATCCTGATGGAGATTTTCCAAACCACCACCCAGACCCTACTGTTGAGAAGAACCTGTCGCACATAAAGAAAAAAGTGACGGAATCAGGTCTTGACCTAGGTTTGGCGTTTGACGGAGATGTCGACAGAATAGGAATAGTCGATGAACGGGGAAACTCAATGAGTGGAGATATGTTGCTTCTCGTTTATTCGCTGGATCTTTTAGAAACACTTCCCGGAGCGACTATAATAGGGGATGTTAAATGTTCGGGAAATCTCTTCTCCAAGATCCGGGAAGCCGGTGGGAACCCTATAATGTGGAAAACTGGCCACTCTTTAATCAAAGATAAGATGAAGAAGGAAAATGCGGAACTCGGAGGTGAAATGAGCGGCCACATCTTCTTTAAAAACAGGTTCTTCGGATATGATGACGCTATATACGCGGGACTTCGGTTTCTTGAAATCCTTTCAAAAACAGGAAAGAAGGCTTCGGAACTGCTGATCGGGCTTCCAAAAACCTTCTCGACTCCAGAAATAAGAATAGATTGTCCTGATGAAATAAAGTTTCAGGTTACAGAAACGGTAAAAAAGAAACTCAGGAAAGCAAATGAAGTGATTGATATAGACGGAGTCAGAGTTGAGTATCCAGATGGCTGGGGGCTTCTACGAGCATCTAACACCCAGCCGGCTCTTGTGCTACGATTTGAAGCGCAGACAGAGCCGAGGCTCGCAGAAATAAGGGAAACTGTGGAAAAAACCCTGGAAGAAACGATCAGTGAAATAGGCTGATCAAGAATGTTCTTTTGCAGGAATAAATTTGTAGGATTTTATATCCGTTCCATCAGGTGCTTTTTTTATCACTCCGACCGTAACAGCCATTTCCTCGCCAAATTCAAGAGAATCGGGGTTTTCTGTTTCAACCTGTGCCATGACTCTTACGCCTTCGGGAAAATCTACAAGGGCAAGCACATAAGGCACTTTAAACTCCGGCATGCTTCTTCTCACGACAGTATAGGAATGTAAGACGCCTGTGGGGCTAAGGAACCTTTCTTCCACATCGTCTGAAAAGCTCACTGGGTCCGCAAGGTACTTCGGAAAAGTCCAGTTGTCAGATTCTTTGCAGTACCCCGCTATCAGTCTCACTCTACCCTCATCATCGGTTGAAAACAAATCATCTCTGAAAAAATTTTCGCTTTCGCTCATGACACTTTCTCCTTAAACGATCTTTAGCGTAGAGGGGAATTATATACGACTGAAAACAGTTTTCAATTCCTGTATAACCCCGATGCCAAGACACTCTAATCATAGGTTTGTAAAAAACGGTTGAATTTGTAGAATCCTTAAAGTGTCGGAAAAAATCTCAAGAGCACTTACCGTAGCGGGCTCCGATTCAAGCGGAGGGGCAGGAATCCAAGCAGACATTAAGACTTTTACCGCCCTTGGAGTATACGGTCTTTCCGTATTGACTTCCGTTACCGCTCAAAACACCGTTGAAGTAAGCGCGATATACGACCTTCCCGAACAGTTTGTGGGATTGCAGTTTGACTCTGTGATGAAAGACATAGGCTGCGACGCTGCAAAGCTCGGCATGCTCTGCAATGAAAAAATCGTTGAAACCGTAGCGGAAAAAATAGATCAGTACAAAATTGAAAAGCTGGTTGTCGACCCGGTAATGCATTCAAAAAGTGGAGTTTCTCTTTTAAAAAACTCAACTGAGGTTTTCAAAAAAGAGATACTCCCAAAGGCACTGATAGTAACTCCCAATATACTCGAGGCAGAAATACTGAGCTCTGTAAGCATAGGCACCATAAGCGATATGAAGACCGCTGCTGAGAGAATCCATTCGCTTGGAGCTAAGATGGTTTTTGTAAAAGGGGGACATCTAGAGAAAAAATATCCCGCGACAGATATTTTCTTTAATGGAGAGACTTTCGAAGAACTGGTTTGTCAGAGAATAGAAACGAAAAACACCCATGGGACTGGTTGCACTCTTTCGGCAGCCGTATGCGCTTTTCTCGCAAAGGGAATGGATATTTCTATTTCCCTCAAAAATTCAAAAGACTTTATCACAGACGCAATTAGAAACTCTTTGGAAATGGGAAAGGGTCACGGACCCCTCAATCACTTCAGAAAAACCTGAATATTAGGGTTCTAAGTGGTTCCTTAAGGAACAAGACTTTTAACCTTGCCCAGTGATTTCCTAAACTTTCCACACTTTGTCGAACCAAATCCCTAAAAGACTAAACTTTCTCTGAAACTGTTTCTTTTTTCTTAAATAGTCTTTTGTTTTCAGCGGGTTAACTATTGACCGGTTTTTTATAATGTGTAATCTAACTTGCCGGGTGAAATTATGATTTTTCCTCTAGGATGGCTTACTGATTACCTAAAAATAGATGTTTCCCCAGAAGAGTTGGGGGAAATGCTCACCATGGCCGGTCTAGAGCTTGAAGCCCTTGAAGACAAGGGAAAAGCTGTTGCGGATGTATGTGTTGTACAGATAGACAGCATTGGAAAACATCCAAATGCCGACAGGCTAAGTCTCTGCGAGGTTACGGACGGGCAAGACCGTTACACTGTTGTCTGTGGTGCGGATAACATGAAGGAAGGAGATAAGGTTGCTTTTGCCCGTGCTGGTACCGTTCTTCCCTCTACTTTACGGTTTCCAGAAGGTATTAAGATAAAACGCTCAAAAATCCGTGGCGAAAAATCCGAAGGGATGCTGTGTTCTGCGGATGAAATGGGTCTCCCAGGTGGGCAGGACGGGATAATGATCCTTTCCCCTACAGCTGAGCTTGGTACCAGCATAAGCGACGAGATAGGCTATGACGGGGTTATATTCGAGGTAGGAGTTACACCCAACCGTCCCGATTGCATGAGTATTTTTGGTATCGCAAGAGAAGTTTCGGCGATACTTGGGGAGAGTCTTCAAAAACCGGATTTTTTCATAGAAGAAAAAGGAGAGAGCATTTCAGAGAAAGTAACTGTGGAAGTTGCAGATGTGCAGGCGTGTCCTAGATACTGCTGCCGGCTCATTGAAGGAGTCAGAATCAAGCCTTCTCCCGCTTGGCTTAGGGAAAGGCTTGAGTACTGTGGCATCCGTTCTGTTAACAATGTCGTTGATATTACTAACTTCGTTTTGCTTGAGCAGGGACAGCCTCTTCATGCTTTTGATTACGACAAGCTTGATCAAGGTCAGATCTCTGTCAGAAAAGCTGGACGAGGAGAAACAATACAAACACTTGACGGTGTCGAGAGACAACTGCTTGGCGAAGATCTTGCTATTTGTAGCGGTGACCAACCGATAGCACTCGCTGGGGTCATGGGGGGTGCTAATACCGAAATAGACGATGCAACGAGCAATGTTTTGCTTGAGGCTGCTTATTTTTCTCCCGCGGGCATAAGAAAAACGTCTAGGAGAAACGGCCTTAAGAGTGAAGCTTCAAGCAGGTTTGAAAAAGGCATTGACATAAACAACGTTTCTTTTGCGCTTGATCGCGCAACAGAACTTATAAGTCGCTTGTCTGGAGGAACAGTTGCAAAGGGAATTGTCGACGTATATCCCAATCCTGTAAGCCCGAGGGAGATTTCCCTGTCAGTTGACAGGGTCTGTAATCTAGTTGGTATTTCCACCGATTCTCATGAGATGGCGGAGATTCTGGAGAGTCTTGGTTTTGAGGTTATCGACTTATCTGCTGGTGAGCTTTTGCTTCGTGTTCCAACTTTTAGGGTGGACATAGAACGCGAGGTGGATATAGTCGAGGAAGTCGCACGTCTTTTGGGGTATGACAACATTCCCTCTGTGCTGCCGGAGGTTCCCATGGTAGCTAGGCAACCCAATGTCATAACAGTAATGGAGAAAAGACTCAGGGACATTTTTGTTTCCTATGGTTTTCTTGAAGCCATAAACTACAGTTTTGAGTCTCCAGAATTTCTCAGGACATTCGGCTTCCAGGAATTACTGCGCATTATGAACCCAATATCACGGGAGCTTTCGGAAATGAGGATGAGTCTAATTCCTTCTTTAGTAAGGAATGTGAGACTCAACCTCTCAAGGCAAAACCAGGATGTGAGACTTTTTGAATCTGCCAAGGTCTTTTATCCCAAGGACATGGATCAGTTGCCAAACGAAGTGAAGAAATTCGCTGCGATTGCGACGGGAAAAAGGGTGCCGGAGATATGGAATGAAGAAAAATTTGATTTCTTCGACATCAAAAGCGTACTTGAAAGAAGCTTGGAAGTTCTTTCGGTGGATTCCAAAATAGACTTTCAGTCCGTTTCCTACGATCATGGATTTCTTTGGCCGGGGAAATCTTCAACTCTTCTGGTTGATGGAAATGTTCTAGGCGTGATAGGGGAGCTTCATCCTAATCTTCTTGAGAAACTTGAGATAAACGAAAGCGTGTATGTGCTTGAACTCGATCTGTCCCTTCTTTCAGTTGTCTATATTAGTTATGAAAGAAAATTTTCCCCGCTTCCCAAATTTCCTTCCCTTCGCCGCGACATCGCGCTTGTGGTTGACGATATGGTGACAGTGCGGGAAATTCTTTCCGTTATAAAAAAGACTGGCTCTGGTATAATAGAAAATGCTTGGGTGTTTGACGTTTACAAAGGGAACTCACTTGAGAAGGGAAAAAAGAGTGTTGCTCTGTCACTTGTCCTCAGGAACAGGCAGAAGACCCTTACTGACGAGGATGCGAACAGGGTTCAGCAAGATGTTCTCAAAAGATTGGAAAAAACGATAGGAGCGGAGTTGCGTTCGGTCTAAACGGGGAGTTTTCATGACAAAAAAGGATCTGGCAGGTGTCATATATTCAGAAATAGGGTTTTCAAGAAGAGAATCTGCGGAGATAGTCAACTTTTTTTTTGATTTGATCATAGAGAAGCTTAGGTCCGGCGAAGAGGTTAAACTGCCCGGGTTCGGAATCTTCAAGGTCACTAGAAGAAAGTCCAGAATAGGAAGGAATCCCTCCACGGGAGAGGAAGTAACAATACCTTCACGCCTCACGGTTGTTTTCAAACCCAGCAGGTTTTTAAGGAAAAAGGTTGATCAGAAAAGGGAGGACTAAAATACCAGACCCAAAAACTCCCCAATCCTCTTTTCTCAAGCAGAGCTTCATCGCTGGCATCCTAATTATCGTTCCTTTCGGGGTGACCATTTTCGTTCTCTACGAGTTGATAAAGTGGATGCTTTTCTTTTTCAGCACTGGTCCAGCCGGGATACTCCACCATTTTATAGATGTTCCTCCCTACATATTTCAGGGACTATCTTTCATAATAGGAATCTTAGCCACTCTGCTGGTGATCCTTTTTTTAGGAGCCGTGACAAGAAACTTTATAGGTAGAAGAATGCTTCTGTTCGGCGAGTCACTCATCTCGAAAATTCCTCTAGCGAGAACATTCTACACAAGCGTTAAGCAGGTCGTTAGGACATTTGTTGTTTCCTCCCACACTCAGAATCTGAAAAGAGTCGTACTGGTTGAATACCCTAGAAAAGGGATTCGCGCTATAGCTTTTGTAACTGGAGTTACGGAAGCCGGGAAAAACCACAACATCACCGATTGTAGACTCGTCAGTTTATTCATTCCCACAACTCCTAATCCGACAAGCGGTATCTATTTGATGGCTCCCGAAGACGAACTGCAAGAACTGGATATTTCCGTGGAAGATGCGTTTCAGCTTATAGTCTCCGCCGGGATTTCTCAAAACAATTCAGATGTTTCTGAGCAAAATAAGGAAAACGGTTGATTCCTTCGGGATGCTCGGTCCTGGAGACGTAATTGTCACGGGAGTGTCTGGGGGGTCAGATTCCATGGCATTACTTCTAGTTCTTCGGGACCTGCGGGAATTTTATCCAAATATAGACGTGATCGTTTCCCATGTCGACCACGGGCTCAGGGGGCTTGAATCTGAAGAAGATGCAGAGTTCGTAAAGGAAGCAGCTGAGAAGCTTGGTTTCTCGTTTGAATGCCTTCAGGTCGACACGGAAGCATTCAGAAAAAAGCACAAACTTTCCCTTGAGGATGCCGCTAGAGAGCTTCGCTATGAATTTTTTAACGACATACTTGTGAAACACTCGGCCCAGAAAATCGCCACGGCTCACACTCTTAACGATCAAGCGGAGACGGTAATAATGAGGTTTATAAGAGGAAGCGGTTCCCAAGGACTCGGCGGAATAAGGCCTTCAGTCGGCAACATAATCCGTCCTCTAATAAGTGTCACCAAACTTGAGGCAAGGAAATACCTTCAGTCAAAAGGTTTGTCTTGGAGAGAAGATTCGACCAACAGTTCCGATAAATTTCTAAGAAACAGAATAAGGAACGAACTTATTCCACTGCTTGAGAGTTACAACCCCGCCATTGAGCAAATTCTTTCCCGAATGGCAATGGTATGCGCTGCGGAGGCGGATTTTATTTCTGCTGAAACTGAGAAGAAATTCAAGGAGATCGTCCGTGTTGTGCCCGGCGGTTTGCTTGGAGATACTGAAAAACTTTTTCGTGAACCTTCAGCTCTTAGGTTCTGCATAATGAGAAAATCGCTCTTAACCGTAAAAGGGGACCTTGATTCGATTTCTGCCAAGCATCTCTTCTCTATTGAAGAAGTTATAAAATCTGGGCAATCCTCTGCGGAGGTGACTTTGCCAGGCGGAGTCGTCTTTTATATGGGTCACGGTTTTTTCTTTTTCGCCCGCCAGGAGAGTCTTTGCGAGTTTCTGCGGACCGAGATAAAAAGCCGGGGAACCTACGAGATTTCCAAAAACTTTGAGGTTAAAGTTGAACTTACAGACGATATATCCCTTTGGGATTCAGAAAACGTCGGGTACTTTGCACCCGAAAAGGTCAACTTTCCCATAACTCTTAGAAGCTTTTCTGAAGGAGACAGGTTCGTTCCGCTTGGAATGAGGGGAACTAAAAAGCTCAAAGATTTTTTTATTGACGAAAAAATACCGAGATTTATCAGAAAAAAAGTGCCGGTTTTTGAAACCTGCAACGGGATAATCTGGTTGGGTGGGATAAGAACGGACAATAGGTTCAAAGCTGATAAAGCGAAAGGACCGTGGCTTAGGATAATGATTCTCGGTTCTTTTCGTAAACTACTTGATCTTGTTGTTAAAAAGCCCAAAATTTCCTAGCAGTTTTTCTCAAGCCCGCTTTTGGCCACGTAGCATGCTCCCAACACTCCCGCATCGTCTCCCAAAAAAGCCTTTTTTATCTGAAGTCCTCTAGCATGAGCACCAAGAGACCTTTTTTCGACTTCTTCAATCGTTTTATCGATAAAAAGTTGCCAAGAGCCTGAGAGCCCTCCGCCTACAACTACCGTTTTTATATCTAGGACATTAACAAGAATTGATATCCCCACTCCAAGATTTGTCCCGAAGTTGTTCCATATCTCGATTGCCGATTCATCTCTTTTGTGTGCTAATTCCGCTAGGCGTTTAGGGATGGACGATTCTTCAGTACCGGCGAGTTTTTTACACAGTTCCGGGTATTCACAGACAATTCTTTTTATCGCTACCTGTGAAACGTAGGTTTCAACGCATCCATTTGCACCACAGGCGCAACGTGGTCCCAGTGGGTTAATAGTCATGTGTCCAACTTCTCCGGCAAAGCCATCTTCTCCCGACCAGAGTTTTCCGTCGAGAATTATTCCTCCTCCGAATCCGGTCCCTAAAGTTATCATTATCATTGAATTTGATCCTTTGCCTGCCCCTGCACCATATTCTCCGAGAGCTGCGCATGCGGCGTCGTTTTCAATAAAAATGGGCGTTGTGGCCCCTATTTTTTCAATAAGAGCTTTGGTAAAAGGAAAATTCTTCGTATTGGCTATGTTTGGCGCCTGAATCAGCATGCCATCTCCACGGTCAATGGTTCCCGGTATTCCTATACCAATTGCTGATACTTCTTCGCAGGGGAATTCTTTTATGAAGCTAGACAAATTCTCGATGAGCCTAGAAATGCCCATATGAGCGTCAGAGCAGGTTTTTCTCTCCGCAAGTGGTTTTCCGTCCTCGGAGATAATTTTTCCCCTAAGGTTGGTTCCTCCTATGTCTATGCCAAGAAATTTGCGCTTCATTTTCTGATTTCATATAGTGAAAAACCACGGATGCCCGCTATAGTACTGCCCCAAAAATTCTATTTTACCCTGTCTTTTTGAAAAAATGTTGCACTAAGTTCTGACTCAGAGCTCTAGATTTTTACCCAAGACACGCTTAACAGGGTATAAACTATTCTGACTTACGGTGTTTTACGTTGCATATTTCTGTGGAGAAACAATAGGTTTGAAATGAGCCCAAAAGCTAAAGGTATCCTCCTAGCTATCTTTTCTGTTTTTCTCTTTACTTCCTGTCAAAAAGCCCAAAAAATTCTGGGACCCGAGTCAATGCGCACCGTTCCGGTTGTTCCCGAAATGGACGACGACATTTTTCCCGAAGGACTCAAGGAATCTGTTAGCGCAAGCGTTGAGAAACTTTTGCAGGTAAAAGATTCTCAACTTATTCTTGGAAAGAGGACCGTTTCCGCAGGGGATTACGCTCTGGCACTCAATTATCTTCTTGCAAAGCTAGACGCAGGCGTGACCAAGGAGGATTTCATAAAAGATGTAAGGAGGAATTTTGATTTCTACGGCTTTCCAGGAGAACCTTTTGGCAAAGTTTTTGTAACCTCTTATTTTTCTCCCGTATTTTCCGCTTCCCGCATCAGGACTTCAAAACATACTCATCCCCTCTACAAGGTTCCGGATGACTTGGTGCGTCTACGGATTGACAAGTTCATTGAGAGGTTCGAAAAATTTTCGTTTCTTGAGAACGACAAGATTTCCCGGGCAAAATTTCAATCCCTTTACGGGAGAATTGCACCAGGAGGCCCGGGCAGGACATCTGAACTGGTTCCCTACTATTCTCGAAGCGAAATTGATTCTGAGGGAAGGCTCAAAGGGAAAAAGCTTGAGATCGCTTGGGTTGATCCCCTTGATGCATTTATTCTCCAGATTCAGGGTTCCGGCAAAATAAGGTTCGCTGACGGAGAGCAGCAGATCATAGGCTACGCCGCGCAGAACGGACATGATTACGTGGCTATAGGAAAATTTCTCTTAGAGTGGATTCCTAAGGAAAAAATGAGCCTTTGGGCCATAGAAAGCCACTTAAGATCTCTTTCCTACGAGGAACGAATGAATATCCTTTACAAGAACCCCAGTTACATTTTTTTCCGAAAACTCCCTGGAAGACCTCAGACTTCTTTTGGAACGGAGGTGGTTGATGGAAGAACCATAGCAACGGACAAGGCTTTTTTCCCTCGAGGTTTGCTAGTGTTCATTGAATTTCAAAGACCGACTTTTGAGACTTCGTCTTCAGTTGAGCCTTCGCAGTGGAAGCCGAGTTCCCGCTTTGTAGTGAACCACGACAGTGGAGGAGCTATAAAAGGAGCCAGGCGAGTCGACCTTTTCTGGGGAGAGGGAAAAGATGCTTCTCGCCATGCCGGTGTCATTAAGAACTGGGGAAAATTTTTCTGTCTGATGCCGAAGGAAGGATTTCTAGCAATACTTAGGGAAAAAAGCGGCGGGAAAAGTTAAGGAGGATGATATGACCAACGAAAAAACTCTTACATGTTCCCAGATGTCTTCCCTTAGTGGAGAACATCTATATGGAACCGCTCCACAGGTGAAAAACTGGTTTTTGCTCGAATACTCAGGGATGTGGAAAAAAGAGGCTTTTGCGCAGAGTAAACTGCCGCAAGCCGTAAAGGGGCACCTGGAGAAATTTCTTTTGTCTTTTGAAGAATCTAGGATTCAGTTAATAGGAGGGTCCGGCCCGCGTCAAGGCAGTCTTGTTTTTTACTATGCGTCCGTTTCTGAATTTTTCCCCAAGCTCTACAAATTCGAAATGGAGACGTACGAAGACCTTCTCTCAATAGATATTGTTGAACTCGTTCACACGGGGGAAATAGAAAAATTTTCCTGTGAGGAAAAACTTGTTTTAGTGTGCACTCATGGAGCTCGTGACAATTGCTGTGCCGCCGCGGGGTCCATGGTTTACAAGGAGCTTATACAAAAGGAAGGAATCTATCCATGGAGGACTACCCATGTTGGCGCTCACCGTTTTGCAGCTAACCTTGTCATGCTTCCTGAAGGTATATACTATGGAAGGGTAACCACCGAGAACTTCAATGATATTGTTTCTTCTCATCTCCGCGGCGAAATTTTTCTTGACTGTTACAGAGGAAGATCATGTTTTTCTCAGACTTCACAGGTGTCAGATTATTTTTTGAGAAAAGAGATACAGAAACTTGGCATATACGACATAAGATGGGAATTTGAAAAGGACAGGGAGGATTATACGGCCGTTGAGTTCGGAATTAAAGGGGAAACCACTATTTACAGCGTAAACACGGTGGTTATGAACCAAGCGATAAAACTCAAAACAAGCTGCGAAGAACCAGAGGTAAAGGCGCTGCCTCAGTTTTACTTCTACAGCCTCATTCCCTATGAGCCACTGAGAAGAGAAAAAGAGGATTGAGTTTAGGGTTTGATTTTAGCTAAGAGGGAGAAAGGTTGTCGACTTAAAATTTATAATTCCAGTACCTTGCTAAATCTAAGCTTTTAGAAAAGGTACTGGGGGGTCATGCCCGTGTTGCTAATTCACGCTTCATGGTAACAGGACAAGCGTCAATCTACTTCAAAACCGGGATATCGATTAGTTGCCTCACTATCTCTTCAAAACACATAGTTTTTCGGGTCCAAGACGGCTTTACAAACTTGCTGACTGTTTGTAATAAATATTATGTTGTAATATGATCAACGGTCTTTTCTATTCCTCATTTGTTAGAAGTCCGGTCTAGAGATTCAATAAAATGAAGAATTTCCCGCGAAAGACGCTCTGAGCTTTGGTCGTCAGGGATTACGGTATCGGTAACAAGAACGCTTATTCCAAGTGCTTCTATAGCAGCTTTTTCTCTTTCGTCTGAACGGTCTATTATTAGTACGTCAAGAAAATCGGCGTAAAGCTTTGCTACCTGAGTTGAGGAAGCTTCCATCCCTATCCCTTTCATGAGTTTGTCAGCTGGTCCCTTGAGGGGTTTCCCGCGCATAAGAGGGCTTATGGCAACTTTGAGTCCAGATGCATTTATGAGCCTTTCCCTTACTCCTTTTATCTTAAGTATTGGTCCTATACTTATTATAGGATTGCTTGGACATATGATCAGAATGTCAGCTCCGTCTATCGATTCGAGAACCAGCGGGGCTGGCGAGGCCTCAAGAGTGCCTTTTATATTAACCCCATGAACCGTGGGACGCATCGAATACTTTATGTAATATTCCTGAAAATGCATCTCCCCCGCATCTGTCTCCACCCATGTTTCTATCCAGTCGTTGCTCATGGGGAGTATGCGTATTTCCCCGATTCCAAAGCGCTGCGCTATACTAGCTGTGGATTCGCTTAGGGTCCCGCCCCCGTCTATAATGCTTTTTCTGAACAGATGAGTTGCTAGATCCCTGTCGCCCAGTCCGAACCAAGCAGGAAAACCGAACCTCGTGGCTGCCCTCAGAAACTCAAACGTGTCGCCACGAAGCCCCCACCCTTTTTTTTCGTCTATGTTTTCTGAAAGCCTATAGATTATGGTGTCTATGTCTGGAGAGACTCTAATTCCGTAAATATCCATGTCATCCGCGGTGTTAACTATTACGGTGAGTTCCGATGGGGAGATTACCCCTGTGAGCCCCTTAAGGAATTTTGCTGCTCCGCTTCCGCCGCCAAGTGCCGTTATCATCTTAGTTCAGTTTTAGTTTTCTTATGCCTGTGGGCATTTCATCTGTAAACTATTTAAGTGCCTTATAGGTGTCAAGCTAGAGGAAAAGCAATTCTAACCGTGTGCGGCTTGAAAGTTAATACCGGGTTATATAGAGTTTAGGTCGTCTTTCCAAGCGAAGGAAAACCCCGTTGGCTTTTGATATCATAAAAAACAAACAGAACATGCTCACAAGAGCGGTACTTTTACTTCTTGCTCTTACCTTTGTTATTGGTTTCGGGTACGTGGGAGGAATAAGTATAGGTGGGCGTGGCCCGAGCGGTGGAGTGGCGGTTGAGGTAAACGGGGACAAGATTTCCCTTGCGCAGTTCTACAACCTAAGAGACTCAATGCTTGATCGTATGCGTCGAAGCAACCAGGAAATTTCAGACGAGCTTATGGAATACGTGGATTTTTCTGTAATCGACTTGCTGGTTAATAAAAAGCTGCTCGCCCAAAAAGCAAATGAGCTTGGAATCAGAGTAAGTCAGCAGGAGCTTTCAGATGCCATAAAAAATGACCCCGGTTTTCAGGTAGACGGTGCTTTCGTGGGGTTTGAACAATACAAGGATTTCATTTCAAGGAGACTTAATCGTACTTTGAAGGATTTTGAAGACTCCTATAAAGAGGACCTTCTGGTGGAGAAACTCGTTTCGATTATTGACAGTTCGGCGGTAGTAAGCGACGAAGAACTTTTGAGTATTTACAGAATGAGTGAAGAGAAAATCGATCTTTACTACGTTTCGTTTGCTGCAGAGGATTACCTTGAGAGCCAGGCGGGAAGCGAGGATGAAATAGCACGGTATTATAAGGAACGCTCAGATCTTTTCTGGGAGCCCGAAAAGAGAAAGGTGCGCTACGTAAAGCTTTCCCCCGAGGATTTCGCCGAGAACGCCCAAGTCTCTGATGAGGAGATTGAAGCCTACTACAGAACCTATCCAGATGAATTTGCTTCCGACGGCTCACCGAGACCTTTTGAAGAAGTAAAGAAGGAGATAAAAGAGCAGCTTGTTGAGGGTAAGTCTCAGCTTCTTTACAACAGATTTCTTGAGGAGTTTCTTCGAAAAAAACGCTCTTTTTCGGATATCCTTTCCAAAAAAAGCTCTCTTGAGGTTAAGGAAACTAAGGAGTTTGCACTTGGGGGAACTGGTGGAGATGTTCCCGGGTCCATAAGAAGGGAGGCTTTTTCAGTCAAGAAAAACAGTCTTTCAGATGTAGTTCTCCGAGATTTTACTTGGTTCTTTGAAGTAACACATGTGGAGTCGTCAAAGCGCTCAGAGGTTGAGTTTGTGAGGGAAGAGATTCTTGAGGCTTTAAAAAAGGAAAAATCCATTGACCAGGCCGGAGAGTCGGCTGAAATAAATCTAGGAAAAATAAAAGCCTCGGGCAAAAGTTTCAAAACCGTTGCCAAGTCTCTTGGTTTTGTGGTGGAGCAGACAGGCTTTTTCTCAAGGTCTGATAACCCTCTCGGTACCGAATACAGAGACTTTATCTCAGAAGTTTTCTCACTAAGAAACGATCGACCAACTCCAGACCAGATATACAAATCTGGAGAGACTTTCTACATAGTATCGCTTGCTGATAGAAAGTCCATTGACAGTGAAGCGTTGGTAGAGTCCGAGAAAGACTATTTAAGACAACGGCAAATTTCAATGCAGAAAAGGCTTGTGGTTGAACGCCTGCTTGAGAATCTTAGAGAGAATTCAAAAATCGTTCCAAATAAAAACCTCCTTTCCCATGGGGGATGATATCACCTGGCAGAGTGTTGAAACTATTCTGGAATTTGTGGTATAATTCCACCTGACTGGAAGGCCGTGATCGATAAGGAATCTTTTACCTACCACCGGAGTTGTATTGCTGTAGGTTCTATTCAGGATTCTAGTCCCGTCAGGGTCTCTAATATAAAATACGGATTTTAATTCTCGCTTGCCGCACGGGTGTTGTGCAAGACGGGTGACGGTGCGTGAACGTCGCGATGCCGTACCGCATACTTACATGAGAATTAAAGCACTTGAAATAGCAGGCTTTAAATCTTTTTACCTGAAGACGAAGATAGACTTCTCCGAGGGAATAACTGCCATAGTCGGTCCCAACGGCTGTGGGAAATCCAACATACTTGATGCAATAAAATGGGTAATAGGTGAACATAACCCGAGACATCTGCGCGCCGGAGGTATGGAAGCTGTTATTTCCAACGGGAGTACAGAACTCAAGCCTCTAGGAATGGCTGATGTATCACTTGTCCTTGAAGGGGTGGAAGGCTTCGGTTTTGAAGAAGTCAGAATCCGAAGAAAACTTTATCGCTCGGGAGAGAGCGAATACAGCATAAACGGTGTTAAATGCCGCCTGAAAGACGTAACGGAGATGCTTCTTGACACCGGAATAGGTGCGAGGGCCTATTCAATTGTTGAGCAGGGACAGGTCGAATCCTTCATAATGTCAAAACCTGAAGATAAAAGAAAATTCATAGAAGAAGTTGCGGGGGTCGAAAAATATAAACTAAGAAGAAAAGAAACCCGAAGCAGAATAGAGTCAACAAGAGAGAACCTCTCTCGCGTTCTGGACATGAAGCGGGATATATCAGATCGCATAGAGGAAGTAGCTGTGCAGGCAAAGCGCGCAAGACAGTATGAGGAACTTACCGAACGGGCCCGCTCTCTTGAATTCAATATTCTTTCAGCAAAGCTCCAAAACTCAGAGAAGCGGAGAAACACGCTTCTGGAAAAAAAGGTAGAGATAGAACAACTTGTCAGCTTAACCGAAGCTGAAAAAGAGAAAAAACACAGCTTGCTTCAGGACACTAAGGAGAAAAACTCCATTTCGGGAAAGCAACTCGGGTCCCTTGATAAAGAAATCTACGAACTTCGTGCACAGAAGAAAGAGAACGAATATCAAAAGGTGTTGATTGATAGGGAGATCACCGGGATTTCTGGATACTTAAGGGAAATTGAAGTCGAGATAGAAAATCTCGTATGCGAAGTTTCGAACATGGAGGAAAAAAGCAGTCGTGCTGAGCGTCAGTCCGAGGAACTTAAAAACACTCGTCTTTCAGCTTCTGAGGAGATCTTGCGCGACGAGCAGAATCTTGCGACCCTAAAAAGCGAATGGAATCAGAGTAAAAAGGAGCTTGAGGAAACGGGAACACTGATCTCTGATGTTATGACTAGAAGAAGTTCTCTTGGAAGCACTATAGGTGCTTTTTCGAAAGAGCTTGAAGAACTTGCCGAGAAAAAAAAGGAACTTGAAACGGAAGTTTCCACTTTGGGACTTGAAAAACTTGAGTATGAGAGCAAGCTTGATTCGCTTCGTTGTCGCGAAGGCGAAATAAAAAACGAATTTACCTCAGCCACCAAGGAAAAAGAAGAGCTTGATTCACGTCTTTACGATCTTCGTATTGAATACGAGGGTAAACTCGGAGAACTGAGAGGTCTTGAAGGTAGGCAAAAAGACTGTGTATCAAGAATGGAGGCTCTCAAAAAAATACAGAGTAATTACGAGTGGCTACCCGATGTAACGCGTAAGTTTGTTCTTGAGCGCAAACAAAAGGGCGTGCTGGGTGTCGTTTCCGATTTTGTTTCCGTTCCGAGAAATTACGAAAGAGCCGTCGAGGCTGCCTTCGGGGAGAAACTCAACTGGATAGTTGTCGAGGGGAGCACGGAGGCAGTAGCCGCTATTGAGCTTCTAAGAGAGTTTGACGCAGGGAGAGGAACCTTTATGCCGGCTACGAACCAGTTCGCCGCCCGAAACGGGAAAAGCAACGGTCAAAGAGCAAGCAATAACCACAGTACGCTTAAGACCACTTCGCTAAACAGCCTTGTTGACGTAAAGGTGATAGAAAAGAGTCTTGTCGACTCAATGCTTCAAAAAGTCTATGTAGCTTCCGACCTGCAAGAAGCTATCATGCTTAAAAGCCGAACGGCAAACGGTGTGTGTTTTGCCACCCTTGAGGGAGACTACTTGGATTCTAATGGAGCGATAACGGGCGGGAAATCTTCGGCGGGAGTGTTTGAGAGAAAAAGAGAGATTGAGGAACTTGAGGAACAGATACAAATCCTTTCAGACCACGTTGGAGAGTCAGAATCGGCCTGCAAAACAATTCAAGAGGAGATGGATAGACTTGAGAGCAGGAGCGCAGAGGTCAAGGAGCTTCTTCGGTGCTGTGAAATAAGTTCTGTTGAAAACGCAAAGGACCGATCAAATGTGGAAACTAAAATAGAGGAAATGGAGATGAAAACCGAACACCTCGACACGCAACGCGACGACCTTGAGCGTAAGCTCGGTAGTAAAAACCGAACCGTCGAGGAAATGGGATTGCTTATAGAACAGCTTGACGGTCAGAGAAATGCCCTTGAATTGAAGTATGGAGAAATCGAAAAACAGGCTCTTGAGTTTGCTGAGAAAGAAAACGTGTTTCAGGAGAAAATCACTAAACTCAGGATAGAAAACGCAGGAGTTCTTGAAAGAGAAAAGGCTCTTGAACATGAGATATCGGAAGCCGAGAGAATAAAAGCTGTTATCAAAGATAAGCTTTCGCTTAGAAAAAAAGATGTGGAACTCAAAAAACGCGAGAGGGAAGAGTGTGTATTGTCAAAATGTAAGACAGAAGAGGGATTTGAGAAAATTTCCCGCGAGCTGAGCCTGAGGGAAAAGTCGTTTGGGGAACTCAAGGACAAAGTATCACGTTACGAAGAGGAACTCCAAATAAATGAAGAAGAATTTGAAACTGCTTCTAGGAAGCTCTATTCAAGCAGGGAACAGCTTGCCTCCGCACAGGCTCAGCTTGAACGCGCGGAAGATGAGTTTGGGTATTTAAGTGAACAGTACAAAGTTTCATTCGGTGACTGTCCCCCTAATATATCGAAGGAAACTGGTCCCTCCGAAGTTTCAATACCCGAGGGAGAGAAAGAACTTAAGACGCTTCGAAGACGCATAGAAAAATTCGGTCCCGTTAATCTGCTGGCGCCCGAGGAGTTTGATAAACTTGAAGAGAGAAACGGTTTTCTTCAGAATCAGACAGACGACCTAGCCCGAGCGCTCGATTATCTTGAAAGCGCTATAAGGAAACTCGACAGGGAGTCGGTTTCGAGGTTCAAAGAGGCGTTTGAAGCCGTGAACAAGAAATTCTCAGAGACTTTCTGCAGGCTTTTTGAAAACGGTGAGGCACGCCTTGAACTTGTAGACTCCACAAACCTGCTTGAAAGCGGAGTTGAGGTCATGATCAGGCCTGGGGGGAAGAAATTCCAACCCATAAACCTTCTGTCAGGAGGAGAAAAAGCCCTTTCGGCCATAGCAGTGATAATCTCTGCGTGCCTTGTAAAGCCCGTTCCTTTTGTTTTCCTTGATGAAATAGATGCCGCGCTGGATGAAGTGAACACCGTTAGATTCAATAAAATCCTGAACACGATCTCATCCCACTCCCAAGTTGCTGTTATCACGCATAACAGAACAACTATGCAAGAAGCCAGTGCACTTATAGGTATAACCGCAGATGGCACCGCAGCTTCTAGGGTAGTAAGCGTGAATCTTGACTCCTAAAAACTCCCGGAGAAATTCCTTGTCTATTTTCTATGGATTATTACACTGTTTTAAGAGTAATGTTCCCGCATGTCTTGGTACTGTTTAGCAAAGGAGACTGCTTCAGCACATGATTTCTTACGTGCTAAAAAAAATAGTTGGTTCACAGAATGAGAGGGAAGTGAAAAAGCTCGGCGACTTAGCCAAGCAGATAAACGCCCTTGAAGAGGCCTTGGTCCAAGTTCCTACTTCGGAACTTCAAATGAAAACTGCGCAATTCCGGGAACTGATCCTCTCCCGCCTCGGTTCAAACGGGAACCCAGCCGACGAGAAATACTTTGAGGAAAGGGAAAGGGTGCTAGAGGAAATTCTTCCCGAGGCATTTGCGGTAGTTAGGGAAGCATCAAGAAGAACGATAGCCATGAGACATTTCGATGTCCAGCTTATAGGAGGAATAGTTCTTCACAAAGGCAGAATAGCCGAGATGAGAACTGGGGAAGGAAAGACTCTGGTGGCCGTCCTTCCTCTTTATCTTAACGCTCTTACCGGACTTGGTTCTCATCTAGTCACAGTAAACGATTACCTAGCCGCAAGGGACGCCAATTGGATGTCACCGGTTTTCATGGTTCTTGATATGAAAGTCGGGGTTATAAATCATGACGCATCCTACGTGCTTGCCTGGGAAGACCCGAAACGGGCTGAAGAATCCATAGAGAAGAATTTGACTGCATGGCCTAATGAGTACGTTGCAAGCGATATTCTTCCCGAAAAAAATCTTGAGATCATCAATTTCTTCAAAACCTGCCTCGCACCCTCTTCAAGGCAGGATGCGTACGAGGCAGATATCACTTATGGCACTAACAACGAATTTGGTTTTGACTACCTGCGCGACAACATGAAATTTTCCCTTAAAGACTATGTTCAACGCGGCCACAATTTCGCCATAGTGGACGAGGTAGACAGCATTCTTATAGACGAGGCGAGAACCCCTCTTATAATTTCGGGACCTTCGGAGGACTCAACCGATCTTTATTACAAGGTGGATAGGGTAGTAAAAACGCTTTCAAAGCAAAGCGATTTCACAATGGATGAGAAATCAAGACAGGTGGATTTGAGTGAAGAAGGGGTTTCCAAAGTGGAAAAGGCTCTTGATATCCCCAATTTATATGACCCGGTTAATCTCAAGGTTCTTCACCACGTGAACCAGTCTCTTCGTGCCAATACCCTTTTCAGTCGCGACGTCGACTACATGGTGCAGGATGAAAAGGTTGTTATAGTCGACGAGTTTACGGGACGGCTAATGCCTGGTCGTAGGTGGAGTGACGGGCTTCATCAGGCTGTTGAAGCCAAAGAAGGGGCGAAAATCGAAAGTGAAAACCAAACGATGGCCACCATAACTATCCAGAACTATTTTAGGATGTACAAAAAACTTGCCGGGATGACCGGTACTGCTGACACCGAGGCCTTTGAGTTCAAGCATATATACGATCTTGATGTTACGGTGATACCAACTCACAAGCCGCTCGTAAGAAAGGATTATGACGATGTTATCTATAGAACCGAGCGTGAGAAGTTCAATGCGGCGTGTGCCGAGATAGAGGAATTGAATTCTTGTGGAAGACCAGTGCTTGTTGGCACTTCATCAATTGAACAGTCGGAGAAACTTAGTGCTTATCTTGAAAAAATGGGTCTTCGACACAACATCTTAAATGCCAAGCAACATGGAAAGGAGGCAGAGATCGTTGCCCAGGCTGGCAGGAAGAGAGCGATAACCATAGCAACCAACATGGCAGGGCGAGGGACGGACATACTGCTTGGCGGAAACCCCGAGTTTCTGGCTAGAGATATTCTCAGGAAGAAATTCGGAACTCGGTCCGACGAAGTGGAGCAAAAGGAGTATGAGGAAGCGCTGTTTGAAGCGAAATCAATCTGTGATTCCGAAAAAGAAGAAGTAAAGGAACTCGGCGGTCTTCATATTCTCTCGGTGGAAAGACACGAGGCCAGAAGAATAGATAATCAGTTCAGAGGAAGAGCGGGAAGACAGGGAGATGATGGGTCTTCAAGATTCTATGTCTCGCTTGAAGATGATCTTATGCGCATTTTCGCCTCTGAAAAAATAACGGGTGTTATGGATAAGCTAGGTTGGCAGGAAGGAGAGCCGATTGAGCACTCAATGATAACTAGGTCGATTGAAAACGCGCAAAAAAAAGTTGAGGGAAGGAATTTTGACATACGTAAGCATCTTTTAAGGTATGACGATGTGCTCAATACGCAAAGGGATGTTGTCTACAAGCAACGTCGCGAGATTCTTGAAGGTGGAGAGAGTCTCAGGGAAATGCTTTTTTCTTTTCTAGAAGATGTTGCGCGGGACATAGTGGGTAATTACCTAGCGGAGCGTGGTGACCGCTCGGAATCGGATTTCTCCGAACTCTCTGAAATTCTTGGAAGAATATTCGGAACGCAAATCGATATAGAAGTTAATGCAAATGCAGATGTGGAAACAATAAAGGATGAAATTGTGACCAAGCTGGTCGCTGTATACCAGGAAAAACAAGAGAAGATAGGTTCTGAAAACCTCTCGCAGGTTGAGCGTTACGTCATGCTTCAGCACATAGACTATCTCTGGAAGGAGCATCTTCTTAACATGGATCACCTGAGAGAAGGAGTGGGACTCAGGGGGTACGCTCAGAAGGATCCACTGCGAGAGTATACGAAAGAAGGTTTCGACATGTTTACCATCATGATGGATAAGTTCAATATGGATGTCTGCTCGAATCTCTTCAGAATACAACCGGCAAGCGAAGAGCACATTAGGGAACTTGAAAATCGAAGACAACTTGAGGAAAGAAATGTAGTTCTCAGTCGGGGGAATGATTCAGAAGAAAAAACCAGGACCCCGGTTAGGAGAGTACAGAAAAAAGTCGGTAGGAACAGTCCGTGTCCTTGTGGCAGTGGCAAAAAATACAAAAAATGTTGCGGTCGTTGATAATTCTGAACAAGGTGTTTTAATGGCGAGAAAGATCTACGTTGATAAGGGAAGGATTTCTTTTTTCTCTCTTCCGTTTATCACACTTTTTGTTGTTGCAACCATCGGTCTTTTCGCATTTTTTGGTGTCTTGGCCCTGGTTGGGGCTGCTGTACTGGGATGTGGAGCTTCGGTTTTGAGGAGACTGTTTTCTGGAAAGGATAAGGAGATAGGTCCACGCATTGGCGGAACCGAAGGAGATACTATTACCCTCGGGGAGGATGATTACAAAATCAGGGATATCGACTAGTCAATTACAGAACAGAATTGGCATCAAGCTACTTTTTCTATTTCCTCAGCCAAAATCAAGTCTTTTTCCGTTATTCCTCCCTCGCTATGGGTTGAAAGCGTGATGGAAACTTTGTTCCACCGAATCAGAATATCGGGGTGATGGTCCGCTTTTTCAGAAAGAAGAGCGATTTTATTTACAAAACCCATGGAATTAACGAAATTCTTTAGAACAAATGTCTTTTCTATCTGTTCTCCCTTTCTCTGCCATCCATTAAGTTTTTTAAGTACGCAAGAAATTTTTTCTTCGGTTAAAAGTGCCATATATTTTCTCCTTGCGAAATTATATATTAACCGGGGTGAGTATTCCATTGAATAAATCAGAAGCTTTGCCTAGTGCCGTTTTCATAGGTATTGGAGCAAACATCGGTCCCGTTTCTAAAAACTTTGCCCGTGCTCTAGCTAACATAGAAAAATACGCCCGCGTTTTGGCCCTATCTTCTCTTTACGAATCGGATCCCGTGGGACCGCAAGACCAGCCAAAGTTTACAAATGCCGTGATCAAAGTGGAAACAAGACTTTCCCCTTTTAAACTTCTGCTTCTTCTACAGACAATAGAAAAAGAGATTGGGAGAGAAAAAACTGTTTTATGGGGACCGAGGGTAATTGATCTTGACATAATTTTCTACGGGGATCTGATAATAAACACCGATTCTCTCGTGATCCCTCATCCTAAAGCGCATGAAAGAAGATTTGTAATGGAACCCTTGCTTGAGATAGAGCCAACTGCCTGGCATCCAGCGAAAAAGATGGCGATAAGAGATATCTGTGCTCAGCTTAAGGATTCTCAGATGATTCTGAAAACTGACTTTCCAAGGTTTTAGCTGACCTTGGTTAAGGATATTTATCCCCAGCGAATATCTCTGCTGCCTTAAGAGTGTTCCAAAGAAGCATGGTTATGGTCATCGGTCCCACTCCCCCAGGAACCGGCGTTAGGTAGGAGGCTTTTTCCTTTACGTCCTCGAAGTCAACATCCCCGACGATCTTTCCAGTCTCGTTTCTGTTGATTCCGACGTCAACTATAACCGCTCCGTCCTTTACCATCTCCTTTTTTATAAACTGGGGATCGCCTATGGCTACTATCAGTATATCCGCCGCAGTGGTTATGGGTCTTAGGTTCTCGGTTTCAAGATGTGCTATGGTAACTGTGGCATCCCGGTTTAACATCACCGCGGCGGCGGGTTTTCCCACTATATTGCTTCTTCCTACGACTACAACATGTTTTCCATATATCTCTATGTTGTAGTAATCAAGAAGTTTTTCTATTCCATACGGTGTGCAGGATACTAGACCGGGTTCTCCTTGAAGAAGTTTTCCTGTGTTTTCAGGGTGAAAACCGTCGACATCCTTGACAGGAGATACCTTTCTTATTGCTTTTGTGGGGTCTATATGAAGTGGAAGTGGAAGCTGTACAAGTATGCCATGTATGCTTTTATTTATATTTAGTTGATTTATCAATGAAAGAAGCTCATTTTCTGTAGTTTCTTCCGGAAGATTGTATTCCTCTGAATGCATTCCACATCTTCCACAAGCCGTTCTCTTGTTCCTAACGTATATTTCAGACGCGGGGTCGTTGCCTATTAGGATAGAGGCAAGACCGGGCACTATCCCAGTGCGTTCTTTTAATTCCTTGGTCTTTCTGATTATCTCTTTCTCAGTGTCTTGGGCGACCTTTCTGCCGTCCATGATCTTAGACATATTCAGCCCCCTTTTTTGGAAAATAGTCTAGTTGGAAAGGCCGTTAGTATAATCAATTTCTTTAGGTTAATCCATATTGTATCAGCTTTGCGTAGGGAGTTTTGACTGTGCTCTACAACTATGCGCTTGGGAAAAAATCAAAAGGAAAATGGTAATAGAATTAAAGATACTGAGTACGAGTAGTTACGTCTACTGTAGTTGAGCTTGAGCTAAAGATCACAGAAAACACGCAGTCCTGTTCCTTAATTAGGACTTTTTTTAACGCGTATTTGGAGTTCATCTATCTGATAGTCAGTTAAACTCTTATTAGAATATTTAACTCTGGCTTTGCAAAAGGATAATTTTTTACCACGAGGAATTGATAGAATGCGTAGGTTGCCCTCAAGAATGCAGACAAAGCTTTACAAGGATCACTTTTTTCCCGAGGAAACAAGGGAAATAAGACAGAAAGTGAGGACTTTTGCGGAAAAAGAGGTCTTTCCCCTAGCCTGGGATATAGGAGAGCGAACCGAGAAGAACGAGAACTTTCCTCATGAGCTTTTCAGGAAGATGGCGTCCGAAGGGCTTTTTCGTATTCCTTTTTCGAAAGACGATGGAGGACTGGGTCTTTCCTACCCAGCGTGCGGGGCCGCGGTCATGGCCGAGGAACTGGCCTATATAAGCGCCAGCGTTGCAGGAACCATAAACGCTCACTTCCTACTTTCGGGAAAGACTCTTGCCATGGGTTCATCCCGCATAAAGGAAAAATATCTCGCTCCCGCGCTTGATGGAACTTCGGTTGCGTCATTTGCTATGACAGAACCCCAGTCGGGTTCTGACGTAAGGACTGAGTCTCTTGTTACAAAAGCCCGCAAGAAGGGCGAAAAATACGTTATAAATGGCCGCAAGCGCTATATAACTAACGCTGGAGTGGCGGATTTTGTGACCTTGCTCGCAAGTGTGAAAGACAAATCCATAATGATAGTGGTTGATCTTGATTCGCCGGGCTGTTCTGTCAGTGCTCCAGACAAGAAACTGGGAAACAGGGGAGAACTTACATACGACATATATCTAGAAGATGTAGAGGTTCCTAGGGAAAACCGCATAGGGGAAGAGGGGGAAGGTCTTAGAGTGGCCGTAAACTCTCTTCTTTACGGAAGGACCGGGATAGGAGCAAGCGGAGTCGGAATGGCTCAGTCAGCGTTTGATGAATGTGTGGAGTTTATGAACGAAAGGGAGGCTTTTGGCAAAAAGATAGCGGATTTTCAGTACTGGCAGTTTCTGCTTGCACAAAGGGCCGTGGAGATAGAAAATGCAAGAAATCTGTATTTAAAAGCAGCTCTTTGTCTTGACAAGGGAGATTCTTTCCCGACATTCGAGACATCCGCCGCCAAATACTATGGCTCCGATATAAGCGTTACCATGGCGCGTGACGCGATTCAAATATTTGGAGGTCTCGGCCTTATGGTGGAACTTGCCCATGATTCTTCTACCTATAAGGTTCAAGAGATTTACAGGGACTCTAAAGTTGGCGAGATCTATGAAGGTACAAACGAGATACATAAAATGATAATAGCTAGGTCCATTTTCGGAAAGAGGTAGTTCTGCTTTGGAGTTGGTAGGTGTGGAAAACCACAACATTAATAGCCTGAAAAATCCCCAGGACCGCCTATGGCGCAATATTGTTGTCAATACAAAAGAGGTTTCTTCTCGGGAAAAGAAAAGAGTCAGAGACGATATGCGTATTGTCTATGGGGTTCATGGCACACAGTTTGGAAGATGCCTTGTAGGGGTTTGCCAAGAAGGTATATGCTATATGAGTTTTTTTCTCTCCGATGTCAAAACCCACATAGGGAAATTCAAGAAGATATGGCAGAATCCAGAGAATAGAAGGGATGATGAAAAAACTTTTAAAGAATTGAAAGGAATATTTTTCTCTAATAAAAAACAGAAGCCTGAAATACTGCTTCTTGGAACACGGTTTCAGAACAGAGTCTGGAAGAAGCTTCTGGAAGTTAAAGAAGGGGAAGTCCTTTCCTATTCAGACCTTGCAGAATTAATTGGAGAGCCTAGGGCTGTAAGAGCCGTATCAAACGCCGTAGCGAACAATCCGGTTGCTTATCTGGTACCATGTCACCGCGTCCTGGGTAAAACAGGCGACCTTCACGGTTACCGCTGGGGTTTAGATATAAAAAAGGCAATTCTTGAATACGAAGGAGTCAATCTGGGTTCAAACTGAAGAATTTAATTTAAGCTCTTCGAGTCAGCATATGGGCTCTTCTTTTGTCATACAATGAATTGCGCCACCTCCCCACACTAGGTCAACACAGTTTATTCCGACGACATCTCTTGTGGGAAAAAGTTCTGACAATATACCAAGTGCTTCTTGATCCTTCGGATCGTCATAGGTAGGAGTGAGAATTTTTTCGTTCGAGATATAGAAATTGGCGTAAGTCGCCGGGAGTCTTTCCCCCTTAAAGAACATTGGGGAAGGCATGGGAAGAGGGACAATTTCAATTGTTCTTCCATCCTCAAATCTAAAGTCTTGGAGTATTTCAAGGTTTTTGCGAAGAAGGGAGCAGTTCGGATATCTAGGATTGTTCTCAAGGCATAAAACAACCGTTTCAGGACCGGTAAAACGGCATATACCGTCAATATGACCGTTTGTATCATCCCCTTCTATTGCTCCGTTTAGCCAAACAACATCCGTTATGCCCAAGTATTCAGAAAATGTTTCTTCGTAGTCCTTTTTTCTAAAAGAAGGATTTCTCACTTGTTTGTCCAAGCTTAGAAGGCACTGCTTAGTCGTGATCAGGCAACCTCTTCCATTTACGTCGATACTTCCACCTTCAAGGACGATTTCTTTTCCAAAACGGGTCGGCTTCTGGGAGTCAAAACAAAGGGTTTCAGCAATGAATTTCGGAACTAGGTTATCATTTTTCCAGTCCGGGTATTTTGCCCATCCGTTAAAGCTGAAATCAAGAACGTTAAGTTCTTTTAGATCCTTCTTTACGAAAAAAGGGCCTGAATCTCTTATCCATGACCTGTTAGTTGAGCACTCGTGAAACTCCACATTGGTTAGGTCAACCGAATCTTTTTTGAGAAAATTCTCAACCCGCTTTTGCGTTTCCCCTGGGTTAACTATTATTTTTACTTTCTCTGATGTTGAAAGGTTACTTATGATCTTGCTGTAAACCCACTTGATCTTGGAGAATTTTCCCGGCCAGTCACTTGCATTCTGCGGCCACACAATCCATGTGGCTTTGTGAGGTTCCCATTCAGCCGGAAGTCTGTAGCTAATCGTTTGAGAATCGCTCAATTTCGAGTCCCGGGATCATTATCGATAAATCTTTGGCTAATCTCTGAATAGGCGTCAATTCTTCGGTCCCGAAAAAATGGCCAATTTCTTCGGGTCTCCTCAAGTTTGCGAAGGTCTATATCGGCCAGAATGATTTCTTCTCTCTTGTCTGAGGCTTCGCATACCACTACTCCTTGAGGGTCGCATACAAAGGAACTTCCCCAGAAGTCTATTCCTTCACCACTTTTCCCCGATTCTTCAAACCCCACCCTGTTCACGGCCACGACATAGATTCCGTTTGAAATGGCATGGGCGCGTTGAACAGTTTTCCATGCTTCAAGTTGGTTGTTTTTTGAGAGTTCATTTTCATCCGTTCTCCATCCTATGGCGGTTGGATAGAAAATAATATCTGCTCCTTTGAGCGAGACTATGCGTGAAGCTTCTGGATACCACTGATCCCAGCAGATAAGCGTTCCTATTTTCGCAAAACCGGTTTCAAAACACGAAAAACCCTTGTCTCCAGGAGTAAAATAGAATTTCTCAAAATAGCCCGGGTCATCCGGTATATGCATCTTTCTGTAAATGCCGGATATTTTTCCTGCCGGATTGATCAGGACAAGAGAGTTGTGATATATGCCGGAAGCTCTTTTTTCAAAAAGCGGGCATACGATAAAGACTCCTCTTTTTCTCGCCTCTCCACAGAATCTGTTTGTGGCTGGACCGGGTATTGACTCAGCGAAGTCAAAACAGCCTGTATCTTCTGATTGACAGAAGTATCTTGTAAGAAAAAGCTCGGGAAGACAGACTATATTCGCTCCAAGGGACGAAGCCTTCTCTACATTTAATATTGCTTGTTTCAGATTTTCTTCTCTGTTTTTGTGGGCAACGCTCTGAACAAGTGCGATTTTAAAACTGTTCATAAAATATAGAATAACTCCCAAAGAAAAAGAATAGAAGAAGATAAGTAGGCCTTAAAACGTGAATTTTTAATCGGGCAAACAGGTTTTTGTAATCTTTTTTTGTTTCGTTTTGTCAGGCAACGTCTTGTAAAAAACTGATGGGTCGACAATTTTTTTGTTACATTTTTCATCAAACTACCTGCTCCTTGCTCTATTCTGACAACCAATGGCATTTAGTGGTATGATTTAAGAATTTGAAAGAGCATGGAGAATATCTACAGGACACAATCATGCCGGAATGGATTCTGCCAAGTAGTGTAATCAGTTCGAGAGAGTCAATCTCAAGGGAGATAACGATTTTAAAATTTCTTCAACTGATTTCTATTGAGGCCGGATCTGGATAAATATGTACGAATACGACTTTCTTTCTTTGGCTCTGCTTTTTTTCACGGGCGTTCTTGCGGGAGTCATAAACGTAATGGCGGGCGGTGGAAGCAGCATAGTGCTCCCCGTTCTCATATTCCTTGGAATTGATCCCACAGTTGCTAATGGAACAAACAGGGTGGCAATTCTGTTTCAGAATTTTTTTGCTATTCTTTCTTTTAGAAAAGAGGGTATTGCTGACATAAGAACGGGTATTAAGCTTGCGATTTTTACCCTTCCGGGTGTTTTATTAGGAGCTTTTGCGGCGGTAAGGGTGGGAGACGAGCTTTTCCAAAAGATACTCGCCGTCGTACTTATTTTTGTTTGTGCCTCTTTTTTCCTCAATGTTGGTTCGTTCGGAAATTTGCTCGGTGGGCGCGAAGGAAAGAGTAAGAGATGGGTTCTTTACCCAGCGCTTGTTCTCATAGGTTTTTACGGGGGTTTTATACAGGTTGGGGTGGGGCTGTTTATAATGGCCGCTCTTTACCATCTTATGGGAGCTTCCCTTGCCAAGGTAAACGTGCACAAAGTTGTTGTAGTTCTTTTTTATACTATTCCTGTGATTCTTATATTTTTTCTCAGTGGAAATATAAGCTGGTTTATCGGTGTATGTCTTGCCGCGGGGAATTCGGTCGGAGGATGGTTTGGTGCCACATTTTCCGTAAGGGGTGGGGAAAAATATATAAGAGTGGTTCTCGTAGTTGCCGTCGGTCTTATGGCTCTTAAGCTTCTTGGGATATTCTAGGCGCTTGTCTGATTTTATACTCTCATGCCGGGTAGAGGGTCTGAGGTGGTTTTTCTCAGAAATTCATAAAGTGTGTAATAGATGTTCTTATTTTGAAGGAGCTTCTGATGAGTTCCCTGTTCCACCACCTCTCCTTTGTGGATAACTATTACCTTATCCATGTTCTTTAGGGTCGAGAGCTTATGGGTTATCACAAGCCTTGTTTTGGAGCCTGTGTTTTTCTTTAGCGCTTCCTGTATTTTCCGCTCGGTTTCCACATCTAGGTGTGAAGTGGCTTCATCCATGATCAGGAATTTGGAATTTTTCCTGATAGCTTTTTCTATTGACCGGGCCTGAGTTTCTCCAGAAGAAAGTTTTTCACTTACTGATACCGTGCCGCTTGTCTCATCTCTTTCGTCTGACACGTCCTTTTCAAACAAAAACAGGTCTTGGAAAATAGAGGTTATGTTAGAGCGTACGTAATAGTTAGAAAGCTTCTCAATATTTACGCCGTTAAACAAGATTTCTCCTTTTTGGGGTTTGTAAAATTTCAGAATGAGGTTCACTATAGTTGATTTTCCCGCCCCCGTTATTCCCACAAGAGCGGCATTTTCCCCTGGTCTTATTGAGAAGGAAGCGTCTTTAAGCACCCATTCCCTCTCGTTATATGAAAACCATACTCCTCGGAACTCAAGTGAACCTTCAACCTCTGCAGGTACTAAAGGCCCACTTGTCTCAGGTTTTTCCGAGAGAGTTTCATATAGATTTTCAGAGGCGGCCACCGCGGACTGAAAAACATTGAATTTTTCTGAGAGCTCTTGTATAGGTTTGAATATCATCCTTACGTAGTAAAGAAATGCTATCAGGGCCCCGAGAGAGAGGTCAGAGTTTATAATTCTTATCGCTCCGTACCACAGAATTATCCCCGTTGCTGCTATGCCTACATACTCTATAGAGGGGCGGAAAATCACATAGACCCAGAGTTGCCGTATGTTGGCCCTGTAGTTCTCCCTGTTAACTTGCCAGAATTTCTCGAAGTTTTTCTCCTCTTTTCCATAGAGCTTAAGAAGCACTATTCCCTTCAGGCTTTCCGCAACAAAAGTGTTTAGCTTGGCTATTGTTTTTCGTATTTCTCTGTACACCAATCGGAGTTTCATCCGGAAAATCAAGACCATGAAAACCAGAAACGTTGTAAGCGCGACAATTATAAGAGTGAGACCGACATTCATTCTGAACATGATTACCAGAGTGCCGATTATGATTATAATGTCCTTTACAAAATGTATGAGAACGGAGGTGTACATCTCATTTATGGCATTCACGTCGTTTGTAATGCGGGTGGTTATCCTGCCCACGGGATTTCGGTCGAAGTATTGCTGGGGGAGAGAAAGTATGTGGGAGAGCGTATGGTTTCGTATGTCGTGCATTATGCGATGGCCCGAGTAATGAAGAATGTAGTTAAATGAGGAGGTGAAAATGAAAATTCCTACAATGGATAAAAACACGTAGACAACAAGAGTCCCGAGCCTTTCTGTTTCTTTTGAGCGAAGAAGGGACACTTCGTCTTTGCTAAGCGCTGAAAGGTCTGAGTGAGCTATAAGTGAGATTTCTTCTGCTTGTTCAAACAACGAAGCGTTCCGGTCTATTATCCCGAGAATCTTCTGTTTTTCATCCCCTTTGAATTCTCTGGGGTCAATCACTATGTATTTTGTCTGCGAGAACTTTATGCCTGAGCGCTCAATTCTATCTTTCTCAGAAGAGGAAAGTTTTGAGAAATCTACTAGAAATTCTCCATTGGAAAGAGCGAGAGTGGCTTTTCCCTGAAGACCAAAGAGGATTTGTTTAGTATGCTTGCCGCTTTCCACCTTACTCCATGTGGGATAGATATGATTATCGACCGCGGTTTTAATAAGGTATGGAACCGTTATCTCAAGCGCGGCAGTAGCGATCATAAAGAGAAACGAAAGGGCGAAGTGAATTCGGTACTTTGCCACGAATCCGAGAACCCATCCTAAAATCTTGATATCGTAGGTTGGTTTTCTGTTTTTTTCCAAGCCGTTCATTGCTTTACCTAAGTCGATTGCAGTTTTTCAAGGGCGTAGTAAAGCCCGCGTTTTTCCATGAGTTCCCCATGTTTTCCAATCTCAACTATTTGCCCGTCTTTCATAACTGCTATTTGCGAGAGCCTGCTTACTGAAGACATTCTGTTTGAGATTATAACAACCGTGCGTCCGCGCATTGCCTCGGTCACATTTGTTATAACAGTATTTTCCGTCTGTGGGTCAAGGGAGGAAAGCACGTCATCAAGTATCAGAACCTCTGGTTTCAGTACCAACGCCCTCGCTATTGCGAGACGTTGCCTCTGTCCTCCCGAAAGACTGAGTCCCCGTTCTCCTACCACAGTTTCGAACCCTTGTTGAAATTCCATTACCTGTTCGTATATTCCCGCTGTCTTAGCCGCTTGTTCAACCTGCTCACGGGTTATTTTGGGGTTTATGAAAGTGATATTGTCATAGATTGTTCCGCTGAACACGGTTATTTCCTGAGGCACATAGACAATGGTATCTTGGAGGCTTTTTCTCGATATCTTTTCTATTGCGGTTTCGTCAATCGTTATGGTGCCCGACTCAATCTTGTGGACTTTTAACAACAGTTTCATCAGAGTGGTTTTCCCCGAACCGATAAGACCCGTTATTCCCAGAGTCGTTCCGCAGGGTATGCGGAGGCTAACATTGCGCAGGGCAGGAGTAGAGCCATAAGAAAACGAAACACCGGAGAATCTTATGTCTCCCTTGAGTTCATAATCCTTTTCTTCTGTCAAAATTGCTTCTTTCGGTGCGACCGCGAAAATGTCGTTTAACCGGTTTATAGACGCGTTCCCCCTCTTTAGCAGATCGACCGCCCATCCCATGGCCATCATGGGCCAAGCGAGCATTACTAGATAAACCAGTATGGCGGAGAACTCCCCGAGGGTTATTTCTGTACCAATCGCGCCCGCTCCGCCGAAATAAAGAAACAAAGCCATAGCGACTGAGGGTACAAAATATATAAATGGCTGAAAGGCACCCCATATTTTCACAAGGTGCACGTTTTTCTCAAAGTAGTCTTTACTTGCGCGGTCAAAATCCCGTCTTTCCTCCCGCTCAAGTCCGAATGCCTTTACCACTTTGATTCCCGATATCGACTGCCTTGCGCTTTCAGTAAGATCAGAGAAGGAATCTTGGGAGCGCTGAAATCTTCTTTCTATCATATTTCCAAACTTGTATATGAAGACGGCAAGTAGTGGAAACGGCAAAAAAGCGTAGAGAGCCATCTGTGGAGAGATGTAGACAATCGCGGCGAAAATGAAGAAAAACAGAAAGACTCCGTCGTAAGCTATGAGGAGGCCGAGGCCGCAGGAGAACTTAAGAGTCTCTATATCGTTTACCGTATGCGCCATCAGGTCTCCGACCTTTCTTCCAGAAAAAAAGTCGAAGTTAAGCTTCTGCAGGTGCTCAAAGAAATCGTTTCTAAGCGAATTCTCTATTTTTCTTGCCCCTCCCATTATGAAGTATCTCCAACCAAGTCTGAAAAGTGCCATAAGTAAGCCGAGGCCGAGTATGTAGAGCGAGTACCTGGTTATTAAAGAGAGATCTGTGCTCTGTAGCGTAAGTTCGTCTATTATCCACTGGATTACTATGGGGACTGAAAGTTGGGCTAGGTCCACCACAGTGAGAGAGGCTATACCCGTTAGAAATGAGTACTTATAGCGAAGAATTAGGGAAGAGATGCTTGTTTTTCTTAGCAACGGTATACGCGTAAATATTCTTGTTGGACCTAAAGAACCCGGTGCTTGCCTTGGTTCTTTAGAATAAAAGCTAATTCTGAAATTTGAGCGGCTAGTGAACCGCCACGAATCAGTATACAGTGAAAAATCCAGGGAGGGTAATTGTCAATGCCCACAGGCGTTTTTGCTTGAGCGATGATGTATAAGGTATTTTTTCATACGGAGGCAAGAAGCGTGGAGTATCTCTTCTATAGGGTCCCTGCAGGAATAGCTACGGCACAGATGATTGTTAGGAAAAGCAGATTTGTAGCCACGGTTGGTAGTGCGGGTACAAAGCAGGAGGCTCAAGATTTTATCGAGAATGTGAGAAATTTTCACCCTGCGGCTACTCATAATTGCTATGCATTTCTTGCCTGCGCTCCAGGCGGAACGGATACTGGTTTCGGTGACGATGGAGAAGTGTCGGGAACTGCGGGACGACCGATGCTCACTCTCTTGGAGCACAGCAACATAGGAGAGATAGTTGCTGTCGTAAGCCGCTATTTTGGAGGAGTAAAGCTTGGTTCTGGCGGGCTTTTAAGAGCCTATACGGACTCCTTGCGGATGGCGCTTGGAGAGCTTGCACTAAAAAAACATATTCCGGTTCAGTCGGGACATCTCGTTTTCCCCTACGTGCGGGAGAATTTGATACGGATACTGTTCAAAAAATCGGGCGTTATAATAACAAATGTTGAACATGGGGAGGATGTTCGTTTCGATTTCTCAGCCCCATTTAACGTCGCTAAGAGTCTTGAGGAAAAGATTGCTTCCCTTACAAGAGGAAAATTTAAGCTTGTGTGGAGATAGGAGAGCACTCTTGGGACGGACTTTCTATTCTGATGCTTGTTCAAAGTCGGTATACTATCAATCAATTTTGCTGGCGGAGGTTTTTATGAATGTTTACGAATGCGTAAGTTCCCTTAGTTCCGTAAGAAACTACACAGAGGGAGAAGTTTCCGACGAAATCATAATGAAAGTCATGGAGTCGGGAAGGTTGTCTCCAAGCGCTCACAACAGCCAGCCATGGGAATTTGTGCTTATAAAGGACCACGGGATGCTGCAGGAAATGAGAAAATACTGCACAAGTGGCAGTTTCATAGCCCAGGTAGCTTTTGCTGTGGTGCTTTTGGTGGACCCAAAAAGCAAGTGGCATCAGATTGACGGCACCAGAGCTGCGCAGAACATGGTTTTAGTAGGTTGGAGCTATGGACTTGGATCTTGCTGGATAGGAAGGATAGAGAAAGAAGAACTTAAAAAATATCTTGGAGTGCCGGATGAACTTGATGTCCTTACAGTGCTTCCATTTGGCTACTTTGATAAAAGGCGAGTCATTACGGAGAAGTTCAGGAAAAATCCAGACGAGGTTTTTCATCTAAATGGTTATGGAACAAGGATTTCCCGGTAAGGAGTTTGTCAAGATTTTTGCGTAGAGAATGTAAAAGCGGACTGACGGAGGATTTTGAATGAAAAAATATTTTGTTGAATTCATAGGCACTTTTTTTCTCGTCTTCACTATAGGAACCGTAGTAATTGCCCCTGGAATCGGGCTCTTCGCACCTCTGGCCATAGGAGCCGTGCTGACTGCGATGATCTACGCTGGCGGACATATCTCGGGAGCTCACTATAACCCAGCAGTAACGCTGGCAGTGTGGTTCAGGGGGAAAATAAACTCAGGGGATGTTTTTCCCTATATCATCACACAGATCATAGCCGCAGCAGTAGCTGCACTAGCCGTTCTGTTTATAAAGGGCAATCCGGAGTCGCCGATGGAAATATCAGCCCTCCCCGCCATTGTTGCCGAAATACTTTTTACATTTGCTCTATGCCTTGTAATACTTGAAGTCGCAACTTCGGAAACGACTCGAGGCAATTCCTATTATGGTATTGCCATAGGATTTACGGTTATGGCCGGAGCGTACGCTGTCGGGAGTGTCTCTGGAGGCGTTTTCAATCCCGCAGTGGCGGTGGGAATAACCATAATGGGGATATCAGCTCCTTCTTCCATATGGATTTACCTTTTTGCGAATATCATCGGAGGATTTCTCGCGGCGGCGATTTATAAATTAATTCATTCAGACGACTGACCTAGCGATGTATATTCATATAAGTGCGTGAACTTCGCCATATGAACTTCAAGAGGCTTGGAAACACTGGAGTTTTAGTTCCGGAGATAGGACTGGGCACGTGGAACTACAAAGGAGGGGTCAAACCTCTTAGAGCAGGTATCGAACTTGGTGCCTTGCTTATAGACACTGCCGAAGGGTACTACACAGAAGATATAGTCGGCGAAGCAGTACTGCCCTTTCGAGACGAGGTTATCATAGCCACTAAGGTTTCGGGAAGAAATCTTGCCCATGACAGCGTTCTTAGATCATGTGAGACGAGTCTAAGGAAGCTTCGCACAGACTGCATAGACCTTTACCAGATACACTGGCCGAATCCCGTTTACCCTATAGACAAGACGATGAGTGCGATTGAGAAGCTGGTTGACCGTGGATGTGTGAGCTATGTAGGAGTGAGCAATTTTTCCGTTGAGCAGATAGAAGAGGCACAGCACTATTTTCCTAATTATCCAATAGTTTCAAACCAAGTGCTCTACAATCTTAACTCAAGAGATATAGAAAAAGATTTGCTTCCCTACTGTTGTGATAACAACATAACGGTGATGGCTTACACTCCACTTGATTTTGGAAGACTTTGTCGCTTAGATAGCGGAGTCTTATCCATTATAGCGGCCGAGACGGGGAAGACAGAAGCTCAAGTCGCCCTTAACTGGTGCGTTTGCCGAGAGAACGTTATTGCAATTCCCAAGGCGGATTCAGTTGCGAAAACAGTTGAAAACTGCGGGGCTTCTGGTTGGAGACTTTCCGCAGAGCAGCTTCGCAGGCTGGATAAGGCTTTCTGATCTCGTGGTTTTAGCTTCACGTTATGTGATATACTTAAAAGATTAGCGTGGGATTAAAAGGAGGAGTGTTTGTGATGAATCTAAAAAAAACGTTTTCGCTTCTAATTTTCTTTTTTCTATTGGCTTTTTTTTCTTTTACGGATACAGCTTCCGCAAGTGGGCTTGATACGGGCGATACGGCTTGGATACTGATTTCAACCGGGCTTGTTCTTTTCATGATGATTCCTGGACTTGCTCTTTTCTACGGAGGGCTTGTAGGCAAGAAGAACATTCTTTCCGTTCTGATGCAGTGCTTTTCGATTACCGCGGTCGTGACGCTTATATGGACGGCTTTCGGTTACAGCCTCACTTTTGACACCACTGGGATGGTTGGAGGAGAGCTTGGAGTTAGTGCTTTTGTGGGAGGTTTTTCAAAGGCGTTTCTAAATGGAGTTAGTACTGATAGTCTTTCGGGAACTATTCCCGAAGTGCTGTTTTTCGCATTTCAGCTTACTTTTGCAATTATCACTCCTGGACTTATAATAGGGGCGTTTGCGGAGAGAATGAAGTTCTCGGCGATGCTTTTGTTCAGTGCTCTGTGGGTAATCTTCTGTTACTTCCCTATTGCTCACATGGTCTGGGGAGGAGAAGGTTCTTACCTAGGAGATATGGGATTGATCGACTTTGCCGGAGGCATAGTTGTTCATATCACCGCGGGTACAGCGGCTCTTGTGGCTGCAATACTTATCGGTAAAAGAAGAGGTTACCCGAATCAGGTTCCACTTCCTCATAATCTCACTCTTACGATGATAGGTACGGCAATGCTTTGGGTTGGATGGTTTGGGTTTAACGGAGGAAGTGCTCTGGCAGCGGGAGGACAGGCAGCCATGGCAGTTGTCGTAACTCAGATTTCTCCGTGCGTAGCCGCTCTCACTTGGATATTCCTTGAATACGTGAGATCTGGTAAACCGAGCGCTCTCGGGTTTGCGACGGGAGCTATCGCGGGTCTTGCAGCGATAACGCCTGCTTCGGGTACAGTCGGACCAATTGGAGCTATATCTATAGGAATTGTTTCCTCGATATTGGCCTATATAGCCGCTACCTATGTAAAGTTCCGCTTTAAGTATGACGATGCCCTTGACGTTGTGGGGGTTCATGGTGTTGGAGGCTTGGTTGGAATCATAATGGTTGCAATTTTTGCCTCAACCTCTTACGGTGGTTCAATAGCGGACCTCAATATAAGCGCCCAACTCGGCGTGCAGGTCTACGGCGCTATGTTCGCTATTGTCTATACGGCGGTAGTGAGCTTTATAGTTCTTAAGATTGTTGATCTTTTAGTGGGACTCAGGGTCAATGAGGATGAGGAGAGCCAAGGCCTTGACATAACAGACCATGGAGAAGTGGGCTATTATGACGTCTAGAGCCAAAGCGGGGATTTATGTGCATGGTTTAGAACTGGACTCCAGAGCAAGCAATACAAGGGTCTGCGATTGTGGTTACTCCGTCGGGGATCCTTGGGTGGTTCCAAAACAAAAGTACTCGCTTTTCGGCTGGTTCGTAATGAGTTGCGGAATAAGTTATCCGCCTAAGCTTATTAACATAGAGTGTGACCGTTGCGGGGAGATTTTCAATGTAATTGAGGGAGACAGGAAATTCCTTGACGAATATATGCGCCTTAACCGATGATTACATCTTGTACTTGCCGAACTCTTCAGTAGGTATGTCTTCCAGTATATCGCCCGCGCTTTGATCTTTATCCCCAATTTTTACGCTCAGAGAGGCTTTTATCACATCTTCTTCAACCATAATACGGCACCCGACCCTGAGAGCTATCGCTATTGCGTCGCTTGGGCGGGAATCCACCAAACACTCTTCTCCGTCTTTTTTAATGCGAAGACGAGCGTAAAATGTGTTTTCCCGAAGTTCCGTGATCTCTATTTCACTGACCTCGTATCCTGTCGCGATAATTACGTTTTTCAGAAGATCGTGGGTGAGAGGTCTCGGCCTTGGGGTTTTCTTGATCTCCATGGCTATAGCGCTTGCCTCCTCAAATCCCACCCAAAGAGGAAGACTCTTCTCTCCATTCTCTTCGTTTAGAATGACGACGGGCATATCGGTAAACGGGTCGGCAACTATGCAGGAAACTTTCATTTCAAGAAACATTTTTTCTCCTCCCTTCTTACTTAATTCAGATATTGTCCTCTAAGCGAATTTGCAAGTCCTTCGGTTATCCTTACGTCCACCATTTTTCCGATAAGCTCTTTTCTCCCCGCGAAATTCACTATTCTGTTATGCTGCGTCCTGCCGCAAAGCCATGAGGAGTCGTTCCTACTTTCCTCTTCAACCAGCACCTGTTCAGCTTTTCCTACCCTCTCCATGTTTTTCGCAAGTGTTATTCCTCTCTGATAATTCTGAAGACGCGCGAGCCTCTCTCTCGCCGTCAAGTCTTTTACACGTTCATCTGATCTCCAGAGTTCTTCACCTACCGTTCCTGGTCGCGGGGAATACTTAAACGAGAAGAAACTGTCAAACTCTATTTCCTCTACGAGGCTCATAGTCTGCTCAAAGTCCTCTTCGGTCTCTCCTGGAAATCCCACTATCATATCAGAAGATATAGCTATGTCCGGCATAGCATCCCTTAGCCTTTTAACCGAGTCTATGTACCAATTCCTTGTATAAGTCCTGTTCATGAGTTTTAGTACCCTGTCGGAACCGGACTGCACGGGAAGGTGGATATGATGGCATACTTTGGGTATCTGCGCCATTGCTTCCACCATTTTCTTTGTTATGTCTCTGGGATAAGATGTAGTGAACCTTATTCTCTCAAGACCGTCGATTTCCCCGATTGTCCGAAGCAGGTCTCCGAACTTAAGTTTTCCCAGTTTCCATGAGTTGACCGTCTGCCCTATCAGAGTTATCTCTTTTACTCCTTTTGCTATCAAGTACTGCGCTTCGGCCTTTATATCGTTGACCGGTCTGTTCACTTCCGCCCCCCTTACCGTGGGTACTATGCAGTAAGCGCATTTCTTGTTGCATCCTTGCTGTATGGAAACAAACGCCGTGGGTTTTCCCTCCTGGTGATAGGGAAGAATATCAAAGGGTTCTTCCACATCAAAAGACGTTTCGATGGGTCGTGACCTTGTTTCCCTTATATCTTTTATGAGGCTTGCAAGTCCTGGGATTGCGCGGGGTCCGAGCACGAAGTCTAGATGAGGAATTTTTTGTATGAGTTCTTCTCCGTAGAGTTGCGCCACGCATCCCGATACGCCTACGATGAGCTCAGGGTTTTTAGCCTTAAGGTGTTTGAATCGTCCTAGGCTGCTAAGCGCCTTCTGGTCGGCTTTTTCCCTTATGGCGCAGGTGTTAACTATTACTATGTTGGCTTCCTTGGGGTTTTTGGTGATACTGGCGCCGAGAGCATTTTGTATCCTGTCCGAATCATACTCGTTCATCTGGCATCCGTAGGTTTCGATATAAAGGGTTTCCGTCTTCATGAGTAAGGGAAATCCTAACGCATGGCAGTATAAGTATCAAGAAGATTGAAAAGAGAATCTTTCAGCAAGTAAAGAGTTTAGGCGTCTCCGTGGAGGTTTAGGATGATTTTTTTTGATAAATTGTCATTCATACATTAAAATATCAGTCCTAAGGCGTTGAGAAGATAAGTTTGGGGTCAGCTTGAGAGCCTTTCGTTAGGAGGATAATTCGAAACAAAAGATGTTCTGAGAATGTAAGAATGGCAACCGATAGATCGCAATTTCAGTCACCAAATGCTCCGGACCGAGGGGGGTTGTTTGGTTGGACGGCGGATATTAACAGTGATCAGTGGAAGTCTTTTATAGCCGCCTTTTTGGGATGGTCGCTTGATGCTATGGATCTTCTGCTTTTTGCTTTTGCAGTCGGAAGCATCGCAGAAGTTTTCAATCTTTCTCCTGAAAAAGTAGGTTTGCTTTTCTCCGTGACGCTTTTTTCCTCCGCTTTCGGAGGAGCCCTGTTCGGCATAGTTTCAGACTATATAGGAAGGGTAAGAGCCCTTACCTACACTATTCTGCTCTATTCCTTTTTCACCGGTCTTAGCGCATTTTCTCCCAACGTAATTTTTCTTCTTGTTTGCAGGGCGTTTCTCGGGCTCGGTATGGGCGGCGAGTGGGCCTCGGGAGAAGTTCTTGTGGCCGAATCATGGCCGAAGAAACACAGGGGAAAAGTTATTGGAATGGTGCAAAGCGGCTGGGCAGTCGGCTACATTCTGGCAGCCCTTCTGGCCACTTTGATTCTTCCGTATTTTGAAGTAGATCTTGGATGGAGAATACTCTTTTTGATCGGAGTGACTCCGGCGTTTCTGGTCTTTTACATAAGGCGCAATCTTTCTGAACCTGAGATATGGCGAAAAACCTCCCGCATGAGAAAAGAGAAGAAACTTGAGGATGGGGGGAATGAATTTACCCTGAGTCAGATATTTAAGGGAGGTCTTCTCCGTTACACAATATCGGCTACTCTTCTTACAAGTCTCTGTATGCTTGCTTACTGGGGTCTTATGTTCTGGGTTCCCCAGTTTTTTGCAAAACCCATTGAGGAGGGGGGAGTAGGACTTGGCCTAAAAGGATTTATTTGGGTAATCCCCCTTAATATTGGAGCTTTTCTCGGGTGCAATACTTTCGGATGGATAAGCGACAGGTTAGGTAGGAGACCGGTTTTCATCTCTTACTTGCTGATCATGGCCGTGCTTACATATTTCTTTGGACAGTCAACTACTCTTACGCAGGTTCTCATTCTTGGTCCGCTTGTAGGATTCTTCGGAACGGGCTTTTATTCAGGATTCGGTGCTATGTTCTCCGAAATATTCCCCACCAGAGCCAGAGGAACCGCCCAGGGCTTCTGCTATAACGTGGGAAGGGGGGTATCGGCAATCGCACCTCCTCTCGTGGGCTATATAGCGGGAATGAAAGGTTATGGTTCAGCTCTCGTCACTGTTTCAATTTTTGCTATTCTTGCTGCTTTGGTCGTTCTGACTCTTCCTGAGACGAGAGGCAAGGAGCTTGAAATATAGCGCTTCGGTATTTTCTGCCTCTGATGCGTGAAAAGATTCTTGAGCTTTCTAACTCGTTTCCCACCACCACCGGTATTTATATAATGAAAGGCTCGGGTGGTAAACCTATCTACATAGGCAAGGCCAAGAATCTCCGTGCCCGCGTAATGTCCTATTTCCAGAAGCAGAGAGATAGAGGACAGATTCCTTACATGGTAAGGGAAGTCGACTCGATCGATTACGTGGTTACTGATGGGGAAAGCGAGGCTCTTTTTATCGAAAACTCCCTTATAAAACGTCATAAGCCAAAGTACAACATACGGCTTAAGGACGACAAGACTTTCTCGTCTCTTCGTCTCTCCATTGAAGAGAAGTTTCCGAGGCTTTCGCGTACGAGGAGGATAAAAGACGGTGGAGCGTTTTATTTCGGCCCGTTTGCCTCGGGCAAGTTTCTTAAAAACACCATAAGCCTGGTTCACAGACTTTTTCCCCTAAGGGATTGTACGCAGAGCAAGTTTGAAAGGCACAAGACTCGTCCTTGTCTCAACTACTTTATGAAGCTTTGTTCAGGGCCCTGCGCGGGCAAAATCTCGGAGGAAGACTATGGAGAACTTGTGCGCCAGGCGACGTCGTTTCTTCGCGGGGAGAGAAAGAAACTGGTCAAAATGATCAGGGAGATGATGGAGAAAGCCTCAGAAGAGGCAAGGTATGAAAAAGCAGCTTATTATCGTGACCAGCTCGTGAGCCTCAGGGAGAACGCCGAAATTGAGAAGATTACTTCCTCAAGGTTCGAAGATATGGATATAGTAGGTTTTTACCGGGAGTCTGAGCACTATGAATTTACTGTTCTTTTGTCAAGAGGAGGTTCCATAGTAGACAAGCTAGATTTTTCCGTGAAAAGTTTCCACGGCGATGAAACTGAATCCCTAAGGGAATTTCTCGGCAGATTTTACTTCTCCGATCACTACATTCCCAAGAGGGTGCTATTTCCGGTTTCCATAAGGGACCGTGAAGGATACTGTCAGTGGCTCACCGAAAAAAAAGGAAAGCGGGTTTACCTTGAGTCTCCTAAGAAGGGATCCAAGAACGAGCTTGTACGCCTCGCTATGAGAAATGCGCGTGAGAGTTTCTCCAGAAAAGCTGAGGAAAAAGCCAAGCAGGGAAAGCTTCTTAAAAGCATAAGAAAGTCAGCCGGAATAAAACGCGTCCCGTGCACCATAGAGTGTTTTGACATATCGAATATCCAGGGGCACCAGATAGTCGCGTCGCTTGTCAGGTTTCGAAACGCAAAGCCGGAAAGAGACAGGTATAGAAGGTACAGGATTACGACTACCTCCGGTCAGGATGATTTTCAGTCAATGTATGAGGTTGTCTACAGAAGGGCGCTTAGGGCAACGGAGAATAACTGGGACCTTCCAGACCTGATTCTTATAGATGGGGGAAAGGGACAGCTAAATGCTGCCCGTGAGGCGCTTCAGGAGTGCAAGGTGGAAAATGACGTTGATCTTGCCTCGATAGCTAAAGCCGAAGGACGAACGAGAATCGATAAAATCTACCTATACGGAAAAGATGAGCCTTGCGATTTTTCATCTAATAAAAAGGGCATTTACTTTCTGATGAGAATAAGAGATGAGGCTCACCGTTTCGCGATTACCCATCACAGAGAATTGAGAAAGGATAAAACCTTGGCTTCGCAGATGGATGGTGTTCCGGGGATAGGAAAAAAAAGAAAAATTTTGCTGCTTAACCACTTCGGAACCGTGGAGAAAATAAAGGGAGCCACTGCCGAAGAACTTGCCTCCATAAAAGGTATGACAAAACAGGCCGCGCGTAATGTAAAGGAGTTTTTACACTGACCGGTCTTGTATATGGGATAAATTGAGAGCGGTAGTGGGATAAAAAACAGTTGGCGAATGTGTTGCCCGGTTTTTTGTCCACCTAATCCAGAAGACAGAATTCAAGTATGGCTTTTCCCGCATGAAGTTTGTTTTCTGCCTGCGCAAAAGCGATACAGAAGGGACTGTCCATGACTTGCGCGGTTATTTCTTCTCCTCTGTGTGCCGGAAGACAGTGCATCACAAAAGGGTTTTTACTGCACAAAGAGAGAAGCTTGCTGTTTACTTGAAAAGGTTTGAAAACTTCTGTTCCCTTTCGCTCTTCCCCCATACTTATCCAGACATCGGTGTATATTATATCGGCGTCTCTTACGGCGTCAGCAGGATTGTAAGTAACTCCAATTTCGGAATTTCCAAGTTCCATGGCCTCGCCCATAACTCTTGCGTTGGGTTCATGTCCGGGAGGAACGCAAATTGACAGGTTAAAGCCCATTGTGGCGGATGCCGCCACAAAAGAATTGGCTATATTATTTCCATCACCGAGAAAAGCGAGCTTAAAGTTTTCAAGATCAATTCCTTGTTCCGAGATAGAAAAAAGATCAGAGATTATCTGTGTTGGATGTTCAAGATCGGTAAGGGCGTTTATTACCGGAACTGATGAGTGATAAGAGAGTTCTAGGGCCTTGTTCTGTCCGTAAGTTCTTATGATTATTCCGTCAAGGTAGGATGAGAGAATCTTTGCCGTGTCAGCTATGGTTTCTCCTCTTCCCAGTTGCGTATCCACAGGGTTCAAATAAATTGCTTGGGCCCCCAGTTGGAAAAGACCCGCTTGGAATGAAAGTCTTGTTCTGGTTGACTGTTTTTCAAAAAGAAGACCGACAGACATGCCCTCAAGGCTCTTGAGACTCTTGCCCTGTTTTTTCAACTCCTTAAGTTCACCCGCCCGGCGTATTATCTTTTTTATGTCGTTTTTTTTAAGATCCGAGATTTCAAGAAGATTCCTACCCACTTGAAATTACCTCCTCAATAGATTTTTTTATTACCGTGACGGCGAAATTAATTTCTTCTTCACTAGTATTTAGGGGAGGAAGAATCCGAAACACACGCTCAACTGTGAGTATAACTAGAAGACCATTGCTAACCGAAGAGGAAAAACAATCCCTCGCGAAGTTGCGGTCTGAGAACTCGACCCCGAGCATGAGCCCTTTTCCTCTCGCATCCTTTATTTGCTTGGGATATTTTTTCTGCACCTCTTTTAGTCTAAAGAGAAAATACTCCCCCAGCCTATCCGCTTTCTGGACAAGATTTTCTTCAATTATAGTTTCGACCGTAGCGCAAGCCGCCCTAGTTGCCAAGGGGTTGCCCCCAAAAGTACTTCCGTGAGTTCCTTGAGTAAAGTGCCTAGCTATGCCTTCCTTAGCTAAAACCGCGCCGCACGGCACTCCTCCACCCAAGGCCTTTGCGAGAGCTACTATATCGGGCTCTACCTTCTCGTGCTCGTAGGCAAAGAGTTTTCCCGTTCTCCCCATCCCGGTTTGGATTTCATCCAGTATTAGCAGCATATTATTTTTCTCACAGATTTCTTTTACCCGTATCAGGTATCCAGGGGGCGGAATGATAACTCCGTTTTCTCCTTGCACTGGCTCAAGAATCACTGCGCACGGGTTTGTTTTAGATGCTAGATGGGCAATCGCGTCAGGGTCCGCGTAAGGAACAAAGTAAAATCCTTCGAGGAGAGGAGAAAATCCTTCCCTGTATTTCTCCGGTCCAGTGGCGCTCAGTGCTCCGAAAGTCCTTCCGTGGAAAGCTCCCTCTGTTGAGATAATTGCGTATCTTCCACCGTTTTGCTCTCCCCATTTTCTAGCGAGTTTTATTGACCCTTCAACGGCCTCGGTTCCGCTGTTGCAGAAAAACACCCTGTCGGCAAATGAGTTTGAAACAAGTATTTCAGATAGAGAGCTCTGGTTTTCTATGTTAAAAAGATTTGATGTATGAACCAGCCTAGTAGCCTGAGATATTATTGCATTGGTGATTTTGGGATGACAGTGACCGAGATTGTTAACTGCTATCCCAGTTGTATAGTCGAGATATTTTTTCCCCTCCATGTCCCAGAGCCATGAACCGCTTCCGCTGCGCATTGTCAGGGGAAGACGACCGTAGGTCTTCATAAGGTATTTGCCTTGCAGGTCTTTTATCTCCCCCAAAGTCAAAGGGTTATCTCCGTTCCTATTCCCGAATTGGTAAGAAGCTCCAGTATCAGAGCCCTTTTTGTCGTTCCGTTTATTATATGAACCTTGTCTACTCCTTCTTCTAGGGCATCAAGCGCGCACATCACCTTCGGGATCATTCCACTGTTTATAGTTTCGTTCCTGATAAGTCTTTCACACTCTTTTTTTGTTACGGAGGATATGAGATTTCCTTTCTTATCGAGTATGCCGTCCACGTTGGTCAACAGTATGAGCTTTGATGCGCCAAGCGCTCCAGCTATTTTTCCCGCCACCTGGTCCGCGTTTATGTTGTAGGTGGTTCCATCCTCCCCTGAACCTATAGGAGCTATAATCGGAATTACTTCTTTACTCTCAAGAACCTTTATTATCTCAGGGTTTATTTCAAGGATTTCCCCGACATATCCTAGGTCGGAGTCCTCAGGGATATTTATGTTGTGCTCGGAAGCAAATTTATGCACGTTGAATTTTTTGGCTTTTATGAGATTTCCTTCTTTGCCCGAAAGCCCTACCGCTTCCATGTTGTGGCGGTTTATCGACGTTATAATTTGCTGGTTTATCTTTCCGACAAGAACCATCTCTACCACTTCCATTACACGCTCTTCAGTGATGCGGAGTCCGGCTATGAAGTCTGATTTTATTCCCAGCAAATCAAGATGCTCTTGGATCTGGGGTCCACCACCGTGTACGACCACCGGTTTTATTCCGACATACTTCATCAATACAAGATCGCGCACGAAATTCGATAGATCCTCCCTGCCGATGCTCCCCCCGTATTTGACCACTACGGTTTTACCGTGAAACATCTCTATGTATGGAAGCGCTTCAACCAGTATTTCGGCCCTTATTGTCGAGTCCTTCATAAAAAACTCCTTTGCATAAAAACGAACATTATATAGCAACCGAGGTTTTTATTACAACACCTCAGGAATAATCATATACCAGAATCCAGAATTGCGGGTGGAGAGGGGGCTTACAAGAGGCCCAAGGCTCGTTTTTCCTTTAGCGAGGTTTTCTTTATTCTTACTTGGAACCGCAGTTCGGCTTCAGCTTCGTCCCCGTAGAAACTTCCTGAAACGGGGGCGACAAGTTCATTGGTCGCTCCGCTTGCGACCGCAACATGGCTGTCTGCGACTGCTAAGCCTGATGAAGGGTCATATCCCCTCCATCCTCCGCCCGGGATATAGACTTCGACCCAGGCGTGAAGTTCATTCTCTCTCTTTTTTTTACTGAATGCATAGCCGCTTACGTGCCTACACGCAAGTCCGGTGGAGCGACATACACTCGCAAAAAGTTCCACAAGATCCCTGCAGGAGCCTCTTTTTTCTCTGAGAGTTTTTTCAGGCGTCCACGGGGCGCCATGCTTTCTTGCTACATGGGAGAAATTCTTGTGTATGTGGTTGCAGAGTGAAAGAATGAAGTCTAAGGTTTTTCCTTGAGTTTGAGAGAGAATAGTCTCACGAAGCTTTGAAACCTCAAGAGCGGTTTTTTTGCTTACGCTCAGATAAGGACTCAGAGCGATTTGCTGCTCCGGCGGATATCGCATCGGTAGATATAGAAACCTTATGTCTGAGACTATGAAGTCAAAGGGATTTTTCCTAAGTGTTTCAACGACGCAGCGTGTATCAATCACCAAACGGTTGAATTCGCCTGAGAACCAAAGGGTGACTGTTGTATTTCCGTCAAGGTCTGAGTTTACGGTTCTTCCGGCTTCTGGAGGGTCGGTCTCAAGAGAGAACATGTGGGTTATCTGTTGTCCCACGTTTTGTTTGGGGTAAATCCTCACGATGTGAGGAGCGAGGACGATTTTTTTCCCGTACGAGTAGGTCGTATTGTGATCTATGCTAAGGAACACTTTTAGGGTTTCCGTTAAGAACTTTCTTTACCCATTCGGCGGGAAGTTCCTCAGCCGATTTCCTGAGTCTCTCCTGCCACCACTCGGATATGTCGGCCAGTTCGTTTTCGCTAAAACTATACTGCTCAAGGCAAAATGAATTAGCCTTGTAGATGATCAAGTCTATCGGGAAATCGACGTCTATGGCATTTATGCGGCTGGAATCAAACGCTAGGTAAGCGATGCGAAGCGCGGTGTCGAGGCTCGTGTCGTAGGTAAGGGTTCTTTTTATAATCGGTTTTCCATATTTTGACTCGCCTATTATGACGTAGGGAGACGTGACCCCAACATTGATCCAGTTTGCCTGAGGATATACGAGGAAAAGCTGGGGTTCAGGGTCGTTTTCAAACTGTCCTCCTATTATGGAGTATATGTTAAATGAAAATCCAGATTCAGAAAGCGCCTGTCCATCTTCTTTTTTTACTTTGCGAAGTTGTTTTGAGAAAAGGTTCACGGCCTTGTAGAGACGGTCGAGGGATTCTCCAGAGTGCTCAAGCGCCTCATCAAGATAGGTGATCGTCTTGTCCCTAGCGGAGCGAAGGCCCGAAGTCATAAGAAAAAAAGAATTGTTCCCGACCCTGTGAACGGTGACCTTCTTTGCCCGTATAGATTCGTTTCCCGTTATTATGAGATTATCGGCAAGCCCAATTATCCCTTCTTTGAGCCTCATTCCAATACAGAAAGTCATTTCGTTCTTCCCTAATTAAATATCGTCAAAGTCTCGAAGGCTTTTGCCGCCTACTTGATAACTGAAGTAATCGTCGTATATACAGTTTCCTATCTCGTTTATGTACGACTGGAACCGGTTTAGGTATTCGTGCATACCGTGCTGTATTATCTCCTCAACGCTTATAAACCGAAGGTCTGATAGAAGTCTTCCCATCTTTTTCTCAGTTTCGTTGTTGTACGTACCTGAAGGGCTGTTTGATATACAGTGAAGCGACTCGTCAGCGCGCTTGATGCAGTAGATTATAGAACGGGGAAACTGATTGTCTAGTATGAGAAAATTAAGCACGTTTTCTATGGATATCTGTTGATGCTTCGCCTTGTAGGTCTCAAGAGCATCTGAAGATTTTAGAAGCGATATCCACTGCATATTGTCTATTGAAGTTCCCACAAGCTCTGCTTTGGGAAGCAGTGTGTAATACTTTACGTCTAGTGTCCTTGATGTGTTATCTGCCCGTTCCATTTGTTTTCCGAGTTCTGAGAAATGCCATGCTTCTCCATGCGATATGGTGACGTACCCGGAACCGTGAAAAAGAAGACTTTGCACTTTCGCCACTTCACAGAACTTGCCGGGGTTGTCAAGCAGTTTTTTCTTGGCCTCTTCGCTGTTTAGCCTGTGATAGAAACGGTTTATAAGAAGCCACATCTCAGAGGAGATTATCTCCCTGATGGAGCTTGCGTTCTCTCGGGCTTTGTTAACGCAGGATATAATGGAGTTTGAATTATTGTGGTCAAGCACCATGAAGTTTATGACGTTCTCCCGGGTTACGCTGTCATACAGGCTCCTAAAAAGCTCCAAGTCTCCTGTAACCCTTACTATGGGGTCCCACTCCTGCTCCAGTGAGTCGTGTATGTCTATTGCGAGGCCGAGGTTAACGCTTATGAGCCTTGCTGTGTTTCCTGCACGCTCGGCGTAGCGGCTCATCCAGTATATCGATTCTGCGACGCGGCTTAGAATTTTTTACCTCCATTCCCGCCGTTGTTCTTTTCCGGGGCAAGCACCCATGTGTCCTTGCTTCCTCCTCCCTGGGAAGAATTAACTATCATTGAACCTTTGCGAAGAGCCACTCTCGTTAACCCTCCCGGCAGAACGAATATATCCTTTCCGTAGAGAATAAAGGGTCTTAAATCGACGTGGCGCCCCTCAAAGTGGTCGTCTACTATCACGGGAGCCCGGGATAGGGACATTGTCTTCTGGGCTATGTAGTTTCTGGGATTTGCTTTTATGTTCTTTTTGGCTTGAGACAGTTCTTCTTTCGTTGCCTTGGGTCCGAACACTATTCCATATCCTCCGGATTCGTTCGCAGGTTTTACCACCAGCTTCTCAATATTGTCAAGCACGTATTTTCTCGCCTCATCCTCCTCGCAGATATACGTAGGCACGTTTGATACCACAGGGTCTTCCCCTAGATAATACTTTATTATCTTCTCAACGTAGGCGTATATTATCTTGTCGTCGGCAACTCCTCCTCCAGGGGCGTTTGCTATGGCTACGTTGCCTGCCTTGTAAGCATTGAAAAGCCCCGGAACTCCAAGCACCGAATCCGGCCGGAACACCTGTGGGTCAAGGAAGTTGTCATCTATTCTTCTGTATATGACATCCACTTTTTCAAGTCCCTTCGTTGTTTTTAGATGAACGAAGTTATCAACCACAACAAGGTCCCTTCCCTCAACGAGTTCTATCCCCATTTCCTTTGCCAAAAACGAGTGTTCAAAGTAAGCCGAGTTGTAAATCCCGGGGGTGAGAAGCACAACCTTTGGGTTTGCGCTTCTGTCAGACAGAAGATACTGGAGCGTGTCTAGCAGATGGAGCCCGTAATCGCTTATGGGCATTATCTTCACTGCGTCGAATACTTTTGGGAAGGTTCGCTTTAGAAGCTCGCGATTTTCAAGCACGTAGGATACTCCCGAAGGAGAGCGTAGATTATCCTCAAGGATGTAAAAATTGCCGTCAGAGTGTCTTATAAGATCCGTTCCCGTTATATGGCACCAGATTTTTCTCGGTGGAGAAAAACCGATGCAATCAAGACGAAACTCCCTGCTTGAGAGAATTAGTTCCTTGGGTACAACCTTGTCTCTTAGGATCTTACGGTCGTTGTATATATCGTCTATAAAGAGATTCAGCGCGTGGATTCTCTGCTTGAGGCCCCTCTCAATCTTCTCCCAGTCTTCGGCAGACACTATTCTAGGGATTATGTCGAATGGGAAAATGTTTTCCTCTGAACCTTTTTTCTCCGAGTAAAGCGTGAAGGTTACTCCCATATCGAACAGGTTTATTTCAGCTGCTTTCTGCCGTTCGATAAGTTCTCCGTCAGAAAGACTTTCTATCCTGTCGGTGAGAAAACGGGTCCACTCGTACGGGGTGGCACTGTCCTTGAAAACTTCGTCGTAAAATCCTTCCGTATCATAATTTTTGAAATCCATTTTTGCTTCAAGGGCCTTTTTCGAAAAATTTAACTAAAAGACTAAACCATGACAAAGAAAAGTCGGGAGTTTTTGCCTGATTTTTTAATTTGATGCATTGAAGAATTGGTATGAAATTATGTAGGTCCAAACACACCGATTAATTCCGAGTATATATACGACTGAAATCTTAGGGCAGAAAGAAATTTCATGGTTTTGATATGAACATATTTTTGGATTTCCAGATGCTGCGTGTGCCTAGCCTGGATTTCTCACAGAGAGTATAGAAACTGCTGTATGCGTCCAGGCTTTAGGAGAGGCTTTATTATGTAGAATAAATCATCTTTTTACAGTATGTACCTGCTTAAGTCTCGGTCTTTAACGATATCTGCTATTTTTTCATCTACATAGTTTTTATCTATAACGAAATTTTTCTCCTTCATGTCAGGAGCGTTAAAGGAAATTTCATCAAGCAGTTTCTCAAGAACTGTGTGAAGTCTTCTTGCTCCTATGTTTTCGGTGGAGCCGTTAACCTCGGCCGCAGTCTCGGCTATTTTTTCTATTGCCTCGTTGCTGAACACAAGATTTATACCCTCGGTTTTCATAAGTGCGGTGTATTGTTTTATAAGAGCGTTTTTGGGTTCGGTAAGGATACGTATGAAGTCATCTTTTGTAAGCGCCTCAAGCTCAACCCTTATGGGAAAACGTCCTTGGAGTTCGGGTATGAGGTCTGAAGGCTTTGAAACGTGAAACGCCCCGGCTCCAATAAAAAGTATGTGATCGGTTCTCACCATCCCGTGCTTTGTGGTTACGCTGCTTCCCTCGATTATAGGGAGAAGATCTCTCTGCACCCCTTCTCTTGAAACATCAGGACCGGAGACGCTGTTTTTTCCGGCAACCTTATCTATCTCATCTATAAATATTATCCCGGAGTTCTCAGTTCTCTCCAAGGCAAGCTGGGTAACCTTGTCTACGTCTATAAGTTTTCGGGCTTCCTCTTCGGTAAGAATCTCTATGGCTTCTGGGACCTTAACCTTTCTTATCTTAGATTTTTTTGGCATGAGGTTTCCGATCATTTCTGAGATTCCAGGATCCATTTCCTCTACTCCAGCCTGACTGAATACCTGTATGGGGAGGTTCCTCGCGGTTATCTCTATTTCGACTTCTCTTTCGTCAAGTTTCCCGTCCCAAAGAAGTTTTCTCATCTTTTTCTTCGTCTCGCTCATATCCGTTTCCGCCTCGGCTTCTGGACGAGTAGGAACGAGCAGGTCAATCAGTTTGTCTTCGGCAAGCTCTCTTGCTCTAGTGTTAACGGAAAGGGTTTCCTCCTCGGTAACCATGTTTATCGCTATTTCCGTAAGATCCCGTATCATCGATTCAACGTCCCTACCCACATAGCCAACCTCCGTAAATTTTGACGCCTCAACTTTTACAAAGGGCGCTTGGGCAAGTTTCGCCAGCCGTCTCGCTATTTCAGTTTTGCCCACCCCCGTAGGTCCCATCATAAGTATGTTCTTGGGAGAAATCTCGTCTCGAAGTTCAGCCGATACCTTTTGTCTTCTCCACCTGTTTCTGAGCGCTACACCAACGGCCCTTTTGGCCATGTTCTGTCCAACTATGTACTTGTCAAGCTCCGATACTATTTCTCTGGGAGTAAGATAGGACTCTTTAGACATTTACGCTATCTCCTCTATGGATATGTGGTTGTTTGTGTAAATGCATATCCCCGCGGCGATCTCGAGAGAATGCTTTACTATTTCCGTTGCGCAAAGTTCGGAATGCTTAGCAAGAGCTAAGGCGGCCGCTTGGGCAAAGGGACCACCGGAACCTATGGCTATAACGCTTTCATCGGGTTCTATTATGTCTCCGCTTCCCGAGATTATAAGCATGGTTTCAGAATTTGCGACTATGAGCAGAGCCTCAAGTCTTCTTAGTATCCTGTCAGTTCTCCATTCCTTTGCCAGTTCAACAGCGGCGCGTTGCAAGTTTCCCCGGAATTCTTCGAGCTTCCCCTCGAACTTGTCAAAAAGCGTCATGGCATCTGCGGTTGAGCCCGCAAATCCAGCGCAGATCTTTCCGCCGTACATTTTTCTTATCTTCTTTGCGTTATGTTTTACCGCGGTTGTTCCCATTGTTACTTGGCCGTCGCCCCCGAGCGCCACTCTACCGTCTTTTTTGACGCAGAGTATTGTGGTTCCATGAAACTGACTCATAGTTTTTTCCTCTCTTCCCGTTGCCTAAGCATTGGGGTGGGTTTTATCGTAGACTTCCATTATCCTCTCAATCGAAAGATGTGTATATCTCTGGGTAGTCGAGAGGCTTGAGTGGCCAAGCATTTCCTGTATAGCCCGAAGGTCGGCACCACCCGCGAGAAGGTGAGTGGCGAATGAGTGCCTGAGCACATGGGGACTTACGTTTTTTGATATACCGGAGACAAGGCCGTATTTTTTAATTATCCGCGCTAGACTCCTTGTGGTTATCCCGTTTCCTCTTGAATTTAAGAATATATGGTTGGATGTAGGTTTAAATTCCTCTCTAATTTCCAGATACTTTTCTAAGGCGGAAAGAGCCTTTGATCCAACGGGAATGATCCTTTCCTTGTTTCCCTTTCCTCGAATCCTTATTATCGCCTCCCCCATGTTCAAGTCACCTAAGGTGGCTCCCGCCAGTTCGCTTACCCGAAGGCCGCTTGAGTAAAGCAACTCGAGAATTGCTCTGTCGCGAATATTAAGAGGATTTTTCTCCGTATTTATGTCCACGAGGTTAAACACCTCATCCACACTTAGAAATACCGGAAGATGTTTTTCCTTTTTCGGAGTGCGTACGAGTTTTGCCGGATTTTGCGTCAGGAAATCTATCCTTACCAGAAATGAAAAAAAAGACCTTATGGTAGATATTTTTCTCTCAACTGAAGCAGGTGAGTTTTTTCCGTAAAGAGTGGATACGTATGCGTTTATGGTTGAAACGTTTACCTCTTCAATCTTTTTTCCTTCTTTTAGTAGGAAATCGCGAAAATTCTCAAGATCACCCCTATAGGCTTTTACCGTGTGTTCCGAATAGTTTCTTTCATCGGAAAGATGCTCTATGAAGCTTTCAAACAATTGGTTCATCTGTCATTGAAATATATATGCTCATTTGCTTTGGACAAGTATTGTTAGAGGAGAGTGACTCAGAAGGCTTTTTCTACAGATTTTTATGTGTTTAATACCATGATGATTTTGTTATAGAAGGGCAAATTACAGATTAACAAGAATTTCTTCGTAGCCAGAAACCATTCTGTCCTTGGAAAAGTATCGTGAACGTTTTTTTGCTTCAGTTGCAATGTCAGTCCTGAGTTTTTCGTCTTTAATAAGCCTTAAAATTCCAGAGGCCATTTTCTGGGGATCAGCAACTGGAACCAAGAGTCCACTTTTTTCATTCTCTATTATTTCATTAGGTCCATAATCACAGTCCGTTGAAATCACCGGCATTCCGAGAGACATAGCCTCAAGCAACACCAATGAAAAACCTTCTGAAATAGAGGAAACAACAAAAATATCACCATGGCGCATATACGCATATGGCACTTTTTCCCCAACCATGTCCACTTTTTCACTTATTCCAAGCGATTTTGCTTTCAGGAGCAACTTATTTTTCAGCTTGCCGTCACCAACTATTATTAAACGTGCGTTGGTTGTTTTATTCACGATTTTGAGTGCTTCAAGAAGATATGAGTAGCCTTTCAGTATATTCATACGTCCCGTAGCAATGAGAACAGGGGAATTATCATTAAAGTATTTGTGAGAGCGGGAAAAACTATCTGCCATTTTGGATTTTTCTACAATTTCCTCAATATCTATGCCGTTATGAACCGTTTTAACTTCATTTATCTGGAAAAGTTCTGCGGCTGCTTTTGAAACCCCTTTTGAAACTCCAACTACTACATCTGCAAGACTGTAAGTTTTTTTCCTATAAAAAAGAACAAAAGACTTGGGACAAATTCGCCATCGTTTCGGCAAACCATCTGATAGTTGAATAATTGGGTTGCCAGATTGTACCAAAACAACCTTAGTTCCCAAAAGCCGTCCAGCAATTGCTGATACGGGTTTTGTAATCCAAGTCATGGAACAAAGCACGTCAGGTTTCCATTTGGAAATTGCTCTTGCTACCTCATAATTTCCTCTAAGGAAAAAGGGTTTGAGGTAATTGCTCTGTGCAGAAATAACTTCTATCTTAGGGTTAACATCTTCTATTCTTGCACCTTTCAGGTTTTTGAGATCAAAGACTAAAATTGCTACTGCGTGCCCTTTCTCACAAAGTCCATTTGCAAGGTCTACTATATGTTTCTCAGCCCCCCCTGCAAGAGCTAAATTCTTGGTTACAAACAATATTCGTTTCATTCTCTTTTTTATACTGATTGTTTTGAGGGTACGTAGTGTAACACGAACCATATTTGATTTCTATTCAGTAGCATCTCAAGTAATTTTCCAAATTTTTTATGAATTCTCTTTTATCAGTGAGAAAATGGTTTCCGCTCAACCGGGTAAGGTTTATGTTTATATTTATGGAAATCTGTTTAAAATTGCGAGATTGTATTTAAGAAAACCAAAAATCTGTTTTAACACATAGAACTAGTTTCTAGACTTTGAGCCATGCGAGAGTTAAAAGCGGAAAAAAAAGAATTTATGAAAAATGTATCTTGGCTTGTTGTAGCAAAGTCTATTCCATCGTTCGCTAACATTGTTGAGATGATTATTCTGGCAAGAGTTTTAGGTGTTGAAATGTTTGGCCTCATGACTTTAGTAATAGCCTATGTGAGAGTTGTGAGTTCTTTAGTGGATTTTAGGGTATGGGAGTCTGTTGTGAGATATGTTGGCGAGTTTCTTGAGAAAAAGGAACTAGACAAGGCTTTGTCAATGATAAAGTTTTCCTACATCGTTGATGCTGTAACAGGTCTGCTTGCCTTTGGAGTCTGTATCTTACTTGCAAGTGTAGCTAACGATATATTCATAAAATCTGCTGACGGCGTCAGCCTTGTTCTTATTTTTTCCTTTACTCTTGTAGTTGCGAGCGTAAATACTACCTCGGAAGCACTTTTCAGGGTCTTTGACAAGTTCAAGGTGATAGTTTTCATCCAGTTGGCAAAATCAGTTTTTAAGCTGGGTTCTATAATTTTGGCTCTGTATCTTGGTTATGGAATAAAGGGCGTATTGGTTGCTTATGTGGCCGTTTCATTCTTTGAATTTCTATTGACTCAAGCAGTTGTAAATTGGGTTCTTAGGGAAAAAGGTCTTCATAGCTGGTTCTCATCGAAAGTGATACTTCTCTCTAGCAGAATGAGAGAGATAACTTGGTTTTTAGTTAATACGAGTTTTAATGCCGCGTTGACAATTGCCAGCGAGGGCAGAGTAGCTGTTTTGATTCTGGGTTATTTTTTCGGAAGTGGTGCTGCAGGTCTTTACAAGATTGCAAGAGCTGTGATCAAGGTTATTTATAGAATCATAGATCCCTTGGACGAGGCTATTTTCCCGAAACTCGTTAGTTTTTCAACATCAAATCTTTACTACAGATTCGCTGAGATACTTAAATTTTCTGTAAAAAACCTACTTAAACTAATAATCCCTGTCTTGATAATAGTGTTTCTGTTCACGGAACGTTTAATAGAACTAATTTTTGGCGGTCAATACATACCGGCTTCAGATACCATGAGGGTGCTTGCCGTAGCTGTTTTGTTTACAGGTGGGGCATTCTGGCTTACGCCTATGTTACTTGCAATTGGAAAACCGGGACTGAGAACTGCAGTCAGTATATTCAAGGCACTAACCTACCTAGCTTTGTTGCTTTTGCTAATTCCAGAGCACTCATATTTTGGAGCCGGTATTGCTTATTTGATCGTTGAATTTGTACATTTTTTAGCGGCCGTTTACTTAGCACACAAGTTTCACCGTACATATCTAGGATAAATATTGAGACGGGTGCTTAATCACACCTGCCACTCGATTATTTCAAAGGCCTTCTCAGTTGTTATTTGTTAAGTACCTCTTCTCTCTTTGTCTAAATTCTTATTTTCCCTCTACGAGGAAAGCTCTGTTCTGTGAAGTATTTTACTGTATTACAAAATCTACGTTCTCCCTAGAACATAACAACTCAACTTACATAGAGACCCATGGACTCAAGATATTATTCATATCTTAGGGCTTCTATAGGATTTAGCTGATCAGTTACAATTAGTTTGATGAATCCTTTTCTATCAATTGGTATCTCTTATAGGGCGATAAAAAGTAACAAAGTTAGATCATTTCTTACCACTTTGGGAATAATCATAGGAGTTGCGGCCGTGATCTCTCTCGTTTCTATAACAGGTGGAGCGAAAAACATGATAGAGGGACAGCTCTCATTGCTTGGAGCAAACTCTCTAGTGGTTAGTAGCGGGAAAAGAACTAAGAGCGGAAAAACTGTCGTTGCCGGAGATATAAAACCACTCACGGGAAGGGATGTCGAAGCAATAGAAAGCTTAGATTCTGTAAAATACGTTTCTGCTATATCAAACACTACCGCAAATGTAGTTTCGGGAAATAGAAATGTATTTACAGCAATAATTGGAGTAGGAGAGGAGTTCGTCTTCATAAACGACTGGTTTCCAGAACGTGGGACATTTTTTAACAAGATTGATGTAAGGGAAACAGCCCTTGTATGTGTTCTCGGGAAAACAGTTAAGGAAAATCTGTTCGGAAGCCAGAACCCTATAGGAAAAACTGTAAGAATTGGCAAGTATACTTACAGCGTTATAGGTGTAATGTCCCCCATAGGCCCCACTCCCAGTGGAAAAGATCAAGATGATATTGTCCTTCTGCCCTACACGTCAGTTCAGAAAAAACTTATCGGATCAAAATCACTCAATAAAATCACGATTTTCGTAGACCTAGCCTATGACCTCTGGTACGCGAAGGCAGAAATAGAAAGAACTATCAGAAGACAACACGGAATAAAGGACGCGATAGATGATGACTTTTTCGTAAAAACCCAGCAAACGCAGATCAATACTATAAAGAATGTTTCGAGGATTCTAACCGTGCTTTTAGGAGGCATAGCTTCAATTTCCCTAGTAGTGGGAGGAATTGGAATAATGAACATAATGCTGGTTTCTGTAGGAGAAAGGACGAGAGAGATAGGAATAAGGCTTGCAGTAGGAGCTAAAGAGAAAAATATATTGGTCCAGTTTCTCATTGAATCCATTATGCTTTCCCTTGTCGGAGGCTTGATTGGTACAGCTGTCGGTATATTGATTTCCAAATTCGCCTCGGCGATTACAGGCTGGCCAACTCAGATATCAGTACTGTCCATATTTGTAGCCTTTGTGTTCTCGGCACTTGTCGGAATCGTCTTTGGAATATACCCAGCAAAAAAAGCTGCGAAACTCAACCCAATAGATGCATTGAGATATGAACAAAACCGTAAATCATATAAAAAAATCTCGTTGTAACTCTAGACCTAATAGAAGAAGGAGCCCAGATACAACTCATTAATATTGTTAATGGCTTTCACGAAAAAGGGTACGAAGTATCAGTATTTATGTTTTACGACAAAGGAGAGTTGAGGAGTTTCCTTAAATAAGAAAATGAAAAAAATTTGTTCCGCTCTATCTTTTTTTCTAGTATTTTCAGTTTATTCTCACGCAAAGCAGGAGGTTTATAAAACATACACAGATATTGGCAAGGTAGAAAAACCAACTTTAACTATTTCTGAAGTTATTTCTTCTGGCAAGAAATTTCACAGGAAAATGGTAACCCTTGAAGGATACATAGGAGAATTGAAATTCAAAGAAATGGCAAAGGGAAGAAAATTTACCCTGTTTCAGTTTTTTGAAGATGACCCAGAAGAAAGAATAAGCGTTTATGCTAGAGGTTTTATAGAAGGCATTGAGAGTGGAACCAGAATAAGAATTTGGGGGTTTTATAGTGAGAGCAAAAGGTTCTTTCTCAGAAGACGCAAGAATATTATGAAGGCGCACAAAATCCAGATTCTTAGTGACAAATAAATTTCGTGGTTTTTCTGCCAGCGAAATCCCTACTTAATGAAAAACCTAACTCCTTCGGCTAGCCAAGAGCTCCTCTTTTCTCTATATTCTTCTACACTTTATCAGTGCCATCTCTCATACCACATTTGGAACATAAGAAGATTCCATATTCGGTCCGGTTTAATAGAAGAATCATTGTAGAATCTATCCGTCCACTTAGAAACTTCTTCTGAATCAAAAAATCCGCTTTTTTCTATTTCGTTCTTACTAAGATATTCCATGACCATAGGGCGAAGTTTTCCCCTGAGCCATGAGTCTATGGGACCAACAAATCCTGTTTTGGGGCGGTTGTAAAGGTTTTTGGGAAGATGGTTAGAAAGTACTTTCTTCAATAGATATTTACTTTCTCCGTTTTTATACTTGAGATTTGTAGGAATTCTTGACGCAAAATCTACAACCCTATGATCAAGCAATGGTTCTCTAGCTTCAAGACCAACACTCATCGATGCCCTATCGACCTTCGTCAATATGTTATCTGGAAGCCACACATTAAAGTCTGCATAAAGCATTTGCGTCATTAATTCTCCGCTTTCAATAGCTCCAAAATCCACACTGAATGTCTCATCATGTGTATCAAGCGGTTTTTTTAAAAGACTCGGGAAATCTTCAGGAGCCCAAGCACTCCATTTGCTCCTGTACATATTAGCCATATCTTTTCCTAAAATGCTGAGCAAAACCGCCCGAGACTTCCCATAATTTCTGGCAAATGAAGAATAACCCAAGGTTTTTCCGATAGACTCAATTCTAGCAACGCTCAGGTTAGTCAGTGCAGTCTTCAATCCGTTTTTTATTATTTTGGGAGTTTTTCCAATCATATCTGTGGAACGTGCTAATATAGGATAGTGCTTATAACCACAGAACAACTCATCCCCTCCATCACCCGACATTACTACTTTTACATGCTCCCGGGCCAGCCTAGACACTATGCATGTAGGTATTGATGAATCATCTCCAAAAGGCTCATCATATATTGAGGGAAGTTCAGAGACCACATCCAGCGTTTTATCTTCCGAAACATAGAATTCTGTATGTTCCGTCCCAAGATAATCAGCCAGCTTTTTTGCCCAAATAGCCTCGTTGTATTTTTGTTCTTCAAACCCTATAGTAAAAGTCTTGATTGGCGTCGAGACATTTTTTTGAAGTAGGGTAACAAGCATGCTTGAATCTATGCCCCCGCTCAAAAAAACTCCTACTGGCACATCTGAAACTAGTCTGTGCTTAAGAGAGTCTATCATTACCTCCTCAAACATATCGCAGGCTTCTTCTTCGCAAATATTATGATGCTCTGTGTTAAAAGATTTTGTAACATCCCAGTACCTGTGTTTTTCCGTCTTTCCATTTTGTATGCATATGTAGCAACCAGGCTCAAGTTTAAAAGTATTTTCAAATATGGTGTAAGGATTTCTTATGTAATCGTATTTTAAAAAAAGAAGAAGAGCATCGGAGTTTATTCTCTTTGTGAAGCCTGGGTGACTCATTATAGCTTTCAACTCCGAGCCAAAAAGGAAAAGCTCGTTTTCCATGCAGTAGTAAAGAGGTTTTATTCCCACACGATCTCTAGCAAGATACAATTTGTTCTTCCTTCCATCCCAGATAGCTAAAGCGAACATACCTACGAACTTGTGAAGACATTCAATACCCCATTGTTCATAAGATCTGACAAGCACTTCAGTATCACAGTTAGTTCTAAAAAAGTGACCTTTGGAACGTAGTTCCTCGCGAATTTCCCTATAGTTGTATATTTCTCCGTTGTAACTCACCTGTATTTTATTGTCATCGCTCGCCATGGGTTGGCGTCCTTTTGCAGACAGATCTAGGATCGAGAGCCTTGTGTGTCCCAGACCTACTTCTCCGTTTTGGCTCACGTAAGTACCAGAATCATCTGGACCCCTATGAGAAAGAGTATTGGTCATGGCCATAAGAACCGACGGGTCAACGGACTTAGTTGTACTGTAAATTCCTGTTATACCACACATATCATTTCTAGCTAAATAGCTATGGAACTGTCTGCATCATAAATAAATAGGCATATAATACATAAAACACAACTGAAAGAATAATGACCCGATTACTTGAATGCATTGTTTCTCATTTCTAAAAATCAATTATTGAGCGGAAAAAGATATAGAGGTGGGCCCCAAAAACCAGACAGCGTCTTAAGTGTATTTCCGTAATAGAATATAGAATCAAAAACAGGAGGTTCATTATGAGACGAAAAAGACGTAATCATTCAGCTAGGTTCAAAGCCAAGGTAGCTCTGGCGGCAATAAAGATGAGGATAAAAAGTTGTTGAACTTGCCAGGCAGTTTAGCGTACATCCAAACCAGATTACAGAGTGGAAGAAGCGATTGTTGGACAATGCGGAAACCGTCTACTAAAGTTCCCGAGACAGTAAAGGGGAACGGCAGGCCAACACCAGGAAACTGCATGCTAAGATAGGTCAACTGACCCTTGAGATAGATTTTTATCCAAAGTGCTCGGTCGCTAGAACCACAATCATGATCTAAGCGTTGTGATACAGTGAGAGGCTGCTTGACGTAAGCCGTTGCGGGGTCTACTATCGCAAAAAGCAACTGTCTGAAGAGAATGAGGAACTTATGAGGATTATTGACAAGATATATCTTGAGTATCCGTTTAAGGGTTCACGGAGGTTGCGTGATGATGTCAGGGCGAGGCATGGGATCCGTGTTAACCGCAAGCGTATCATCAGGTTAATGAGATTGTCTGGTATCACAGCCCTTAGAATTACTACTCTCAAAATTTACAGAAACTGACAAAAACAACTCTAAATACAGAAAAACCCGCAAGGTAGTAGCCCGCTTCGATAACTACGATATA
>RKRQ01000064.1 GCA_007571325.1 Candidatus Dadabacteria bacterium
AAAAGATCTCATGGATAAGTTTTTTCAGTACTATAACTCTGTAACAGGTGAGGAAGGAGCGCTTACAAAAAGAGAAAAAGCACTTATAGCCCTGGCCGTAGCACACACAGAAAAATGTCCTTACTGCATAGACGCTTACACTACGCAGTGTCTTGAGACGGGAGCTGACCCGGAACAGATGACCGAAGCCGTACACGTTGCGGCTTCAATGTCTGCCGGCATAAGACTCATCCATGCGATTCAGATGCGCAACACGTTAAAAAAAAACCATGCTCTCTAGAAAGACACAGGAAAAGCCAAGTGCTTCTAAAACAAAACCTAGGGAACTTCCGAACTTCACTCCACACATAATTTAAGGAAGAACTTCGGAAGAAAAATCCGCATTTCATTATAGTTTCATAATGAGCAAGCGACAAAAAATGAAGATAAGCAATTACGATTTCCCCCGCAAAATAATTGATCGGGGGCTTAGTATTACACCCATTACAATTGAGACTCTACAGGTCAATATAACCAAGCTCTGCAACCAGACCTGCACTCACTGCCACGTAGACGCCTCACCATGGAGAAAGGAACAGATGAGCCTTGAGTGCGTAGACAAATGTCTTGAAATACTAGCTGAGAACGACTGTATTAAAAATCTTGACCTTACCGGAGGAGCTCCAGAACTAAGCCCGCATTTTGACTACTTCGTAAGAGAAGCCAGAAGTCTTGGCAAACATGTGATGGTAAGACATAACTTAACCGTCACTCTTGATGGAAATCCCCGAACCGGAGAAAGGAAAATGTATATACCGGGGTTTTTTGCTGAGAACCGCATTGAGGTCATATCCTCGCTTCCATATTACAGCAGTTACTTTACGGACAAGCAAAGAGGAAAAGGAGTTTTTGAAAAAAGCATAGAATCCCTCAGGATGCTTAACAGAAAAGGCTACGGGGATGGAGAACTCATACTTAACCTGGTATACAATCCTGTAGGAACCTTTCTTCCCCAAGACCAAAAAGGCCTCGAAGCTGACTTTAAGACAAAATTAGAGAAAAACTACGGTATAAGGTTTGATAACCTATACACCTTGACCAATATGCCGATTAACAGGTTTGAAAAAGAACTGAGAAGACAGGATGCCTATGAGGAATATATTGAAAAACTTGTAAATGCTTTCAATCCCGAAGCAGTGAAAGGCATAATGTGTCGGAACATGATCAGCGTAAGTCATGATGGAAAAATCTATGACTGTGATTTTAATCAGATGCTTGACATGCAGGCCTGCAACGGAAACGGGGGGCTCACCATATTTAATTTCGACCTGCATAATATAGTAAATAGAAAGATAAAATTCGGTATTCACTGTTTTGGCTGTACTGCCGGGGCCGGAAGCAGTTGTGGAGGCCAGACGGTATCCTGATTCCAAGGTTTTACGGAATGTCGCAAAAAAACGACAATGCCTTAATAGTTTTTCTCAAGTACCCAGAAAACAAAAAAGTAAAAACACGCCTAGGGAAAAATATAGGAACTCAACGGGCTACAAAACTCTATCGCGAGACAGCAAGCTTTCTTGCCGATTCCTTTTCGGGTTCACAGAACTGGAAAACTTTTTTTTTCTACACTCCACAGAAAAGAAAAGAAGACATACTCAAGTGGCTTGGGAATAGAGATGCTTTTTTCTTCGCACAGGAAGGAGAATCTCTCGGTCAAAGGATATCGCATGCGTTTGGAAAATGTTTTTCGCTTGGATTCAACAATATAGTCATTATAGGCACAGATTGCGTGATGATAACCGAAGAGGATATGAAAAACGCATTTTCACTACTCTCACAAAAAGAATTGGATGCTGTTCTTGGTCCAGCGACTGACGGAGGTTACTACCTGCTTGGGCTTTGTAGGGAAATGGATGCTGTTTTTCAGAATATTCAGTGGAGCACTTCCCATGTATTTAAGGAAACAGAAAAACGCATGAGGGAAAACGGTCTGCGCCATGCGGTCATGAGAAAACTTACGGATATTGATGAGGAAAAAGACATAAATATAGATGATATAAAGAAAAGAGACGTTGCGCTTGCGCACAGACTCACTCGTATTCTCTCAAAAGATAAAAAAACGTTTAATGGAAAACCAAAGAAGTGGACCCTTCAAACTATTTCAGGGCAATCAAAAGCAGGCCCTGAAATGTTTCGCCACAAAAAAACCAAAAAGAACCCATGCTCAGAAAAACTACGGGGGGATGGGTGAATGAATTCTGAAATCCTGGACGTAGGGATAGTTGCATCTTTTTTCGCTGGAATGATTGCATTTCTTTCTCCTTGCATTCTCCCACTTATGCCGGGTTATCTTTCAGTCGTAACGCGCCTTTCATACGAAGACCTTTCAGATACTCGTCACACACCCCGACTCTCAAAAGTGATCATACCAAGTATCGTGTTTATATTGGGATTCTCAACTGTTTTTGTCTCCCTAGGAGCGTTTTCCTCTCAACTCGGGGGAGTAGTTTCCATCAACAAAACTTCTTTACTCAGAATAGCCGGAATATTCATAATCCTCTTCGGGATATTCGTAATGGAAGTAATAAAGATTCCCTTTCTTGAAAAAGAACGCAGAATCTCTATTCCGCAAGGAAAAGGAAATTTTTGGGGAACTTATGTTCTCGGTTTAGCCTTTGGATTCGGCTGGACACCATGCGTGGGGCCCATTCTCGCATCTATACTTCTTTACGCAAGCACTGTGGAAGGAACTTTAACCGCTGTTGTGATGCTTGCAGTTTATTCGCTCGGAATCGGTCTACCCTTCATCCTAGTCGGTCTTGCGTTCAATAGCGCTATGGTATCTTTCAAAACTCTGAGGAAATACTACCCGTACTACAAGTACACCGTAGGCTCAGGGTTAATAGCAATAGGAATCATGATGTTTTCAAATGAAATTTACTATCTGAATATCTATGGTCAGAAAATATTTGATGCAATGGGAATAGACTTCTGGAAAACATTCTAGCTTGGAGAGGTGGACCCCAAAGTTAAAACAGTTTTTTGATTTTTATAAGTGTATTTCATTGTCTATCAAGCCACTTTATTTATGTACCAAGCAGAGACCATAATAAACCTGATCAGAGATAATCTATCATGGCCCTGATCTAGCAAAAAAATAATTCCATCTACCAATTTCTTCCACTACAGAGCAAATTATAAGCCTTAAGATAAATCTCCCTGTATTTGAAATACTCTTAAGATATTCTGTCTTTGGGTACACTTGTGATGAAAAGTTTTGCTAATAAGCGCCCTGTTTGTAAAAGCTTTGTTATGATTTTATTGACTCCAAATAAATATTTTTTATATTTTTAAAACTAAATGTGGAGGTAACGATGCCTTTATACGAATTTGAATGCTCTGATTGCGGAAAGGAATTTGAAGTCTTGGTACTTGAATCCGATGAAACTATAAGGTGTGTAAGTTGCGACTCGGATAACATCGGAAAGCAGTTCTCGACTTTTGGACTTGGCAGTAGCGATGCAGATTTGGATATTTCCGGGAGCGAGGACTCAGGATGCTGCTCGCAATCGTCTTGCGGTTGTTGCTGATTTCCCAACACATACAATTGCGCAAAGATTATCTCTGTATATAATTACTCTTCTCTAAAAAACCCGATGGAGGATGTGTTCACAAATGTGCGAAAGCGAAAAAGATATGAGGGAAGCCGCTCTTGAATATCACAGAAGCGGAAGAAAAGGAAAACTTGAAGTCGTACCAACAAAGCCCTGCGACACGGCTTGGGAACTCTCTCTAGCGTACTCCCCCGGAGTTGCTGAACCTTGCAGAGAAATAGATAAAGATAAAAATCTATCTTATGAGTACACCAACAGAGGAAATCTAGTCGCAGTAATTTCAAACGGTACAGCCATACTTGGACTTGGAAATCTAGGTGCTCTCGCAGGAAAACCCGTAATGGAAGGAAAAGGAGTTCTTTTCAAGAAATTTGCAGATGTCGACGCCTACGACATTGAAGTAGATACTGAGGATCCAGATGAATTTATAAAGACCGTAAAGTATCTTGAACCTACTTTTGGTGGAATAAACCTTGAGGATATAAAAGCTCCTGAATGCTTCTACATTGAAGACAGACTGAAAGAGGAGATGGACATACCTGTCTTTCACGACGATCAGCATGGAACCGCTATAATATCGGGTGCGGGACTTCTTAATGCATGCGAGATATCTGGGAAAAAAATGAGTGAACTCAAAATAGCGTTTAATGGCGCCGGCGCATCCGCAATCGCATGTGCCGAGTTCTTTATAGCACTTGGGGCAAAGCGGGAAAACATGATAATGTGCGACAGCAGGGGCGTGATTTATAAGGGGAGAAATAAGGGACTCAACCCCCAGAAAGAAAGGTTTCTTGTAGAAACAAACAAAAGAACCATAGGGGATGCCTTAGTTGGAGCCGATGTGTTCGTCGGACTTTCAAACGGTGGAGCCATTAACCAGGAAAACGTCAAAAGCATGGCAAAAAATCCAATCATATTCGCCATGGCAAACCCCGACCCTGAAATACTGCCCGTCGAAGCGAGGGAAGCCCGAAGCGACGTAATAACTGCCACTGGCCGGTCTGACTTCGCAAACCAAGTTAACAACGTTCTTGGATTTCCCTTTATTTTCAGAGGAGCACTTGACGTAAGAGCGACGAAAATAAACGACGAAATGAAAATCGCGGCAGCCTATTCTCTTGCAGCGCTTGCAAAAGAACCTGTGCCGGAAAAAGTCGCCAGAGCCTATGGAGATCAGAAATTTGAGTTCGGTCCCGATTACATTGTACCAAAACCCTTTGACCCCAGGGTTTTAGTATGGGAATCAGTTGCGGTAGCACAGGCTGCCATGGAGACTGGCGTTTCAAGAATAACGATTGATCTTGACTCCTACAGAAAGACTCTGGAAGACAAGATAAAAAACCTTCTCTAAATAGAATTGGAACCTTGTTCCGTTCCCTTGATTTGCTGGTCATTCATTTTTCCACATCAGGGACGCTAAGTAGTTCCCGTGTCCACCTCTATCTAGTACATTGATTGATTTATTCTAAAGAGGTCTTGGACCAGGAGCCATGAACTCAGGACCTATGGGGTCAGCAACGAAAGTATTGAGAATGGTGTCTATTTCAATCATCGAGTCACCGTCTATAGTCCATCCTAGAGTTCCCTTGACATTATCTAACTGCCCTGGCCGTCTCGCACCCCAAAGCGTGATATCTTTTCTGCATTTATCAAGTACCCACCTTACAGACAGTTCAAGCACATTTTTTCCGAAACGCTGCGAGGCAATTTGCTCCAATTCTTCAACCGCTCTAAGATAGTTATAATAGACGGGTTTTTGAAATTTTGGATCAAAACTTCTTATATCGTCTCCAGGGAACTCAGAGTCTGCATTTAGCTTGCCACCCAGAAGTCCTCTGCATAAAACTCCGTAGAGAAGCATTGTAATCCCTTGTTCCTCACACCAAGGAAATACATCGCCTTCTATTTTTCTCTCAAAAAGATTGTAAGGAGGCTGACTTGAATTAAGATGGCATACAGAGTGAAAAATCTTCATTTGCTCAACCGAATAGTTGCTCACTCCAACTGCTCTTATTTTTCCACTCTCAATAAGTTCCACCATGGTTTCGGCGGTTTCTTCAACAGGAGTAAGAGGATCAGGCCAGTGTATCTGATAAATATCTACCCAGTCGGTACGTAGCCTTCTAAGAGAATCGTCAATTTCCTTGTGTATTCTCTCCGGTAGAGAATTTCTGAATACTCCCCCTCTTTCCCACTCAAGCCCCGCTTTAGTCGCAATTACAAGTTCATCTCTCATCCCGCTCTGAGAAACTGCTTCTCCTACAATTTCTTCTGAAACACCGAAGCCATAAATCGGAGCAGTGTCAATCAAATTCACCCCACTATCAAAAGCCTTGTATATTGTTTTCACACATTCTTTCCTGTCACTTCCTCCCCAGAGCCACCCTCCCATAGCCCAGGTTCCGAGACCTATTCTCGAGGAATTGATTTCCGTACCGGCAATTTTCACATATTCCATCTATCCCTGCCTCTGGTCTGTTTCAAAAGATATATCTTCTGTTTTGCGAGTCATTTCTGCCAACGAAAAGAGAAGACTTCTTGCCTCCACCGTTGACCTGACTCTGTACTTGGCTTTTGACGGTCCGAATCCCACCTTTATAGAATAGGCATTTTCGGGAAGCTGCTCAAAAATATCTTCATCCGTCCAGTCGTCCCCTATGGAGATGATAAGGTCCCATTTTTTCGCCTTGAGCCAATGAGAAGCCGCTTTGCCTTTGTTTATAAAAGAGCCCTTGATTTCCACAACCTTGTTTCCCTCAAGCACTCCGATCTCAAGATTCGCCGTTATGTGCGAGAGTATGTCCTTAAGCTCTCCTATCCTCACAATTGCGAGTGCCGGATCAACCTTTCTGTAGTGCCACGCCAAGGAAAAATTTTTCTCTTCTATGAGTGCCCCGGGAGTTCTGTCGACAAAGACTTCCAGTATAGGTCTCACTTCCTCTTTCCATTCATCAGAAACAATATCAAGCATTCTCCACTTTCCACGTCTTATCCAGAGACCGTGTTCTGCCGCAAGACCGTTCGTTACATCCCCAAGCCAGTTTGTAAGAGTTGTTCTGTCTCTGCCGCTTATAATAACCAGTTCATTTTTTTTCCTTGAAGAAAGCACCCCAAGCGAAGAATAAAGTTCTGGGTCAGGCTTCGCATCCTGTGGATTATTCTTGAAAGAAACAAGAGAGCCGTCGTAATCAAGCAGAAAAAGACACTTTTTACTCACTCTGTACTTTTCAACCAGTTGGTTTGTCATTTCCGGACTCAGCCTGCGGGCAAACATCTTCAGCTGTCTTTCTTTAGTTTCGTCAAGCCTCTCCATGAAATCCGCGGTCCATGTCCTGATATCGTATCTACTGAGGCGACTCTGCATCTTTTTCATCCGTTTTTCCTGTTCTGTCTCAGTCATGGCAAGAGCAGTTTCCAGCGCCTGGGAAGTAGATTCCAGATCATTTGGATTTATTATTATAGCTTCGCTCAGTTCCTGAGCCGTTCCAGCCATTTCACCCAGTATAAGCACTCCAGCCTTGTTCTGTCTGGCAGCCACGTACTCCTTAGCAATAAGATTCATACCATCACGAAGAGGAGTAATGAAAAGAATATCCGCGGTCAGATAGAGGGATATCAATTCCTCAAAACCGAAAGATCTGTACATGTAGTGAATTGGATTCCAGCCAATTGTTCCATAACGACCGTTTATAGAGCCAACCAGATTGTCAACTTCATTTTTCAGTATCTTGTAGTGAACCACTTCGGTTCTTGAAGGCACCGCAACAAGAAGAAGAACTACTTTGCCCCTTATTTCGGGATTCTCCTCAAGAAAAAGATCAAAAGCCCTGAGCCTCTCTGGAATACCTTTTGAGTAATCAAGACGATCTATGGAAAGAATAATCTTCCGGTCAGTTCCCAGAAGGTCTCTGAATTCGTCTTTTCTTTTTTGGATGCTATGATTCTTCGCCGCGGAGGAGAACTTATCGTAATCAATCCCCATAGGGAAAGTATCGGTTCTTATCTCCCTTTCCCCGATTATAAATCGTCCGAGAGAATGCTCATGTCCTAGTATTCTTCTCACACTTTCCGCAAAATGTCTTACGTAATCAAAAGTATGAAACCCTATCAGATCAGCTCCGGTTAGTCCCTGTATTATTTCACGGCACCAGGGAATAAGTCTGAATATTTCGGAAGAAGGAAAAGGTATATGCAGAAAAAAGCCGATATTTGATTTTGGTAACTGCTTTTTGACAAGATCGGGAACGAGCATCAGATGATAATCATGAACCCAGATATAATCCCCTTCACCGGCGACGTTAAGTATGGCGTCGGCGAACTTTCTATTAACTCCTATGTATGATTCCCAGAACTCTTTTTTGTAGGTTCCGTACTGAACGAAGTAATGGAATATAGGCCATATAACCTCGTTGCAAAAACCCTGATAATAATCTTTTACCTCTTCAGTGCTGAGGTTCACGGGATAAAAATTTTCTTCCCCAAGCCGCCGCTCCACCTCTACGACCTGCTCTTTAGAGAGATTATGGTAATCTATACCCGACCACCCTATCCAGCATTTTTCATAATTGGTATCAAGAGAACTTAGTCCCGTAGCAACGCCTCCCACACTCGGTTCAAAAGAAAGCTTCCCATCTTTTTCCCGTACAGTTGTAGGCAATCTGTTGGATACAATTATAAGTTTTTTCATGAAAACCTATTATAATAGAGAGGATAATTTTCGAAATAATAACCAAAAAAAAATTTAAGGCTAGAAAAGACGATCTATTCATTATGAAAATATCAAACGTAGTCCCCAAAATCCTTACCATTCTTATCATAACACTACTTGTCTATGCGCTCTGGACCGGACTCACGGGAGAGGAAAGTATTCAGAATCCATCTCAGCTAGTCGGAAAACCCGCACCTGGATTTGTGCTTGAATCATTTGACGGAGAGAAAGTAAGTCTTTCAGACTTCAAAGGAAAGACTTTGCTTATAAATTTCTGGGCATCATGGTGTCATCCCTGCAAAGAAGAAGCGCCGACACTTGAAAGAGTCTACACGTCGCTTTCCGGCAAGAAGATAGAGTTTATAGGAATCAACATAATGGACGATAAAAGAAGCGCTGAAAAATATATAGAATCGTTCGGGGAAAAGTTCGTCAACATTTATGACCCGGAGAACAGGGTCCATCTTGATTATGGAGTAGGAGGAGTTCCAGAAACTTTCTTTCTAAATCCCGATGGTATAGTAACGGCCAAGCATAGGGGACCTCTTACAGAAAAGATGATTATGCACTATATAGAAAACGCTATAAACTATAACCTCAGTAACGAAGAAACTGACAATCCATGAACTGTTTTTTTCAAAAAACCCTGAGATCGGGGCTGTTTTTGTCAATAGCCCTCTTTATCGCCTTAAGTGTGGATGCGGACACGCTTGAAGATCAGATTGCCGAAATCTCAGGAGAACTCATGTGTCCTGTATGCGAGGGGCAAAGCGTCGCTGAATCAAATGCCCAGCTTGCCCGGGACATGAGGGCTGTTATAAAAACTAAGCTGCGTGAAGGAAAAACTAAGGAAGAAATAATAGACTATTTTGTTTCCAGCTATGGAGAAACAATCCTCGCATCCCCTCCTCCCAGAGGATTCAGTACGATATTATGGCTCCTCCCCGTACTCTCCGTACTAATAGGTGCAGCTATAATATTGAGAACCATTCATTCATATAGGGTTGAAGAAAAAGAATAATCAATTGAGATTGTCAGCTGAGAAAATCGCCGCATGCTTCAATTATCGAATTCTTTTCGTCTATTGGGTCAAACCACCTTATATCTTTATCCGAACGAAGCCAAGTGGATTGTCGTTTGGAAAACCTTTTTGTCTCCGTTTTTATATTTTTCACTGCTGTTCTCAAATCAACATAACCGTCAAGAAATTCGTTGATACACTTATAGCCTATAGACTTCATAGGTTTTAAGTGCGGTCCATATCCCATCGCTCTGATAGATTTCACCTCTTCAGCCCAGCCACGGTCAATCATTTTATCAACCCTTGCATCTATAGAACCGCGCAACTGTTCTCGGTCTGCAAGAAGGCCTATTTTAAGGGCATTAAATCTTTGTTCCGAGAACCCATGCTTCCGTTGATGAGATGAGATCTTCTCACCCGTAACGTGATAAACTTCAAGAGCCCTCTCAATTCTCACATAATCATTGGGGGATATAAGTTCAGCCGACTCAGCATCTATTGACTGAAGTTTTTTGTGAAGCGATGCGACTCCTTTCGTCTCCCTTTCACGCTTAAGCTGGTCTCGGAACTTCTGGTCAGTCTCAACCCCCTCAAGAAGCCCGCCAAGAAGAGCTTTTACATAGAGGAAAGTGCCTCCAACTACAATTATCTTCTTGCCTTCCGCAACAAGCTTGCTGATGTGATCAAAAGCAAGCCTCATGTAGATGCCGGCGTTAAAATTCTGATCGGGGTCCACAACATCTATAAGAAAGTGCGGGATTCCCCTCCTCTGTTTCTCCGTTGGTTTAGCACTGCCTATATTGAAATGCCTGTAGACCTGAACAGAATCGGCACTTATTATGCAAGCCCCGATTCTAGAGGCTATTTCCAGAGCCATTTCGGTTTTACCCGAAGCGGTGGGTCCTAAAACAACGACCAGCTTCGGCTTTTCCCGGGAAAGATTCAACTGTAATGGTTAATCAGAGATTCTGTAATCTTCTATATTCTGGTCAAGCGCAGCCTTTCTACTGAGTCTAACTCTTCCGTCACGCTCAACAGCTAGACACTTAACTAAAACCTCGTCTTTTTCTTTCAGTATATCGGTCACGTTCGCAACTCTGCGGTTTTCAAGTTCAGAGATATGCAGAAGCCCGTCTTTTCCCGGACCCAATTCAACTATAGCTCCAAAATCAAGAATGCGCTTGACCACTCCAACATAAAGCTTTCCAGCAACAATGTCTTCGACAATCCTCTTTATGTAACTCTCCGCCTTCTTGCAAGCTTCGTAATCAGGGGAGAAAATCTTCACCAGGCCATCATCCTGTATATCTATTTGAGCTCCCGTGTCCTCAACTATCTTCTTGATAGTCTTACCGCCAGAACCTATAACAACTTTGACCTTCTCCGGTTTCAGCTGCATGGAAAGGATTCTTGGTGCATATTCGGAAAGTTCTTTTTTCGGACTGCTAATTACCTCATACATTTTTCCGAGGACATGCATCCTCGCATCTTTTGCCTGAGAAAGAGCGGTTGTAAGAATTTCTTCGGTTATACCGGTTATCTTGATATCCATCTGCAGGGCTGTAATACCGCTCTGCGTACCGGCCACCTTAAAATCCATGTCACCAAGGTGGTCCTCGTCACCAAGAATATCAGAGAGAATAACGAACTTATCTCCCTCTTTTATAAGTCCCATAGCTATGCCGGCCACAGGGGCGCTTATAGGCACTCCAGCATCCATAAGAGACATGGAAGAACCGCACACAGTTGCCATTGAAGAAGAGCCGTTTGACTCAAGTATTTCAGAAACAATCCTTATGGTGTAGGGAAAGTCCTCTTTGTCCGGCAGAACGGGTTTTATCGCTCTTGCGGCAAGCGCACCGTGACCTATCTCTCTTCTTCCAGGACCCAAACGGTTGCTTGTTTCTCCTACGGAATAAGGAGGAAAGTTGTAATGTAGCATGAAACTTCTCGTCTGGTCCCCTTCAAGCGCGTCTATTCTCTGCTCATCGTATGAAGTCCCTAAAGTTGTGACAACTATGGCCTGAGTTTCCCCACGGGTAAAAAGCGCGGAACCGTGGGTTCTCTCAAGGAGACCTACTTCACCCCATATAGGTCTCACGGTCGTATAGTCCCTTCCGTCAGGTCTTGTGCCTTCTACTATTTTGCTCCTGACTGAATCCTTGACCAGTTCGTCAAATCTTTTGTCAATTATGGATTTATCTTCCGGGTGACTCTCAACAAACTTTTTTGCACTATCTTCATAGACCTGTTTTATAAGCTTCTTTCTGCCATCCTTTGAATCAGCCACTATGCCCCGTTCAATGATGGGAAGTACGATTGACCGCACCTCATCTTCAAGCGTTTCGTTTGTTTCCACAGAGGGTATTTCTCTTTTTTCCTTCCCTATTCCTTCAACGAAACGATTTTGGAAAGAAACAATTTCCTTTATACCAGAATGGGCAAACATAAGGGCTTCTACAACTTCCTCTTCGTTTACTTCCTTCAAACCTCCTTCAACCATCACTATCGCCTCTGAAGTGCCTGCAACTACTATATCCATAGTGCTGATTTCCAGCTTCTCGGGAGAGGGGTTTATAACAAGCTGTCCGTCTACTTTCCCAACAGTAAGAGCCGCTATGGGCCCTGCAAAAGGTATATCAGAGATCATAAGCGCCGCTGAAGACGCTATTACAGAAATAACATCCGTAGCATTTTCCCCGTCAGCGGAAATAACCGTAACTATAACCTGGGTAGGGTAACAAAACCCCTTGGGAATAAGAGGCCTTACAGGTCTGTCAATAAGTCTTGATGTAAGAATTTCTTTTTCGCTAGGACGCCCTTCCCTTTTAAAATAACCTCCGGGAATTTTCCCAGCCGCATAAGATTTTTCCTGATAGTTAATCGTAAGCGGCAGAAAATCATCTTCTATTTTTTCTTCTGAGGCGACGACAGTGGCAAGCACTGTAGTTCCTCCGCAGGAAGCAAGAACTGCTCCGTTTGCCTGCTTAGCAAGCCTTCCCGTTTCAAGACGCAACTTGCTTCCAAACAGGTCTGCTTCCATATCTCTTCTTTGTTCAGTCAATTCATTTCCTCCAAAATGTTCTTCCTCATCTTCTCAATCCGAGGGTTTCTATAAGTTTGCCGTACTCCTGAGGTCTTACCCTCTTTACGTAGTTGAGCAGTTTTCTCCTCTTGGCGACCATGGAAACCAGTCCCTTTCTTGAGTGATTATCCTTGGGTGCTCTTTTTACATGTTCTAACAGTTCCTGTATTTTCCCATTCAGTATCCCTACCTGAACTTCGGCCGAACCAACATCGTTTTCATGTTTTTGAAACTGGTTTATGATTCGTGCCTTTTCTTCTTTCTGCAAAGACATAAGTCAATTCCTCCTAGACCCTCGCCTGATCAGTTAAATACCCTTAAATGCCGAAACACTATATCTTTATCTTCCATATACTCAAATTTATCAGAATCAGCTTCCGCTTCACATATGGAAAGAATTGTTTTCCGGCAAAATATGGTGATTATATCCCTATTTTTAAATTCGGGCAACTCCACATCCAACAGAGCCCCGCGACAAAGCGGGATTCCGTTATTTACACTCTGACGTAAATCCCCTTCTAGATAAACCTTCGGATAACCTCCCAAAACCTTCTCGAGAGAAAGAAAATTGTAATTTCCAGATTCCACGTCTTCTATGCTATTAGCATCACTCAGTGTGAATGGACCGCTTTTAAGTCTCCTAAGTTCGCAGAGATGAGCTCCACAGCCCAGTTTTTTCCCGACTTCCGAAGCAATTACCCTCACATAGGTTCCACGAGAACACTTAACGTAAAAAGTCGCTTTCGGAAAAGAGAAGTCAAGAAGTCTTATTTCTTCTATTGTAACTCTTTTCGGTTTCCTCTCAATCTCCTTTCCAGCTCTTGCAAAAACATAGAGTTTTTTACCTGAAACTTTGGCGGCGGAGTACATAGGAGGAACCTGCGTTATTTCTCCCGAAAACCCTTCAAAAACCCCTTCTACTTCGTCTCTGCATATATTCCCCATATCCACTCGTCTTGTAATCATACCGGTGTTGTCCATTGTATCGGTCGATATACCCAAGATCATCTCAGCTTCGTATTCCTTTATATCATCCCCTAGATAAGGAATAGCTTTTGTCGCTTGGTTAAAGCAAACCGGGAGAACCCCTGTCGCAAAAGGGTCAAGAGTTCCTGTATGACCTGCTTTCTTTGCCCCCAAGGCTCTTTTTACCCTGTTAAGTGTGTGAGCGGAGGTATAACCCTTGGGTTTGTCTAGAACCATAACTCCATCCATCACATCGCCTCCCGAATTGAACTGAAAAGTCTAAGTTTGATGGTATCAAGCGCGGCAGAAATTACACAGCCAGCAGCCCTTCGGTGCCCACCCCCACCATATAATCCCGCAATCCGTGCCACATCCACGTACTCTTTTGACCTTAGGCTCACTTTCCAATCTAGGTCGGATTCCTGCCTTAAGAAAACCGCGACTTCAACTCCCTCAATCGACCTCGCCATGCTCACAATACCCTCGGTATGTTCTTTTTTGGTACCAGTCTGTTCAAACATTTCACTCGATACGTGAAGAAAAGCTATTTTGCCGGATACCTCAAGGGTGTTCATTGCCAGGGTTCTCAGCATAACCTTTCTTAAAGGTTCATTATCATAAATAAATCTGGATATCTTTTCCGGGTCGGCCCCACTGTCAACCAGTTCTGCAGCAATCATAAACGTCTCAGAACAGGTGTTTGAATACCGAAAGGAACCCGTATCCCCTACTATAGAAGAAAAAATACACTCTGCAATTTTACTGCTTACAGAAATCCCCATATGTTTTATCATCCTGTAGACAAGAACTCCCGTAGAAGATGCTTTCTCATCTATAAGACAGTAGTCAGAGCTTGTTCTGTTACTTGCATGATGGTCGATAAAAGCAAGGGTAAGATTCTTTTTCAGGATTTCACCCTCAAATTCTTTCCCAGGTCGAGAAATATCAGCACAGTCAAGAAGTATCACCACCTCCACATCATCTCCGAAACAGTCAAGAGAATCGGCAACGCCTGACCACTCCGGAAGAAAACGCAAATGCTCTGGAACGCCGTCTTTGTTGTACATGATCACATCCTTTCCCAGACTGCGAAGAACCAGCATCATCGCTATTGTTGAACCCAGAGCGTCGCAATCTGGATTCTCATGGGAAACTATTAAAAAACTTCTGTTCTGTTTTATGAGAGCAATAATCTCATCAAGATTCTTCATCCGATATATTCCTTATCAATTCATCAATCCTAGCACGTTTTTCCACAAGACCGTCATATTCAAATTCTATGTTAGGGATTCTCTTTATTCTCAATTTCTTTGAAAGGGTGCTTTTTATATAGCCTGCGGCGTTGCTTAACCCTTCTAACATTTCCTGTATATCGGAATTCTCATCAAAAGAAGTGAAGAAAACTTTCGCGGAACCCATATCGTCTGTGACTTTGACATCTGTTATGCTTGCCGATGAGACTCTCGGGTCCTTTACCTTGCCTCGCAACAGCATTTCGGATATCTCCTTTATTAGAAGGTCGGATATCCTTGCGGATCTTTTGTAGCTGTGAGACATCTTCGGTCTTTTAGAAATGAAGAATCTCCATTTCCTTTTCACCCATGTGGAAACTTCCCGTGCTTTCAATATAGGAAGTTACTTTGTCCAGAATGGAATTTACAAGAAAAGCATCGTTGGAAACACATCCAAACCCTATAGTGGCTTTGTTTTTCAGATCAAGAGAATCAACTTCGGCAAGAGAGAGGCTAGGGAATTTCGATCTTGCGCTCTGCAGAAGGCTCTTGACCAAGCGTCTTTTATCTTTTAAAGACCTGTTCCCCGACATATAAAGCTCAAGTCTTGCTATGCCCACAACCATTTAAATACCAGATATCAAAGTTCCTGTTTTATTTCCTCGAACTTGTAAAGCTCAAAGACATCTCCCTGCTTAACGTCGTTGAAATTTTCTATTGTTATACCACACTCATACCCCGAAGAAACTTCTTTGACATCTTCTTTAAAACGCCTGAGGGAGCTTACCTTTCCGTCAAAAACAACCGCGCCGTCCCGAACCACTCTTATGCCGTTATCCCTGCTAACCCTGCCGTCAGAAACCATACATCCTGCAATAGTTCCCACTCTTGACACATGAAAAATTTCCTTCACATCCATATGAGCAACAACAACTTCCTTGCGAATGGGTTCAAGAAGCCCTTCCATAGCACTTTTTATACGGTTTACAACATCATAAATTATGGAATGAAGTTCAAGAGAGACCCCTTCTTTTTCAGAAAGCTTGAGCGCGTTTGCATCGGGTCTGACGTTAAATCCTATCACCACTGCGTTTGACGCGCTTGCTAGGACCACATCCGTTTCATTTATCCCTCCAGCTCCGGAATGAACAATCTTTACCTTGCATTTTTCAGTCGATAGTCTTTCCACAGAATCCCTGAGTGCCTCAACCGACCCTTGGGTATCCGCCTTTATGATAAGAGAAAGCTCCTTGGCTTCCTCATTTTCAATAGAGTTAAAAAGATCCTCAAGAGAAAGCTTCGGAGTTGTAATCACTTTATGAGACCTAATCTTGTCCTGACGGTGAGATACTATTTCTTTGGCTGTTTTTTCATCCTTTACAACATGGAATTTTTCCCCGGCTTCAGCAACTCCAGAAAGACCCATTATCTTTACAGGCATCGAAGGCCCAATACTTTTTACCGTTTTGCCTCTATCGTCGGTAAGAGCCCTTATTTTCCCACTGTGAATCCCGGATACAACGCAATCTCCGACCCGTAGAGTCCCTTCCTTTACAATAACAGTTGAGACAGCCCCCCTGCCCCTGTCAAGTTCAGCTTCCACTACTACTCCATTCGCTTTCTTATCAGATGCCACTCTGAGTTCAAGCACATCGGCCTGGAGCAATACAAGTTCAAGGAGTTCGCTTATACCTTTTTTCTTTTTCGCGGAAACCTCGGCAAAAAGAGTATCTCCTCCCCACTGTTCCGATATAAGATCTATTTCAGAAAGTTCTCTCCTGATTTTTTCGACATCAGCACCTTCTTTGTCGACTTTGTTTATGGCGACTATAATCGGAACTCCAGCAGCCTTGGCATGATTAACCGCTTCAATCGTCTGAGGCATTACTCCGTCATCCGCAGCCACAACTAGAATTACTATATCAGTTATACTCGCGCCACGAGCTCTCATTGAAGTAAACGCCTCATGCCCCGGCGTGTCTACAAAAACTATTGTAGAATTCTTTACCTTTACCGCGTAGGCGCCTATGTGCTGTGTTATACCGCCGGCCTCTCCCGCAACAACATCAGTTTCCCTTATGGAATCAAGAAGAGTTGTCTTCCCGTGATCAACATGTCCCATAACCGTAACAACTGGTGGCCTTGGCCTCTCTTCTATGTCCTGCGACTCAATATGATCAAAAAGCAGGTCTTCTTCAACAAATCTTTCGACAGTTACGTTAAAGCCAAATTCATCAGCGACAAGCTCAGCAGTATCACTATCAATTGACTGGTTAATCGTGGCACCAGTACCCATGGTCATAAGCTTTTTTACAACTTCCGACGCCTTTACGCTCATCATCTTCGCAAGGTCGGAAACCACCGTAGCTTCGCCAATCTTGATATTTCTTTTCGAAGTATGGATAGGAGGAACTGAAATAAACGGAGCATCTTGTCCATCGTTCGGGGAAGTTCCCCCGTTTCTTCCGGCACCGTCAAAATTCTGTCTCAGTTTGGGTTTCTTGTTTTGTATTACGTATTCTTTTCTGCTGGGGACTTTAGTTCGAAACGCCCTTTTAAGCTGCTCAAGCGTCTCTTCATCATGGAGTTCTTCTTTTAGAAGCTTGCTCTTCCTTGGTTTTTTCTTCTGCTTGCGCTGACTCTGCTCATCCTCATCCACCTTTTCAACGGTTTTTTCAGGTTCAGGTGAAACTTCAGTTTTCAGTTCAACATCATCCGCCTGCAGAGTATCAGTTTTAGCTTCCGGCAACTGTGCAACCTCAGGAGCTTCTTTAGGTATCTCTTGATCTTCAGGTTTTAGATCCTGGTCCACTTCCGTCTCGTCACCCGCAGGCGCAGACGAAACGGGGATTTCGGGTTGGGATCTAAGTTCGTCAGCCTCTAAGGCAACAGGTGCAACCTCTTCTTGCTCCTGCGGTTCGGGTTTTACAACCTTCTTCCTTCTTCTGACTACTCTGGAGCCTGTTCTTCTTTCAACGAAGTCATGGCCAGTTTCGGATTTAAAAACCTTTACGACTTCCTTCTGCTCTTGAGCCGTTTTTGAAGAATCGTCTTCGGAAACGCTGATAAACGCTTTCCTTATTTTCTCTAAATCCGTCTCTGATACTACGTTCTGATGACTTGTGATTTCAATTCCAAGCTTAACGCCCTGAGCTATTACATCTCTGCTACTTACTCCAAGCTTCTTAGCTACCTGATGTACTCTGATTCTAGACATGTTCCAAAGAAGTCCGCTTTGCATGCGGGGCAGTGGACTTTCTTAACTCTCCTTTCCCAAATCTTCTTCCTCTTCTCCACTAGGCGGAGAAATTTGAACCCCCTCTCCACCTGAAACCTCTTCTGAGTCGCTCACAATGGGCATTTCTTCAAGTTTTCCCATAAGAGCCACACGGGCTGCCTTCTGCAGCGCGGAGACTTCGTCTTCGCCAAGGCTGCCCACTTTCATCAGCACATCTGGCTCGCAAAAAGCTATGTGTTCAAGAGAGTAGAATCCATCATTGTAAAGCAGGCTCGCAGTAACCTCGCTTACAGATGGTAAGCTCGTAAGAAGGGAAAGTACTTCCTGTTGTTCGTGTTTGACTCTAGATTCGGTCTTTATATCTATTTTCCACTCTGTGAGTTGCGACGCCAGTCTTACGTTTTGTCCCTTTCTCCCTATGGCAAGAGACAATTGATCGTCGTCAACTATGACTTCCATAGAGCGGCTATTCTCATCAATTACCACCTTGTTCACAACAGCAGGAGAAAGAGCGTTGCACACATAACGGGCCGGATCTTCAGACCAAGGAACTATATCCACTTTCTCGCCTCTTAGTTCCTGAATGATGCTCTGAACCCTTGAACCTCTCATACCTACGCAGGCGCCAACCGCATCCACATCTGAATCCTTTGACGACACGGCTATTTTCGTTCTTCCGCCAGGATCCCTGGAGATAGCTTTTATCTCTACTATGTTCTCCGCGATTTCAGGAACTTCTGATTCAAAAAGCCTCACTACAAAACTCACATGAGCTCTTGACAGTATAAGTCTGGGCTCCCCGCGTGGTGACTCCTTTATATCAAGGAGTACCGCTCGTATCCTTTCCTTCATCTTATAGTACTCTCTGGGCACCTGCTGTTCTGGAGGCAGAACAGCTTCAACTCTTCCCAAATCGACTATTATGTGCCTTCTGTCAACTCTTCTTACTATGCCACCGATTATGGTTCCTTTCCTACCTATAAACTCCTCGTATATAACCTTGCCTTCGGCTTCCTTTAGTTTCTGAAGAACCTTTTGTTTGGCATTGTGAATGGCGATTCTGGTATATTCCGGACTTATTTTCACGCCTATCATGTCCCCAAGTTCAGTTTCAGGATCAAGTTCGGATGCTTCAGCAAGAGAAATCTCAAGTTCAGGGTTAGCCACAGTTTCGACAACTTCCTTGTACTCGAAAAGCTCCACTTCCCCCTCATCGGGATTGTAGTAAACATCAAGTTCCTTGTCCTGATTTTTTGACTTGAGAAGTTTCTCGGCCGCGGACAGAACCGCTTCTTCAACAGCACTAATAATCCGCTCCTTGTCAATACCCTTGTCTTTCCCTACGGAATCTATCACTCTGGTTAATTCCGTAATCATTTTCCTGCTCCTTTCCCGTAATCAATTTCCAAGTTCGCCTTTCTGACGGAATCAAAAGGCACGCTGTAAGAATGACCTTCAACTTCCACCAGGATCATTTCCTCTTTCATTCCAAGCAAAGTCCCAGAAAAAACTTTTCTGCCTTCAACAATATCTGTGGTTCTTATCTTTACTTTCCTTCCCTTAAATCTCTCATAGTCGCTCTGCTTATTAAGCGGTCTTCTGAGACCGGGAGAAGAAACCTCAAGAGTGTAGGAATGCTGTGGAATCACGTCATACGCATCCAGAATGACGCTAAGTTCTCTACTTACGTTAGCGCAGTCGTCAACGGTAATTCCGCCCTGCTTGTCAAGGTATATCCTGAGAATCCTACTCCCTCTTTCCCTTAAGTACTTTACATCCACGAGTTCGCAAGAATTCTCCGTGACGATAGGATGAAGAACCTCGAGAACTGATTTCTCAATCTTACCGTATGTTTCCTGCAAAAGAATTCTCCCTCTATTATAATGCCTTTCAACAAAAAAGAGCGGGTAAAAACCCACTCTTTCCAAAAGCGATTTAATTTTACATTAAACAAAAAAATCGGCAAGAAAATAGCCTATTATCACTCAACTTCTTCGGCGTATTTAAGTTCCAATTCCTGAAGTTTTTTTATCCTGTTTCTCAATTCAGCGGCTTTTTCGAATTCAAGCTTTTTCGCGGCAGACTTCATTTCCCTTGAGAGCTTCGATATGACTCCCTGGATTTTGTTCGGAGAAATATCAAGAAGATTCTCTTGCTCAGTATCAATTTTTAGGTAGTCAGACTCGTATATTGAACCCAAAATATCGATTATGTTCTTTTCTATACTCTTTGGAACTATATTGTTTTTCTCATTGTATTCCATCTGCATATTTCTTCTTCTGCGGGTTTCCATCATGGCGGCGCGCATTGACCCCGTTATAGTGTCTGCGTAGAGAATAACTCTGCCAGAAACATTTCTCGCGGCCCTGCCAAAGATTTGCACAAGGGATGTTTCGGAGCGAAGATATCCCTCCTTATCCGAGTCAAGCACCACCACCAGGGAAACTTCAGGTATATCAAGTCCCTCCCGCAGAAGATTTATCCCTATAAGAACATCGAACCTTGCAGCTCTCAAGTCCCTTACGATTCTTATTCTTTCAAGAGTATCGATTTCTGAATGCAGATACTCAACACGAAGACCAAGCTCTCCGTAATAGTCTGTAAGATCTTCAGCCATCTTTTTGGTAAGCGTAGTAACAAGCGCTCTATGTCCTTCAGCGACAATTTTTTTCAGTTCATCAAAAAGATCATCCACCTGATTCTGGGCGGAGCGAATCTCAACCAACGGGTCGGCCAGGCCCGTCGGCCGTATTATCTGCTCAACAACATTGTTGCCGGCCTGTGAAAGCTCATAAGGTCCCGGGGTGGCCGAGACATAAACAACTTGGCCGACCTTGGACTCAAACTCCTCAAAGTTAAGCGGACGATTATCAAACGCGGAGGGAAGCCGGAAACCATTTTGAATCAGAGAAAATTTCCTGCTTCTGTCACCCAAGTACATACCCCGCAACTGAGGAATCATCTGGTGACTTTCATCGATTATGCACAGAAAATCCTCGGGAAAATAATCAAGAAGCGTGTAGGGAGCTTCTCCCTCTCGCCTCCCCGATATATACCTTGAGTAATTCTCTATTCCGGGACAAAAACCCATAGTGTTTAGCAATTCAAGATCAAACTGGGTTCTTTCCTCAAGACGGTCGGCCTCAAGTTCCATCCCCCTGTCTCTGAGTTCAACAAGCCTGTACTGAAGCTCCAGGCCTATATTCTCCACCGCCTCTTCAAGGACGCTTTTGGGAGCAACGTAATGAGAGCCCGGAAAAATGGAAACTTCCCGCAGTTCCTCTAAGTTGCGGCCGCTTAACGGATCTATAGTGCGTATTGTCTCGATCGAGTCTCCGAAGAACTCGACACGAAGCGCAACCGATTCCTCATGCGAAGGAAACACATCCACCACATCCCCTCTTACCCTGTAGGTGCCCCTGTCAAGCTCATCAATCTTTCTTTCATAACGCACTTCCTCGAGCCTTAGAGCGAAATTATTTCGAGAAAGTTCCATTCCTACTTCTATTTCGGTAAGCATGCCGTAATAAACCTTGGGCGCTCCGATTCCGTAAATAGCTGAAACGCTTGAGACAATTATTACGTCTCTTCGTCTAAAAAGCGCTTTGGTAGCCGCGTGGCGCATACGGTCTATGTATTCGTTTATAGAAACATCTTTTTCTATGTATGTATCGGTCTCGGGAATATAGGCTTCAGGCTGATAATAGTCGTAGTAACTGACAAAATAGTGAACTTCATTGTCAGGAAAAAGATCATGTAGTTCAGCATATGTCTGGGCGGCAAGGGTCTTGTTGTGAACAAGTACAAGAGTGGGACGTCCCATGTCACAGATAACGTGAGCGACAGTAAAGGTCTTGCCGCTTCCTGTAACCCCCAGAAGAACCTGATCTTTGTACCCACATCTCAACCCTTCTACCAGAGCGGAAATGGCCTTGGGTTGATCTCCCTTGGGCTCAAAAGAACTTTTGAGATTAAATAAAGATTTAGGGGAGCCCATGTCAAGAACTATTTTACCACCAGTACTTCTTACTAAACAAAAAAGATGAAAAAATGTTTGTTCATCAAAGTCTCAGTATTCCAAACATTCTTGCCGACTACGCCGACTTTACTATACTATTTGTGTTTTCACAAACACTGACCCCTTAACGAGAAATTCCCGAGAATGAGTCTAAGAGAATATATAGCACGCATTAATGACCGCCATAAACAAGGAATTTCTACTGAACATTCCTACAGAGGAGATTTAGAAGCGCTGATTCGCGAATTGCAACCTAATGTTCGCGTGACTAATGAACCTACCAAAGTTACGGAATGTGGCAATCCCGATTTCGTAATTACCAAAAACGAGATTCCTATAGGATTTATTGAAGTCAAAGACATCGGCAAAGATTTAAACAACAAACAGTATAAAGAACAATTTGATCGTTACCGCAAAGCGCTTGATAACCTGATTATTACGGATTATCTCTGGTTTAAGTTTTTCCAAAATGGAAAGATGGTGCACGAAATTCGTATCGGTGAAATTGACCGGAATAAAATAAAAGCATTAACTGGCAACTTTTCTGAGTTTATAAATCTAATACAAAATTTTTGTAGCTTCATCAATCAAACTATTAAATCACCTCAAAAATTAGCTGAAATGATGGCTGCTAAAGCCAGTCTTCTAAAAAATATTTTAGAAAAAGCAGTTACATCAGATAAAAATAGTGCTGATAACACTAAGCTAAAGGAACAATATGAAACTTTTCGAAAGGTTTTAATACACGATCTTTCTCCTCAAGATTTTTCTGATATATACGCGCAGACCCTTGCATACGGAATGTTCGCCGCACGTTTAAATGACGAAACACTTGAGACATTCAGTCGACAAGAAGCTTCCGAACTAATTCCTAAAAGCAATCCATTCTTACGCAAATTGTTCAACGATGTGGCCGGAATTGATATTGATAGCCGCATTAAGACCACAGTAGATAACCTGGCCGACCTGTTCCGCGCTACTAATATAAAAGAACTTTTGACAAATTTTGGTCAATATACACAAACCAACGACCCAATAATTCATTTCTACGAAACTTTTCTAGCTGAGTATGACCCTGCCAAAAGAAAAGCGCGTGGTGTCTGGTACACACCCTCGCCAGTGGTTAATTTCATCGTACGAAATGTAGATCAACTGTTAAAAAATGAGTTTGATATTAGTAATGGCTTGGCAGACACCAGCAAAACTAACATCAAAGTACAAGGCACTTCAATCACTAAAGGCAAAAACAAAGGCAACCCATTAATAGAAACTAAAGAAGTACATAGAGTTCAAGTGTTGGACCCCGCTACTGGTACCGGAACCTTTTTGGCCGAGGTTATTAGGCTTATACACGGGAAGATTTCTAACAAGATGAAAGGTATTTGGAGTGCCTATGTTGAAGAAGATTTAATTCCGCGTCTAAACGGTTTTGAATTATTGATGGCTTCCTATGCAATGGCCCATTTACAAATCGGAATGTTGTTAAAGGAAACGGGATACAAACCGAACCAAGGAAGACGATTAAACATATTTCTGACAGATTCTCTGGAAGAATATCATCCTGATACAGAAACTTTGTTTGCGTCATGGTTAAGCGATGAATCTCGGGAAGCTGATAAGGTCAAACGCGATGCGCCAATAATGGTGGTATTAGGCAATCCACCTTACAGTGGCGAAAGCACTAACAAAAGTCATTGGATAATGAAGTTGATGGGAGATTATAAAAAAGAACCCAATAGCGAAGAAAAATTAAAAGAACGGAACCCAAAATGGATCAACGATGACTATGTAAAATTTCTTCGTTGCGGACAGCACTTTATAGAAAAAAACACCAATGGTATATTGGCTTTTATCAATTCTAACAGTTTTTTAGACAATCCCACTTTCAGAGGAATGCGTTGGCACTTATTAAAAACCTACGACAAAATTTATATATTAAACCTGCATGGCAACAGTAACAAAAGAGAGTTTGCCCCCGACGGTTCAAAAGATGTAAATGTGTTTGACATTAAGCAAGGCGTATCCGTAAATTTTTTTGTTAAGACCGGTAAAAAGAAACCTAAGCAACTAGCAGAAGTTCATGTACACGATCTATATGGAGAGAGGAAATATAAATATGAGTATTTGTTGAAAAACTCTATTGATACTATACCGTTCACTCTATTGGAGAAGGTTGAGAGTCCAATGTATTTTATGGTTAAAAAGGATTTCAACGCGGAAAAGCAGTATAAAAAAGGATTCAACGTAAAAGAGTTATTCTCCCTAAACAGCATTGGCATTGTTACGGCGAGAGATAAATTCACAATTCATGATAATAAAAAAGATTTAAAAGAAACTGTTCGTAAATTTCTAAGTCTAGAAGACGAGGAGGCTAGAGTAGAATTCAATCTAGGTAAAGATGTTAGAGATTGGAAAATCTCTTATGCAAGAGCAGATTTAGAAAAGTCAAAAATTGATTATGACAGCATTATATCTATAAGCTATAGGCCATTCGATTCTCGCTATACCTACTATACAGGCAATACTAACGGTTTTCACTGTCGACCTCGTAAACAGATAATGCAACATTTCCTCAAGGGTGAAAATGTTGGACTTGCTTTATGCAGACAATTCAAAAGCGGCAACCAATATTCTCACGCATTTATTACAAAGGAAATAATTGAAAGCAGCTATATATCTAATCGCACTAGCGAAATAACATATAGCTTTCCATTATATTTATATTTTGATAGTCCATTTGATATAACAAGACAAAAAAAACCTAATTTAAACACCGAAACCATTGAAAAGATAGCAAAATGCTTAGATCTTAACTTTTTGCCAGAAAAAGAAGAGTCCTCAACAAAGTCAACATCCACTACTAAC
>RKRQ01000013.1 GCA_007571325.1 Candidatus Dadabacteria bacterium
TTAAGCCTTGCCGTCCCACAGACCCCGCAGCGTTCAAGATATCTGTAACCTCTTTCGTTTTCTAGAAATACAGTCCCGGTTCCCCCGCAACTACTGCAATCAAAAAGACAACCACAAATCTGCGCCTGGGCATAGTGACCGTTTTCAGAAGAAACTATATATCCCCTGCCAAAACATTTTCTGCAACCAAACTCTATGTGTTTTTTAGCCGCCATATCACTTCATTGTGAAAACATTTTTGATACCAAGAGTTTCGCATACGATTTCATCTCTGAAAGCTTTAAAAGTTTTTTCCTTCGTATCCTTATCGTAAAACTTCGCTTCGCTTGGAAGCCTGCTTTCCGCAACAGCCGTTACATCTTTCTGCTTGTCGGTAGAAAGACCTAAGAAAAGATCTTCAACAAAATCCCGCCATAAAAAGTTAAGTTGTTTGTATACGTTAGTGGAAGAATTTAGATTTTCAGTTTCACGAACCCTCTGTCTTAGTCTTTTGTATTTCTTTTTTATATCCTCTCTTTGTTCTTCAATTATGATCCTATCAAGTTTCTTTACCGATTCTTCTATTGTACTGTTTCTGGTAAAGTCAGTGTTTGGCTGCTCTGCACATTTCGATTCTCGTTCCGTCAGTCGGTCTTTAAGGTACTCTTCAACTTCCTGTTTTATATTAAAAAGTCCTCTTGGTTCCTCTACCCCTCTCTGTCTTCTTGTCTCAAAACCGTAGGCTATGGCTTTAATAACCATTTCCCTTGGAATGGATCTACCGCCAAGTTCCCTTATAAAACCATAATCCCTGGCCGAAAGCATAAGACCTGTTCCCGCAAGTCCGAGAAAATACCGCTCTATGTCGGCTATATAATTTTTCTCTTCGTAGCTCATCGAAAAAATAAAATAAGGCGCGCTTCTACTTCATCTCCTTACGCATAGCCAACATTGTATCAGCGTAGTTCTCCGTCTTATATATGCCAGAACCCGTCACCACTATATCAGCTCCGGCCTGAACTACTTGCTTTATGTTCCCGAGATTTATCCCGCCGTCAGCTTCAATAAGCGGTTTTTTGCCGTCCATTTCATCAAGAAGAGATCTTAGATTGCTTATTTTCGACAGCATCTCTGGAATGAACTTCTGACCTCCGAAGCCTGGCTCCACGGTCATAATCACTATCACGTCTATAAGTTCCATCAGTTTCTCCTCTATAACACCTATAGGAGTCGCTGGGTTAAGAGCAACGCCCGTCATAAGCCCCCTCCATCTGATAGAGGAAAGAGCGCTATACAGGAGGTTGCAGGCCTCCATCTGGATAGTAACGATCTTCACATGAGGAGAGCCGGCATCTATGAATTTTTCCGTGAATTTCTCAGGATTATCAATCATCAGATGTATATCCATCTGGGGAGGTGATTTCATCCGTGCAATTGCCTCGACTATAGGTATTCCTATGCTTATATTCGGAACGAAATGACCGTCCATCACATCCACGTGTATAAGATCGGCGCCCGCCTCACAGACAGCAGTTATCTCTTTTTCAAGGCAAAGATAGTCGCATGATAGTATTGAAGGAGCCAAGAGTTTTTTCATTTCACTTTCTCCACGAAGAAAAGCGGAATTCTTTGGTATTTTACCCAAACAGATAGAAAAACCCACGCTTCCGCCACTGCGAGCAGATAGCTATCTATAAAACCCAGACAAATTATTGACAGAGAAGACAGAATAATTATATTAGTGCAATTTTGAGGTTTACTTAATGCCCCCGAAAAATTTCATATTCACCTCAGAATCCGTAACAGAAGGCCACCCGGACAAGATTGCGGATCAGGTATCAGACTCCATACTCGACTCTATGATTGAGCAGGACCCCGAGAGCCGGGTCGGGTGTGAAACATTGATTACGACCGGTCTCGTTGTTATCTCCGGTGAAATAACCACCAAAAGCCAAGTCGACATACAGCAGGTAGCAAGAAATACGATAAGAGAAATCGGCTATGTAGACAGCTCTATGGGGTTTGATGCGAACACCTGCTCTGTTCTCTTGACAATTGATAAACAATCCCCTGACATAGCGCTTGGAGTTGACAGAAAAGGAGCCGGAGATCAAGGACTTATGTTCGGCTACGCATGTGACGAGACCCAAGAATTTATGCCCTCCCCTATACTTTACGCCCACAAGTTAACCAAGCGCCTTTCCGAGGTAAGAAAAAACGGCACCATGCCGTTTCTAAGACCCGATGGGAAAAGCCAAGTCACTTTCAGGTATGAAAATGAAAAACCAATTGGAGTAGAAGCAGTGGTAATATCTTCTCAGCACTCAGAGGATATCTCGCGTAGCGATCTTATTGAGGGAATCAGGGAAAATGTAATAAACCACTGCATGAAAGACCTTGTTTCGAAAAACACAAAAATCCATATAAATCCGACAGGCAACTTCGTAATCGGAGGTCCGATGGGCGATGCAGGTCTGACGGGAAGAAAAATCATAGTCGACACCTATGGAGGATGGTCAAGACACGGTGGCGGAGCATTCTCGGGAAAAGACCCTTCCAAGGTTGATCGAAGCGCCTCGTATATGGCAAGATACATAGCGAAAAACATAGTTGCAGCTTCTCTCGCCTCACGTTGTGAAGTACAGATTGCCTACGCCATTGGAATCGCAGAACCGGTCTCTGTAATGATAGATGCTTTCGGAACAGCCGTTTTACCGGAAGAAAGAATATCAGAAGCTGTGAGAGAAGTTTTTGATCTTACCCCCGAGGGAATAATTTCACTTCTTGGGCTCAAGAAACCCATATACAGACAGACAGCCTGTTACGGGCATTTTGGGAGAAATGAGGAAACATTCTCTTGGGAAAAAACAAATAAAACCGCAGAACTCAAAAAAGCTTTGGAAAACGCCTGACCCCATTCAGGTTTGGATACGCAGACCGTAGAAAATGATGGAGGAAAAAATGGACTACGACGTAAAAGACTTAAAGCTTGCCAATCAAGGAAAACTCAGAAGCGAATGGGCCGCTCAGGAAATGCCCGTTCTGAGACAAATAGAAGAAAGATTCAAGAAGGAAAAACCCCTCAAGGGAATAAGAATAGCTGCATGTCTTCATGTTACCACGGAAACGGGAAATCTCATGACTGCTCTTAAAGCTGGAGGGGCTGAAGCCTACCTCTGCGCTTCAAATCCGTTAAGCACCCAGGATGACGTTGCGGCTCATCTGGTAAAAAACCATAAAATTTCTGTTTTTGCCATAAAGGGAGAGAACACAAAAACCTATTACAATCACATAAACGCCGTGTTGTCCGCTCGCCCGCACGTAACTATGGATGACGGAGCGGACCTTGTATCAACATTGCACAAAGACGGAGAAAAACTCATAGATAACGTAATTGGAGGAACGGAAGAAACAACAACGGGCGTAATCAGACTTAAAAGTATGGCGGATGACGGGGTTCTGGAATATCCCATAATCGCCGTTAACAACGCGGATACCAAACATCTTTTTGACAACCGTTATGGAACCGGACAGAGCACCCTTGATGGAATCATACGTGCCACCAACAGACTTATATCTGGTACAACTTTCGTGGTTGCGGGATACGGATGGTGTGGCAGGGGGCTTGCCATGAGAGCCAGAGGACTGGGAGCAAACGTCATAGTAACAGAAGTTGAACCGGTGAAGGGACTTGAGGCCACAATGGACGGGTTCAGGGTAATGACGATGGAAAAGGCATCCCCACTGGGAGACTTCTTCTGCACTGTTACGGGCAATATACATGTCATAAGAAAAAAACATTTTGAAAAAATGAAAGATGGGGCCATAGTGGCAAATTCTGGACATTTCAATGTGGAGCTTGACCTGGACGCACTTGCTGAAATAACGACCTCAAAAAGAGCCATACGGGAATACGTTGAAGAATACACTCTTACAAATGGTAAGAAAATCAATGTTCTTGGCGGAGGAAGGCTCATAAATCTTGCTGCGGCCGAGGGGCACCCTTCAAGCGTAATGGACATGAGTTTTGCGAACCAAGCGCTTTGCTGCGAATATATAGTGAAAAACGGCGAAACTCTTGAGAACGACGCTCACGACGTTCCAGAAGAAATAGACCGCATGATATCCAAGATAAAACTCAAGACACTGGGAGTTAGAATAGACACCCTTACGGCAGAGCAGAAAAAATATCTCAGCTCCTGGCAAGTCGGGACATAAATTAATGGATGAGTATATCGATTCGTTCCTTGTATATCTCACGATGAACAGGGGCCTTTCGAAAAACACCATTGAATCCTATTCAAGGGATATATCCTCCCTAACAGTTTTTCTTAACGAGAGGGGAATATCAGATCCTACCAAGGTAAGCAACCTAGAAATAAAAGCTTTTTTTAAGCACCTTAGGAAAAAAAAGCTTTCTCCGAGAAGCGTAGCAAGAAATATAGTTTCTCTAAAGCAGTTTTTCAGGTTTCTGCTAACAGAAAAAATCATAACTGAAGACCCTCTGAGAAATACCGTTTCTCCAAAGCCAGCAAAGACCCTTCCCCGTACTCTTTCTCTGGGTGAAGTTGAAAAACTTCTTGAGCAACCTGAAAAAGGCAAATCTCATGAAGCGTCGAGAGACAGCGCGATGCTTGAGGTTCTCTACGCCACTGGAGTAAGGGTATCGGAACTGATCGCCCTTGAATTGAACCGTGTCAACCTTGATCACGGCTACATTATCACGCTTGGCAAAGGAAGCAAGGAAAGAATAGTTCCCATAGGAGATGCTGCAATAAGGAAAATAAGGAATTATCTTTTGGATGCAAGGCCTAAGCTTCTTCGCGGCAGAAGTTCACAATATCTTTTTATCACTTCAAGAACCGCCAGCAAGATGAGCCGGCAGCGCTTCTGGAGCATTATAAAGAACTACGCATTAGAAGCCGGCATCCACTCTCACATAACCCCTCACGTACTTCGTCACTCTTTTGCCACGCATCTGCTTGAACGGGGAGCTGACCTGCGGGTTATCCAAGCCATGCTCGGTCACTCAGACATATCAACGACCCAGATATATACTTATGTTGAAAAAGAAAGACTGAAACACATACACGAAAAATCTCACCCAAGAGCATAAAAATGGACATAAACTATGGATTTTTCATAATACTGGTCCCCGTAATCCTCTTTTCCCTTACAATACATGAGTATGCTCATGCGCTTGTGGCATACAGGCTCGGGGACGACACCGCAAAAAATCTGGGAAGGCTCTCGCTAAACCCTATTGTGCATCTTGATATCTTGGGAACCCTACTGCTTTTTATCGTGCATTTTGGATGGGCGAAACCGGTTCCCGTGGACCCAAGAAACTTTAAAAACCCTAAAAAGGACATGCTGCTAGTCGCACTGGCAGGTCCGGTATCCAATATTCTCACTGCAATTGTGGCAGCCGTGATTCTAAAAGCGATATTTGAGAGCTTAACCCCGGCAGGCATACCTACCGGGAGCGAAGTAGATGTGATCGTACGTATGCTCGTATGGTTTATATACATAGGCATAGTGCTTGCTGTCTTCAACATGATTCCAATCCCGCCACTTGACGGCTCACGGGTACTTTACGGATTATTGCCGGACAAGATTGCCTTAAGATATGCCAGGGTGGAAATGTATGGGATACTTGTTATTTTCGCTCTCTTTATATTCGGCGGGAATTTCCTGGGGTATTTCATACGTATTCCGGTGGCTGGTTTTATACAGATGTGCAATTTCAGCTACAGTGAACTTGAGATTATAATGCGGGCCATGAATCCATAATGACTACCAAGGGGAAAAAAGGGATTGAAGACGTAGAATCGGCTTACAGTGTAAGGCTCGAGATGTTCAACGGACCTCTTGACCTTCTACTCCACCTTATAAAAAAAAACGAGGTGGATATATATGATATACCCATCGCCAAGATAACTGAACAGTACCTTGAATATCTGGAGTTTCTAAAAACGGTGAATCTTGAGATAGTAGGAGAATATATGTCCCTGGCTGCAGAACTTGGGTATATAAAATCGCGAATGCTTCTTCCAAGGATAAAAGACGAGGAAGGAGGTCAGGAGGAGGAAGACCCCAGAGAGGAGCTTGTAAGACGGTTACTTGAATATGAAAAGTACAGAAACGCCGCACTTGAGCTTGGAACAATGGAAATCCTTGGAAAAGATGTTTTTCTTGCGGGTTATGACCGCAAGGAAATGTTCGGAGAGCCTTTAAAGGAAACGGAATTTGTAAAATTTGATCTCTGGTCCCTTGTGGACACGTTTTCAAAAATATATGAGAAAAGAAAAAAATCGGAAACAAAAGAAATATCTCTTATTCCTCAAATCTACACAATCGAGGAAAGGAAAAACCAAGTTATTAAGATGATAAAAAACAAAAAAGAGATTCTTTTTGGAGATCTTTTCAAAGGGGATAAAAACCGTATGAAACTCGTTATAACTTTTCTCTCCATACTTGAGTTGTTAAAAGACGGCGTCTTGGATATTTATCAGTCCACCTACAAAGGACCTATAAAAATAATTCATAGGGATAAAAATGTTCAGTAGAAGTTCTCTTTCAAAGATAATAGAATGCTTGATATTCGTATCAGAAGATCCTCTTACTATTCAGGAAATTTCTAGCTTCCTAAAAGATGTAGACAAAAAAAAGATAATCGATGCTCTGGATGAACTCCAGAAGTTCTGGGCAGAAATGGAAAGAGGCTTTGTCCTAAGCAAAATCGCAGAAGGATACCAGTTCAGAACTCGTTCTGAGTATTCTCAATATATAGTTGAATTCAACAAGGAAATAAAAAAATTCAGGTTATCAAAAGCTTCACTTGAAGTACTTGCTATAGTTGCCTATAAACAGCCCGTTACAAAGATCGAAGTTGAAAAAATAAGGGGAGTGGACTGCTCAAGCAGTGTAAGTATGTTGCTTGAGAGAAGATTCATTGAGACCGCGGGAAGAAAAGAAGTTCCGGGAAAACCTTTTCTCTACAAAACCACAAATCTTTTTCTTGAAACATTCGGCCTTAAAAATCTAAAGGACCTCCCTACAGTAAAGGAAATTGAGAAAATGAAACAAGACTTAACGGAGCATGAATAGCCAACAATTTTCTACCTTTCTTGGATTAGGTAGTTCAGTATCTCTTTTTCTTTTTCGCGCATAACCTCTCTCTCTTTTCTCTTTTTATGGTCAAA
>RKRQ01000073.1 GCA_007571325.1 Candidatus Dadabacteria bacterium
CTGTGAGGCCTGTGTTTCACTGGACGGAGAGGAGGGTGAGAGCACATATCGCCATATGTTTCGTTGCGTTTGCGTTGTTGAGAATATTGAGATTCAAGCGCAATTGTTATCACGGGGGCAGGGAGCCCTTGAGTGAAGGGAAGATATTGTCCGAGCTGGGTTGCGTGGAAGCGTCTCTAGTGTATGACGGGGGGAGTGGCAGAAAGTATCTGATACCGTCTGTCGGCAGTTCCGAGCAGAGGTCCATCTATGCGGCCGTGGGGTTGAAACTCAGACGACAGACATTGCTTGTAAGTTCCGATTCAATTTTATGACCGGAGTCTCTCGGCAGTTAAAAAAACAGGTCTTGTAGTGTTCCTGCGCATACTCGAATGTGTAATTGCAGTCACTTACGATACGAATCCGCCGAAGTCAGGAGCAATTCTACAATTGAACGAACCAAGCCATCGGTTCACTGGGGTTTACGAGCTAGAAAACAGTAAAGCGGAGTGAATATTCCCATCTTGCCACCCGCGACATATGCTTCAGCCGTTCGGTCCATTAATTGGACAACAGCCGCGGAACCTTTCGGAAAAAATCTGAATGCCTCTGCCAACCATATGCCTCCGGCCATTGCCTTGCGGCCCAATGGCGTCCTGCGAAATGCATTGGACAACGTTCCACTCTGTCCCTCCATGGGCTGATACCAAGGTGTGCTTGGACCATCCTTGATGTCCTTGTTTTCTGCTTCGACGACTTGGAATCCAACAGACTCAAGCGCATGGTTCACTTCTGAAAACGTGGCGATATCCTTCAAGGCGATTCCTAGCATGAGCTTATCCTTGGCGGCACGGTGGTCGCTGTTGTCGGGGTCGAACTTTTCCGTCATACACATCTCCTGGCCCCAGAACAAAGCTCCCGGCTTGAGTACACGAAAGATCTCTGCAAACGCGCGCTCCTTGTCCGGCGCGTGGCAGGTCGATTCAATTGCGTAACCCGCGTCGAACGAGTTAGCTTCAATAGCACTCATATCCATAAAATTACATTTCATGTACTCCGCCAAATGATCAAGTCCCTCCTCAACGTTTCTTCTTTTGGCCTTCTCCAACTGCTGTTCGTTGTTGTTCATACATAAAACCTTGGCACCGGACTCGCGGGCAACCCGCCGCATAGGACCACCCACTCCGCAGCCAACATCAATGACTCTCATCCCCCGCTGCAACTTCAGCTGTTTGATCATAAAGCGTTCATGGCGAACGATGGATTCCTCTAGCGTTTCTTCGGGAGTCAATGGCGCGAAATGCAAGGACTCATTCCACCCAAACTGCATGAATTCACTACACAGACTGTAGTAACTGTTCACCGTCTCGGTGTGGTCATAATCGTTACCATCGACATCGGACCTTCTACTCCTTTCCAACCAACCGCCAAAGTGCGCTACGCGACTTGCAACGTTCCAGCCTTGGTAAACGTTCCATAGCGATTTGGATAGATTTGTCAGTACTGCCTTGCTCCATTTCATGGGTATACGTGACCGGTATAGTACGGCGAATAAAACGAAGATTTCATGCTACAGTGAAAAAACGATCTTAAATCGGTAAATTATTCTACGCTTCAGAGGATATACGCGAAACAAGAGAAAAGCAATAGTATCAATAAGTTTCGGTTGAACAGCCCTTTATTTACATATGATTCTGTGCTAAACAAAAACTTTTAGAAAATTACTGGCACAGGTGTCTGGTAAAAAAAGTGGCAGGCGGTTCTCAATTAGCGGTCGGTGAATTTTTACCAAACTTCATTTTTAAATTTCCGCTAAATCAAAACTGGAAAAAGGGAGGAAGTCCCGATATCTGCACAATTATGGTAACTTGGGGTTGCGTCTCTTGAAATATCTCTGTATTGTATCCTTTGACATGAAAATCCTATCTTGATTGTCGCGCTATAGTAATATAAATTGCTATGGCTGGAGGGAATAATTGCAGAAGAATCCACTTGAGTTACAGACCGATCAAATTGAAGGCGCATTGGTAATAAGCGTGAATGGTAGAATTGATGGTCTGAACGCACAAGAATTCCACGATAACTTGGACAAGGAAATTGTCGGGTCTGAAAATCCTGTAGTTCTGGATCTTGAAAAACTATCCTATATCAGCAGTGCAGGATTGCGTTCGATTCTGCTTATCGCAAAAACATTAAAGGGTAAAAATACAAGATTCATGCTGTGTTCCCTGTCTGACCCCATAAAAGAAATCTTCGAGATCGCGGGTTTTGACAAAATCATTGACGTGATCAAATCTCGTTCCGATGCTATAGCTACAATAACAGGCGATTAAAACAGGAGCATTAGCATTAGGAAGTTGTTGTTGAGTTCTCGCCTTCTACAGCTTCTTCCGAAGTGTCAGTCGCTTGATAAGTTGCAGGGTCAAGCGGCAAGACGACAATCATATCCGTATATTCACCTTCCTTTGTTTCTACGCGAAATTCACCACCGTGCTCTCTTACTATGTCGTTGGACAGCGATAATCCCAGACCTGTTCCTCGGTCCGTGGGTTTCGTTGTGTAAAACGGATTGAAGATACGTTCCAATGCAGATTCGGGAATGCCGGTTCCATTGTCACGAACATGTACCTCAATACGGTCACCAGCTAGCTTCGTACTCAACTTAAGCGTCGGTTGATAATCTTTGTCCAGCTTCCGTTTTTCGTCCGTCGCATAGCAGGCATTAGTTACCAGATTTAGGAAAACCCGCCCAATATCTTGCGGTTGTACGGTGATCTCGCCTATATCTTGATCATAGTCTTCCTGAATTTCCAACTGAAATTCACTGTCGGAGGCGCGAGCGCTATGGAATGCAAGCAACGCATGCTCGTGAAGCAACAGGTTAAGATCAGTTGGTTGCCATTCCCCTCCACCACGACCCATCTTGAGCATATCTGTTATAATTCGGTTCGCACGCTTTCCGTGCTCTCGAATACGCTTCAAATTCCCCGTCAGATCTTCAGCCACTTCCTCGACTAACTCTGGATCGTATTCCTCTTCGGTGTCCCCGCTGGTCTTAATTTTGTCTATTTCCTCCAACAATTCTTCCAACAACTCTTGCGAAACCTCCGAAAAGTTCATGATGAAGTTCATTGGATTTTTGATTTCGTGCGCTACCCCCGCTGTCAATTCACCAAGCGCGGCAAGTTTTTCCCGCATCACGATCTGGTCCTGCATCCGTTTCAATTCTTCATTAGCGTCGGCCAGCTCCTCATTTTTCTCTTGCAGCTGGTTAGCTAGAGTTTCCACAAGATTGAGGCGCTTTACTTCCAGAGCGTTATATCGAAACACCTCAAGCGCCTTGGCTAATTGTGTAATTTCGTCATTACCCTTGGTGTCAATGTTCAGTTCCAGATTTCCATCAGCCATTTCCCGCATTTGATTCGATATCCGCCCCAGACGCCGAATCAGGCGACGTTGCACGATTAGCCATCCGAACAAGATCGCCGCACTTATACTGACTATATTGACAAACAGCAGTAGCTTTGTGCTAGTAGAAGTTACTTCAGCAGCCTTGTTCGTCATCTCTCCTGCAACCGAGCTTGAATCGTTTACAACGTTTTCTACTTGCGTTACGATGTCAATCTCTAAAATCTGATTCTCGCGGAGCAGAGCGGATAATTCGTTATCAACTTCAAGTTCCAGGCCGCGCAGTTTGAATCCGTTGTCTTCCCTTTCGCCCAAGAAAACCAAGTATTCAAAAATCCAGGACAGCCGGTCGTGAAGGAGTCTGTTTTCAATCACATCAAGAGACCGTCTCACACTGTCCGATCTATCACGAGGGTGGACTCCTTCCCGCTCGTGTTCCTCAATAGCTTTAAGAAATCGTCTAATAGCGTCCGGGCTATCATGGGAGTGGACTCGCTCGTGTTCCTCAATAACTTTAAGAGATCGTCTGATGCTATCGACTGTGGTTTCAAACTGGTCCCGCAATGGTTCCAGCATAGCCACATCGGTCACTATAAATGCCGTTGCAAGCAACTGCGAAGCAACCGTGGCCGCTTCGCGGAGCTCAAACAAGTGACGATAGACCATGAATTCCGATTCGGAGAAATGAACCGGGCGAGGTGATCGTGCTTCATCAAGAGACCAATAGCCGGTTATTATATAGAGTATTTGATCGTCGATTTCGTTAAGTATAATGGGCGTTATTTCATCCTGGATATCCTTAAGTTCGTTTCTAAGATTGAGGCTTCTCTGGCTAAGGAAAAAACGTTTTCTGACAAGCAACTTGATTCGTTCAATGTTCTCGATTAAAACGATTCCGTCAGATTGAATCTGCCGCACCTGTTCACTTTCCCCTTGATTTTCCATCATGACTAAGAGTTGTGTTCTAAACGCATCCATCTGCTGGTCTACTGTCGCGGATACGGTCTTGAACTGCTCAGGGCTACTTGCGATTAGTCGAGGAGAAGCGGCGACAAGCTTGGCCGTCTGCTGGGCAATTGCAAATGCCGATGCCATCTGGGGTATGTTCTTTTCGTTAACGGTTTGCTGGATATTGCCAATGTAGGCAAGGAAGGAGAGAGCAAGCAGGCTGATAATGATGATGATTACTACGGCACCTCCAAAACCTGTATAGAGTTGCGTAGAAATTCGATTCCAGAACTTTGAAGGCTTTACGCTCATCTCAATTTTTCTGCATGCGCAAAATTTCGGTCAGTATTTTTGAGGAAGTTAAAGACTTAAGAGGGGTATATTGACCGTCAGAACCGATAATCGTCAAGAATACGTTGTTTGAACCTTGATTATCATTCTTGCCGTATTGCAAAGTGAAGCCATCCAAATTAATGCTGTTGTCAGTCCGCAGCACCCTATAAATACAACTGCGGTCAATCTGTTTGCCGCAATGATCCACGATATGGATAGCCAAACGCCCCGCTAAATATCCTTCAAACGATACAAATCCGGGTTTCGCCATCGGGTCGTATGCCTTTAATGCAGCGCGATAGGAAGCGGAAGCAGGAATCGTATCCCCATTTGGAAAGGGAACCACCTGCGTAACTAGAACTCCGGCCCCCTTATCATCCAATTCGTTGGCCAAAGCGTTACTGCCTACGAAAGAAATCGTCATAAAAATGGGATTCATACCGAGACGGCGCGCCCACTTGATGAATGTAGCAGCCGGCTTGTAGGGACCAAGAATAATCACAGCTTCCGGTCTGGTCGCACGCAAATCAAGAAGCGCCGTCTTTACGGCAACAGTGTTGTGAGGCCATCCCTCCATTCCCGTAGGGGAAAGCTTGCGACGCTTAAGAGCAAGAAGAACCCCTTGCAGACCACTGCGGCCTGAGGAATCATCCTGATAGAGAATGGCGATGCGATTAATTCCGAGATCAGTCGTTAATCGTTCTATCATCTCCTCGGTTTCTTGATAATACGAAGCCCGAAGATTGATCACCGTCCGGCGCTCACTGTCGCGCAGGTACTCCGCACCGGTCATAGGCGCTATGTAAGGTACATCGTTTTCCTCCGCAATAGACAATGCGGATATGGAGGTAGCGGTACCAACCGTGCCTATGAGTGCGAAAATACCCTCGCTAATCAGTTGATGCGTATTTAGAATCGTCGCTTCCGCTTCATACCTATCATCCAATGATAGCAGTTCCAGACGGCGTCCGTTAACGCCACCCCGGTCGTTAACCTCTTTGAACGCGGAAAGAATGCCTATTCGAATGCTTTTGCCAAGTTCGCCGGCCGGACCGCTCAAGGCAGCGGACTGCCCGAATACAATACGATCATCGTATACGCCCGGCACAGCGTCTTTTGCTTCTTCAGCTTCACCCGATGCCGCGCTCATCAGTATTGCGATTACCGAAACGGCAAACACTTTCTTGAGAAACAGCCTGTTCAACACCCCCATTTTTCTAGGTTTCCTTGATCATAGTCAGATGATTACGGTCACCGTTGCGTTGATAGCGCACATCTGTCATCAGTTGCTTTACCAGCCTTACCCCCGCTCCACCAATACCACGGTCTTCAAGCGAACTTTCGACGTTAAGCGTCGGCGCCTCTTGTAGCGGGTCGAAGGGGAATCCATCATCTAATACCTCAACAGTTAAGGTTTTACCTTCTATAGAAAATATAATTTCGACTTCATGTTCCTGGTCATCATCATGCGCATAGCTGACCACGTTAGTGAAGATTTCCTCCAGGCAAAGTTTTGTCTGAAGCACCGCCTCAAAGAGAAAATTTTTCTGTTTACAAAATTCCTTTAGCGCTGTCGTAACCGTTCGGATTTCTTCCCTATTGTTGGGAACAATCAACGTACGTGAAACTCGTGCCCCACCGTCTTTGCCCATTACTTGGCTCTTTAGAACAAGACAGGTTATATCGTCAGATTGCGGATTTTCACCAGCGAATTCTTTAACCCTATTAAATATCTCATTAGTAACTTCCTTGGCGTCCACAAAACCGCCACCTTGGAGAATTTCGCAAAACCTGTCTATTTCAAATAATTCCTTGTTTTCTTTTTCGGCTTCCACCACTCCATCGGTGTAGAGCACAATCATGGAACCCGGATCAAGAGTGACCGTACTTTCCTGATATTTAAAATCCTTCATCACACCCAGAGCAACGCCACCGGTTGACTCCAAAAGTTCAGTCGTCGAATCCGGTTTGACAATCACTGGCAGATTATGTCCGCCGTTTGCGTACACAAATTGTTTCGTTTCAGGATCGTAAATGCCATACAACAGGGTTACAAACGTCATGGCATCGTTGTCATCCGACAACATGGTATTCACCCGTTCCAGCACGGAGGCCGGAGAAGAGGAAGTTGCCGCGCAGGCCCTAAGTAGCGTACAGCTGGCCATCATGAACATTGCCGCAGGCACTCCTTTGCCCGACACGTCAGCTATAGCAACTCCTATTCGGCCGTCATCAAATTCATAAACATCAAAAAAGTCTCCGCCTACCGAAAGAGCTGAAATCATGCTTGCGTACAGATCAAATGTTTTGGAAGTCGGAAAGGATTTGGGAAGAATATCCTGTTGCATTCTCCGGGCCACATCAAGCTCGTTCTGAAGAGCTACAAGCTTGTCGCGCGTACTAAGCGCTTCGCGCCAGAGAATGAGATTCTCAATAGTGCGTTCTATCGTAACCTTCAGGTCCGCAAAGTCTATGGGCTTTGTAACGAAGTCGAACGCGCCATGATTCATAGAAGCCCGTATGTTTTCCATATCGCCGTATGCGGAGACCATTACGGTACGAACATCAGGGTCTACTTCCGGTATCCGTGCCAATAATGTCAATCCGTCCATAACCGGCATATTGATATCAGACAGTACAATATCAAATCCGCCGTCCTTGCTCAGGCGCTCAAGGGCTTCCGCGCCATTGTGAGCAAATTCAAACTCGTAACGACCGCGGCGAATTTCACGCCGCATTCTCTGCAGCATAAGCTGTTCCAAGTCTATTTCATCATCAACAACCAAAATTCGGAATTTGCCTTCGTCCATTTGGAAACTACCTTAATCGTTAAATTAAATGCTGTCTATATGATTATTCAGGACATATATAGTCAGAACACTTTTTCCCATGGTTTCAAATTCTTTCACTGGAAAACAAAAGGTCTGTTAAACCTTGACGCTAAGCGCCACCCCGTCGCGAAGGGGAATAACCGTTGAGAAAAACCCGGGGTCAGAAAACAGAATCTCGTTAAACTCCAACACTCCCTCTGTGCTCTCAGAACCTCCACCTCTCAGAACCCTCCCTCCCCAGAGCACGTTATCGGTGATTAGAATCCCTCCGGAGTTGAGCTTCTCTCTCGCAAGCCCTATTACACGCGGGTAGTCCTCTTTGTCTATATCGTTAAATATCATATCAAATTTACAATCCGAATTCTCCAATATATCAAGGGCGTCTCCGCGTATAAAGCGAAGTTTCCGAATCTGTCCAGCGCGTGTGAAGTATTCGCGCGCCGCCTCACCGTTTTCCTCAAGATGGTCCGTGCAGGTTACGGCAGCACCGGCCTTAAGAAAGAGGGAAAACCAAAGGGCAGAATATCCGAATCCGGAACCCATCTCGAAAACACTTTGCGGTTTTTGTAAAAGACATATCTGGGAAAGAAATCTCCCTACCAGAGGGCCCACTATTTTTATGTCGGTTTCCTCAGCCCTTTTCTCCATTTCGTAGAAAACCTCATGGACCCGGGGATAAAGAGAATGGATGTAGTTTTCAATTCGGGAGTCCGTTATATCAATCTTGTCCATTATCCGTCCTCACTTGGCCCGAAATCAACAAAAATCTCTTCTGTGCCCGCAACTTTGTTCTCAACTCTGGCAAGAACAAAAAGAAGATCGGACAATCGGTTAAGATAAATAAGAACATCCCTTCCACCTTCCAGGTCCTCGGAAAACGCCTCAACGCTTCGCTCAGCTCTTCTACATACAGCGCGAGCCAGATGAAGAAAGGCCGCGCTCTTCGCTCCGCCAGGCAGAACAAACTCCCGAAGCTCCCCCACTTCGGGCAAAAACTCGTCTATATGATCTTCAAGCCGCCTTGCCATCCGCGCGGTCACCCTGGGGGCGGAGAAAGTGGAATCCCTCGGAGTCGCAAGATCGCTTCCCACGATAAAAAGGGAGTTCTGTATTTTCCGCAGCAACTTTTTTACCCTTGGGTCGCCCGCTTCCGCGCAGGCGACCCCAAGAAACGAGTTAAGCTCATCCACTTCGCCGTACGCCTGTACCCTCAAGGACGATTTCCTTACCCTTTTTCCACCGAGAAGCGAGGTTTTTCCATCATCTCCAAGACCTGTGTAGACTCTAGTTATTCTTTTTTTCGCCACGAAAAAAATTTTAACCGTCCAAATGCAGGCTTCAATTACGATTTAAATTCCGCACGCTAATGCGCCTTGCCCGCCATGGGAAATCATGTTAATTTTTAGTTTCCGGCTTTAAGAAAAAAGGAGGTTCGGAGTGCCTTTCCCCCCCAGACTAACAGAAAAAATACAGAAAATAGCGGATGACCATGAGACCAGACTCTCGGCTCTTATTCCAGTGTTGAGGGAAGTGCAGAATGAATTCGGCTGGCTTTCCACCAAATCCATGGAAGAAGTCGCAGAGACACTCGACATTCCCGCCTCTTCGGTTCAAAACGTCGCATCCTTTTACACCATGTTTTTCACAGAACCAGTGGGAACTCACGTAATGTGGCTATGCAGAACTCTTTCCTGCGCACTTCGTGGAGCCGAAAACCTAGAACATCACCTTTGCGAGCGTCTAGGGGTAAAAACAGGGGGAACGACGGCCGACGGAAAAATAACTCTTCTCGAAGCAGAATGCCTCGCTTCCTGCGGGACAGCCCCCGCCATGCTCGTAGACGACACTCTATACGAGAACCTTACCGAATCCCAAGTCGATGCCATAGTTGATAAAATCAAGAAAACCTGATGAACGAAAAACTTAGAAAAGATGCCAGGGAACTTTTTTATCAGGCACTGAAGGAAGCAGACCCCAGAAAATGCGTCCTAGAGCACCTTGAGCTAAAAAACGACAAGCTAAAAGCCGGAAGTAGGAATTTCAACCTTTCCGATTTCGAGTCGGTGTACGTCATAGCCTTCGGGAAGGCCGCATCCGCAATGGCCGCAGCGATTGAGGAACTTCTCGGAGAGTGGATAACCAAAGGTATCGTAGTATCGAACGTCCGCTCAGAGAAAGCCTTCAGCAAAATGGACTTTCACCTGTCCTCTCACCCCGTACCGGATAAAAAAAGCGTCGCGGCGGCTAACAAAGTTGTTTCACTCCTTGAAGAATCGGGAGAGAAGGACCTTGTGATCTTTCTTATATCGGGAGGCGGAAGTTCTATACTCGCCATGCCTAGCGAAGGGCTCACCATAGAGGACATAAGAACAGTTACACAGAGACTCATGCTCTGCGGAGTCGACACCTATGGTCTTAACACCGTAAGAAAAAAAATGTCGCAGATAAAAGGAGGCGGGCTGCTCAAAAAAGCTCTGCCTTCTCAGGTCATCACCCTTATTCTCTCAGACGTGGTAGGCGACCGGCTTGAATTCATAGCTTCGGGACCCACGGTTCCCGATACTACGACCTATGAAGACGCCTGGCGCGTCATAGAAGCGCTTGAGCTTGAGCACAAAATTTCCCCAAGAGTCGTGGTGCATCTTGAAAAGGGGAGAAAAAAGAAGATTCCTCCGACAATTGACCACGATCAGTACGAGAAAAGCGGAGCCACTACGATTGTGGTCGGAAACAATCACAAGGCCATAGTCTCAATGGAGAAAATGGCGAAGAGAATGGGGTACAACACGCTTTTTCTTTCCTCCCAGATATCGGGAGAAGCCAGGGAAGTAGCCAAGGTTCTGGCGGGAATTTCCTTTAACATAAAAAGGTTCGGAAGGCCCGTGAAGAAGCCCGCCTGCATACTTTTCGGAGGAGAAACAACTGTAAACGTAACCGGCAGAGGACTGGGAGGAAGAAACTCCGAGACCGCGCTTTCCTTCTGTTTTGAGATAATAGGAAGCGAGGGAATAGTGGGACTTTTCGCCGGAACCGATGGGATAGACGGTCCTACGGATGCCGCGGGGGCTATATGTGACGGGCAGTCCCGCCTAATATCAAGATCGATGGGGATAAGCGCGAGAGACCATCTTGCCGATAATGACTCATACTCTTTTTTTGAGACTTTGGGAGACCTCATAAAAACGGGAAGTACCGGAACCAACGTCATGGACGTAGGGGTAATTCTCATAGAAAAATGAAAACCGTCGGAATGTGGAACAAAAGGTAATCTCAAACGATGGAAAACTTGACGAAATCCCCTCTTCCAAGAAATGAGGAAGCGGAACGCGCAGTACTGGGTTCCATACTCATTGAGAACAGTTCCATAAACCAAGTTATAGAAATACTGACGGCGGAGGATTTCTACAACGAGAACCACTCAAAGATAATGAACTGCATGATTGATCTCGACAGAGAAGGCAACGCCATAGATGTTCTTACCCTGTATGAGTGGATGAACTCAAAGGGAACGATAGAGGAAGTCGGGGGCGCCTCCTACTTAACTTATCTCGTCTCGACCGTTCCCACGGCCGAGAACGTCACCTATTACGCAAAGATAGTCAAAGACAAATCAGTTCTTAGAAAAATGGTTATGACCGCGACTGAGATAGCTCACAGCGGTTATAGTCCCGATATAGAAGTTGATGAGTTTGTAGACAGAGCGGAACAGTCAATCCTCGATATTGCGCAAAACAAGATAAAACCGAGCTTCTGGCACTCGAAAGAACTCGCGCCGGAGGCGATAAAAAACATTGAGCAGCTCCACAAAAAAAAGGAGCTTATAACCGGCGTAAGAACCGGCTTTGAGAAACTTGACCATATGACCTCAGGACTTCAGAAATCCGATCTCGTAATAATAGCCGCGCGCCCTGGCGCCGGAAAAACATCCCTTTGCCTCAACATAATAAGCAACGCCGCTTTGAACGAAGATCTCTCAGTCGCCATGTTCTCCCTTGAAATGACCAAGGAGCAACTCATGCTGAGGTTTCTCTCGATACACTCAAAAGTCAGTTTCTCATCGATAAGAAGCGGGTACATAGCGGAAAGCGACCTTGGGAAACTGTTTAATTCGGCCGAAAAGTACGCACACGCCAACATATTCATAGACGATACTCCGGCTCTCACGGTTCTCGAGATAAGAGCCAAGTCAAGAAGGTTAAAGAAAGACAACCGTCTTGATCTGATCGTGGTCGACTATTTGCAGCTCATGAGGGGAAATTCAAGAAACGAAACCCGGGAAAGAGAGATAGCGGAGATATCGGGCTCGCTCAAGGCGCTTGCCAAAGAACTTGATGTACCGGTAATAGGAATCTCACAGCTCAGCCGTCAAACAGAAACCAGAACCGACCGCCGCCCCCAGCTCTCAGACCTAAGGGAAAGCGGCGCCATAGAGCAGGATGCGGATATCGTGCTTTTCATTCACCGTCAGGATATATACAGAAAAAACCCCGAAGAAAAAGACGGCATGGCGGAACTCATAATCGGAAAGCAGAGAAACGGACCCACGGGCACTGTAAAGCTGGTGTTTCTGGAGCAAAACGGGGTTCCGAGTTTTGAAAATCCTTCCAACGAGTTTGAAGAAGGATTTGTCTAGACAATGAAAGGCTTTACGATTGCCTTGGACTTCGACTCGCGCAAATAAAGCGCGGGGGAACGCTGCCAGGCAACGAACTTTTCGTATATTTCCCCGAACTTTCGAGTTATCGAGGTCCAGTGAAAATCCCAGTCGTATTTTTTAGGCCTGTCGGAAAAAAACATCTCGGAGAATATGGCGCTCTGCTCAGAAAGTCCCTTCTCCGCTATCCATCCCGTTCTAACGTTCGCGTAACCGCTTGCAAAACCCATAGCCAGAGTTCCATCAAGACCTAGTCTCTGAGCAGCTACGTTCACAAGCTCAACATAAACGTAGAGAGCTTCCGTCGTACGGTAGTTTTTCTCGTGGAACTTCTCCCGCAGTTCGTACAGGTTTTCCACAAGATACATAGGATAATAGGTGGGAGAATAAAGCGAGACCGATTTTGTGGGACTTTCAAGCGGCTCACGCGTTATAGTCTCTTCTGAGATCGTCCCGAGCATGAAATCATCCCCGTGAAAATCCCCCATATCTCCGCAAAGAGCCAGGGAGACCCTTATTTTTTCCCATTCTCCGCGGGCAATTTCACTCGCGCGGGCTATCTTGCCTGCGGTCTCTCCGGCAGAAATAAGTTCTTCAAGCGAAGGCATATGAACCGAAATTCCTCCTCCGCTTCAATATACACATACGGGGAAATTTAGCAAAAAACGCGTTTGATCACGCGTATTTCAAGGCAAAAACCTTTCTCTCTCATCGGGAGACGGCACGCGACAGGTTTCCTTTTTGCCAAAAAGACGGTAGCGGTTTCTTGAGATGATTCCGTAAAAGTATTCTTTTACAAACCGCGGAAGATAAATGAAAAGCGCGGGGATACTCCACAACCCCCCAAGTCTTCTCAGAACAAAAAAAACGGCATCGGCACCTTCATGAATTCCTTTTTCGTCAACGTATGCAATTTTCCACTCGCACATGGGTTCGCTCTGGTAAAGGGAAAACTCCACAGCAGTTTCTCCCTGCACCGGTGAAAAGAATATTTCCCGGCGAGTGTCCGCCCTGATTACGAAATCGACGAACCTGTTGCACCCTCCGCACACGCCGTCAAAAAAAAGCACCGGTTTTTCTCGCCCCAGAATCTCTCTCTGCACTCTACGTAAGTTCTTTTATAAGAGTTTCGTGCTGCGGAAATCTCAGAAGAAGGCTCTCTTCTGCCCCGAGTTCGAAATCTTCAAACTCAAACCCGGGAGCCATCGTAGTTCCCATAAAAGCGTATCCGTACTCGCCCTCGACCACCATCGCTCCCTGCCAAGTTCCCTTGGGAACGACCAGCTGGTTTTTCTGACCGGAGGGAAGATTGTCTCCCATGAACACTATTCTCGATTCTCCCGTAGGATAAAGGAGCAGCATCTGAACCGGGTCGCCGAAGTAGAAATGAAATATCTCGTCCGAACTCACTCTGTGCATCCTGGAATTCGCCTCGGAAGTTATCAGGTAATAAATAGCGGTTGATAGACTGCGGTCGTCTCCGACCATTTCCTCGCTTCTGTAAGTCTCTTTATAGTAACCTCCTTCACCGGGAAGTTTTTTTAACCCGAGTCTCTGTATAAGGTGATCGGCTTTCATAGTTTTCCTCCAGCAAAATTGTTAAAATCAAAGTATCAATATAGTATTATAATGCGACAGGGTGATTTAACCACATAAAAACGGGAGAGATTAGAATGTCAGAAGAAGACACAAAAACGCAAGAAGAAACCAGACCGGAAGATGCCGTAGAAGACAACTTCATGAACTCAATAAACATGGCTTTTAACCTCGGAGTAGCGGCTCATCAGGAGTCCGGACAGTCCAAAAGCGTCGTAGAGATAGCAACAGAGCTGGGCAATCAGATATATCAGAATTTCGCGCAGGCATATGGGGGCGAGATAAACGAGTCCTTTCTGAAGGCAAACACCGAATATTTTCTTCAGATAGCACTTATGGGATACATAATCCCGGGAGTATGCGCTTTTGACAACGACTTCAAGCAGAAGTTCTTCGGCCTCGTTTACGCAAGAGCAAAGCAGAACCAGCAGAGACAATCAGGCGGAGATACACCTCAGGGCGGAAGCAGGATAATAACCTGAGTTCTATAACAACCCAAGGCTTATGAGGAAAGTTCTAGGCGGTAGGGAAAAAGTAAAAGTTGCGGTCGCCCAGACGGCTCCCGTATTCATGGACAAGGGGCAAACCCTTGAAAAAGCCTGTCGCACCATAAAGGAAGCCGGGGGGAACGGGGCGGAGCTCATAGCTTTCCCAGAGGCGTTCATACCAGGCTACCCGGCCTACTATACAGTCGGTTACGAAACCCCGCCGCACGACTGGACCGATTTTATGATAGCGCTTCAGGACAACTCCGTAGTGATACCCGGAGATGACACCGAAATGCTCGCGGAAGCGGCCCGCGCGGCCGATATTCATGTGGTTATAGGATGCAATGAACTTGATGACCGCAAGGGAAGCCGGACCGTGTACAACTCCCTACTTTTTATATCCCGCGAAGGCGAAGTGCTGGGCAGACACAGAAAGCTCATGCCCACCTATACTGAAAGAATCTACTGGGGCCAGGGAGACGGGAGCGATATAACCGCCTACGATACTGACATAGGAAGAATAGGCGGTCTTGTCTGCTGGGAAAACCACATGGTGCTGGCAAGAGCCGCCATGGTTTACAGCGGACAGGATTTTCATATTGCTGTATGGCCTGGAAACTGGAAAAGAGGAGACGAAAAACTGCTTGCTGCGGAAATAGAAGACCCGGGAGCCGGTTGCACGGTGCAGTCGCTTATAAGAGTTCACGCATTTGAGTCAGGAGCGTTCGTACTGAGCGCCTGCGGCTACCTTGACGATGATGATTTCCCCGAAAAATGGCATTACGTGCGCGACGGTAATCATATAAACTATGACTGGGCGCGAGGAGGAAGCTCCATAGTCAATCCCGCCGGCAGATACCTTTTCTCTCCGAATTTTGAAAAAGACGCCATACTCTATGCAGACTGCTACGCAAACCAGATAAAAGCAGTAAAGGCGGTTTTTGACTCTCTGGGTCACTATTCAAGGTGGGACGTGGTGAAACTTCTCATCGACAGGGAAAAGCAGGAACCCATGACGGAAAAGCCAGTTGAACCGTGGATATCCTCTAAGAAAATAAAAAGAATTTCGGAGGAGTATGAGGTTCCAGAGGAAAAGCTTGGAGCGATCGCAGAAGAGTTAAGAAAGTTTTTTAGATAAAAACCCCTTAAAAAGAGAGTCTTATCCCATAAACATTATCTAACTGAGCTACATTTCACCCCGACTTCAATGGTTGAACGGGCCCCGGGTGAGCATCAACCTGAAACCGTAACTACCTTCTTTTAAAGTAAAACAGGTCTTCATATTAACGGGGCCGCAGTTTTGAATAACTTTTCTTTTGTAAATGCTTCCACACGACTTGCTTGCATATTAAAACTGACGGTAATATTAGCTTGTAATCGGAACTTCGCGGTAATTTGAACTGAATGAGGAGTGTTTTGGGCTTTATTTACAGAAGTTTTGTAGTTTCAAAGAACTATTTCAACTGTCATTGCACTGGGAACAAAATGGCAGGTTGAATTGCCCCTTTATTCGACTATTATCCTGTTGTTTCAATGATTTACAGAACAAACAACTGCTATTTATCCGATGAAGTTGGATCTAGTTGTCCAGATACGCTTCTCTCGTGCACAGATTCAGTTTGTGTGAGGGATTCTAGGCGCCTAGAGATCTCATGCTGAGGCAGAAAGACTGTATCGTCCTCTTGCCAGACTGTGAGTGCCTGAATAAGTAGCTCTTTGGGACAGGTTCTGCGGGCGTCAAGTTTGTCTACAACCCAAAGCACGCCGTGTACGCGTAGATTTTTATTGTTAGCGGCTTTACGGAGCTGAGCGTCACCGGTCAGCAGGATACCAGAGTGAATAAGTGCAGAGACTAAACAGAAGCAGTCATTGGCGGAGAGGGCAGGATGGTGTTCTTTGACTTTAAGAGCTTGAGCTACTTCTTTTGGTGCCAAATCATAAGTTATCATACCGGCGGCGTCAAGTTGTTGCCACTGCTGCTCGGAAAAATCGAGAACTTCTAACTCACGCACCGGCAGTGGGACGACGAATCGATAGGGCAGATCGCATAATACAGCAAGAAGACCCCCTTTGCGGAGGTCGATCAAGCAGGAAGCGTCGCTGACAATGACACAGGTCACGAACTCTTGAGACCTTTTATTTGCTGCTCGACATAGTCAAGGGATTGATTGAGAAGTACAGCAGCACGTACGGGCGAGATCAATTCTTCGCCGACAGCACGAACAACTAGACTTTCGAAACGACGGGGTTTTTCGAAAGCCTCAAACCCGCTTATGGGTTCTGGTTCCGAAGTGCGCCAAGAGCGAGCAAAGGTCGCGAAGGAATGCTTGATACTGGACTGAGGTAGAACCCCAACTTGTCCAAGACGGACTAGCATTGCCACTGCTGAGACACCGTACTTGCGTTTGAGGCGGATGATCTCGTAATAGGAAATTTGGTGGCTATAGTTTCCAATTTCTTCTTTAAGACGATGGCCAGGAATGAGAAATGCACCGGCGAAGCGGTTCACTGCCGCTTCCAAGTTGATAGACGGGTTGCCGGTGGAACGGATGATTATATGCGCGAGTTCGTGGGCAAGCGTGAAACGTTTACGCTCGACATTGATCTGATTGGAGACAGCGATGGCTAGGGCGACAGGTTTGCCACCTCGCAGGACATTGCACGTGAAGCCGTTGATGGTCTTGGGAAAATCATCTTCGACCACTTTGATGCCTTTGTTTTCAAGCAATTCACACAAACTGGAAATGGGACCCATGCCAAGACCCCAAGCATCGCGGAGAGCATAAGCTCTGGTATCGATCTGGGCTTCGTCAGCGACGCTGTCGCAACTTTGGTTCTTAACCCAGTCCGCAGTACCCCGCTCGTCAAGGATGTGTTCTATCTCTAGATAACGCTCAAGATTGTCTATCACTATCGCTTCAGCCTTGGCACGGTCACGAGCGGAAACGCCGGAATGCTTGCGAAACTCGACGCCGTCGAGAGCCTCAACCTGTGCACTCATTAGGAAATCAAGCGAAACATTGAGGGTTTTTCCTAGCGCTACCAGGACGGTCGAAGAGGGTAGCATCTTGCCCTTCTCGTACTTGCTGATCGCCTGAGCGGTGATTTTCGGGTTCATCATCTCAGCTAGTGACCGCATGGATAGGCCTGCCCGCTTGCGGGCGAGCCGGAGTCGTTGTCCAAACATGTTTTTCTCCTCTGTCAATTTTTAGTTGATAGATTATATAAAAAATATCAAATGTAAACCAGAAGTTGATACTGTCCGCAAAATGTGATAGGATCGAGCGTCATGTTATAGTAATCCAGAGAAACCAACATAAAAAAGTATGAATTCAAGGGAACGGCAAGACATTTAAATCAGACGAGCAGTCAGTCTATGCAGCGGTGTAATTGTTGCAATCTATATATTATCTTAGGCAAAATTTGTCTGATTTTTTGTGTAATGCGATATATGTCTACATTGAGCGTTTTAAAACGCTGGACCAGCTATGGTAATCTCGGTCGAGCAACCCGTTATTTACATATAATCTTGTGCTAGATTTAAGCTTTTAGAAAGGTACTGAGTTAGGTACCAGTCTTCATTTCACTCGAAAGCTCGAGAATCTGCTTTTCAGCGTGATAAGAGCTTCTTACGAGCGGACCCGCTTCCACATGTGGAAGACCGATTATTTTTTCCCCATAGCTTTTAAGAGATTCAAACTCCACTGGATGATAGAACCTTGATACAGGTATATGGTCAACCGTGGGCTGCAAGTACTGTCCTATGGTAGCTATGTCGCACCCGGCATATTTGAGGTCACAGAGCGTTTCGATGATTTCCTCGCAACTTTCCCCAAGACCAACCATGATTCCCGACTTGGTAAGCATCGCGGGATTTCCTTGTCTTGCAGACATTGAAAGAAGTTCAAGAGATCTGCTGTAAACTGCTTGAGGCCTCACATATCTTGTTCTTCCCGATTGGGTTTTCTGGGGAAGAGAATAAAGTCTCGCAACGGTTTCGATATTGTGATTAAGAACATCCGGTGACGACTCTATCACTTTTTCAATCGCTCTTCGCTCGCCTTTGAAATCCGGGATGAGAATTTCAATCTTTACGCCCGGGGCCGTTTTTCTTATCTCTTTTACCGTCTGCGCGAAGATACGGGCACTTTCGTAGTTCTTGTCATCTCTGTTTACCGACGTTATCACTACATGAGTAATCTGAGCGTTGTTCTTTTGAAGTTCTAGGATCGCCTCGGCCACCCTGATTGGTTCATCCCAATCAAGTTCGCCGCCTTTGCCGGTTTTCACGTGGCAGAAACCGCAACTTCTCGTGCAGACATCTCCCAGAATCATAAAGGTAAGGGTTCCGGCTCCCCAGCACTCCCCTATGTTGGGACACTTAGCCTCTTCACATACCGTGTGAAGATTAAATTCGCGCACCAAGTTCCGAAGTTTGACGTAATTCGGTCCGCTGGGAACCTTGGCCTTTATCCATTGGGGTTTCTTGCGAATTTCCGCTTTGCCGGGAATTTGCGTCTTGGTAATGCCAAAACTCATTTCGGTGCTCTGAACATCTCTTGCTGAGAAACCTGTTCACGGGGTGCCGTAGGCCTGTTCTGCAAAAGCTCTACCTCCAGCTTCCCTACTTTTTCCTGCAGATCCTTTATGGTTTTTCTACTCCGCTTCAGTTCGGACTTTGTGGAATACCCCTTGAAAAAAGTCAGCAGAAAAAAAACAAAGGCACCCAGAAGAAACGAAACTCCTATTATCCCGGCGTTGTATACAGCCGCGTTATACTTATAGGAAAAAAAGCCGAGTTCAATTCTGAAAACATGTTCCGCAACTTCAAGGTTTTGAATGAAAAAAAGAGCTATAAAACAAGATATTAAAATAAGAAAAAATCTCTTTACATGTTTCATTGATCATTTAAAACGGTTCGCCATACCTTCGCAAACCGCCAGCAGTTATCAACTTTATAAAATATCCGTTTTTCTTATAGATACCAATTGGATAAAACATTTACAGATTAAATTAACAGAGAAATGCCCAACCAAAGACCGCAAGCCAATCATCCAGTACCTTTCTAAATTAAAATGGGTTGATTTCAATCCAGTGCGCAAACTGGCTAGCTTTTCAGTAAAAATATCGGGATGGAAAGCCGTGCTAGTAAATCACGTCAGCTATGTAGTACAGACCGAACCCCGTCTTTACCGAAGAAGTAAAAATCACCCGCTCAGCTAGAGTTTCCGGGAAAATGAAATCAGCCAGTGTCTTTTTCTTCACCGGATACTCAGCGATCCAAGAATCTTTACTGAGACCCCCAAGTTTTCTCGCCTCGGCAATGGCAGTCTCAACAGTTCCCATACGGTCGACCAAACCGAGTGTTTTTGCGCGGCTCCCCGTAAATATCTTCCCATCTGAAACGGACTCTACTTTCGCCTCGGACAGATTTCTCCTTTCGGAAACCACATCCTTGAACTGGGAGTGGACACTGTCTATCAATGTCTGCAGGTAGGCCTTTTCCTCCTCGGGCATTTTGCGAAGTGGCGAGCCAATATCCTTGAACTCTCCGCTTTTTATCACCTCAACCTCCAACTTAGCCCACTCAAGCAGCTTTTCGTAGCTTGCAAACTTCGCTATCACGCCAATGCTTCCAGTTATAGTACCGGGGTTTGCGTAAATTGTCGGGGCGGCACAGGCAATATAGTAACCTCCCGAGGCGGCAACCGTTCCCATGCTAGCTACAACCGGCTTAATCTTCCCCAGGTTCTTAAGTTCCTCGTATACTTCCTGGGAAGTAGCGACGGCTCCTCCGGGGGAATCTATTCTCACGACCACGGCCTTTACCGAATCTCTTTCCCGTATCTTCCTTATGCTTTTAATATACGGACCGGAGTCGATTATTATGCCGTCTATGTTTATTACCGCTACGCCGTTTCCGCCGTGGTTCTGACTCTGCTCGGAGATCAACACCCCTATGAGAATTCCCACAAAACATATAATAAATATGATCAGTAGAGACAGAAAAGTCTTAAGAAAGAAATTGAGATCAGGAACCTTCACTACTTTACCACCCGTCAGTCAAGCGCCTTGAGCTCTTTGTTCAAAATGTCACCAAGCTTAGAGGAACCGGCTTCCTCCTGAGAAGACACGAAATTCTTCATCGTATCTCTTTCCCGTTTCTTATCAAGCCTTCTGCGGCTGAGGTTCACTTGGTGCTTGGGTTTGTTAAAACCCGTTACAAGACCACTTATCTCGTCACCGATCTTAAGAGATTCCTTGCTGAACTCTTCGCCCTGAAATTCACGAATCGCGTAAAAACCCCTTACATTGTCGGCAAGCGCCACGGTAATGCCGCTATCAAGAATCTTTTCTATCTTGGACGTAACGACGGTCTCGTTTACCTTGTAATCCCTAAGCACCTTGTTCCAAGGGTCAGGGGTAAGCTGCTTTATGCCAAGTCCTATTTTCCTCTGTCTCGGGATGACGTTCAGCACAACGAGTTCTATTTCCTTTCCTATATCGTCGCTTGAAAAAATTTCGAGTGGGTTCTCTTCTCCTTCCCACCTGAGATTCTCAGGGCGCACCAGGCCCACCATATCCGGGGCGACCTCGACGAAAACTCCGAGTTGCGTAACGTTTCTTATGGTTCCAGTCACTCTGGTGTTCGGAGGATTGTTCCGCCTGAATTCATCCCATGGGTTTTCCTGTATCTGCTTGAGGCTCAGCGAAATCCTTCTTTGCTCGGGTTTTATCCCAAGAATCGCGACTTCTATTTCGCTCCCGACGGAAACCACTTCGCTTGGGTGGCGGAAATTCTTAACCCAGGAAAGTTCGCTTACGTGAACAAGCCCCTCTATTCCCGGCTCAAGCTCAACGAACACACCGAATTCGGCCGCAAAAACCACTTTCCCGCTGACTCTGCCTCCAACTTTGTACCTCTGCTGTACGGTTTCCCAAGGATCTTCGGTGGTCTGCTTGACTCCCAGGGTTATCTTCCCGTTTTCAATCTCAAGACGAAGAATCCTTACCTGCACGTCCTCGCCTTCCCGAACGACGTCTCCCGGATGCCTAACTCTTCCCCAAGAAAACTCGCCTATAGGAACAAAACCCTCTATGCCCCCTATATCCACAAAAGCGCCCGCGTCTATTATCTTAACAACTTTCCCCGAAACTGTCTGGCCTTCTGAGATGCTGGAGAGAGTCTGTTTTCTTTGTTCCTCTCTTTCCTCTTCGAGAATCGCCCTTCTCGACACCACTATACCGTTATCGTTGTTCTGGATAATACGGGTTTCGATCGTCTGGCCCACCATTTCGTCAAAATCCGCAATGGGATGTAAAGCTACCTGGGAACCTGGAAGAAAAACCTTAAAGACCGTGGTCTCCCCTATATTGCAGCTAAAGCCACCTTTAACCCTGTTTAGAATCTTTGTAGCGACTGGTTCTTTGTTTTTGAACTTCTCCTCAATAGCCTTTTTTTCCCTGAGCTGATCCGCTTTCTGTTTTGAAGCCCTGACGGTGTTGGGGTTCGGTCTTTCGACCAGCACTTCTATCTCCGAACCTACGGAAACTTCATATTCCCCGTCTTTATTTTGAAACTGGTTTATGGGAACTATGCACTCAAATTTGAACCCCAGGTCTATGAAAACAGCGTCAGAGTCGACCCTTATGACCCTTCCTTTCGCTATTTCCCCATTCTCGGGCTCGCTCAAGCGCGATTCCATGCTTTCATCAAGCAACTCCTCAAAGCTTTTTTCATTCGAATCCGTAATGCCATCATTATCCTGAATCATTTTGTTTAGCCGCCTTCGCCATCAGTCTTTTTTCAATAAAAAATCAAGATTACACGAAAACTACCTAAAAGGGAAAGGGGGTCTTGGAAGAAAAGCGATTTTAATTTCCGAGAAGGGAGATGTCTTTTACGCGAAGCATGATCGTGGAAACGACTTCCTCGATATTCATACGGGTCGTATCTATTATTACGGCGTCGGGCGCGGGACGAAGGGGGTTTTCCGAACGAAGCGTATCGCGCCGGTCTCGTCTGCTAAGCTCGTTCTCAACATCCAGAACAGATCCATGTTCCGGACCATTTTGAAAAAATCTTCTTCTTGCCCTTTCGGTGACCGCAGCATCAAGATAAAATTTGTACTTCGCCCGGGGAAAAACATTTGTTCCCATATCCCTCCCCTCGGCCACTATGTTTCCCCCCTCTCCGATCCTTCTCTGCACTTTGACGAGAAACTTCCTGACTTCTGCGAGTTCCGCTAGACGGGACGAAAAAGACGATACTCTCTCGGTTCTTACAAGAACTGAGACATCGCGCCCGTCAAGAAGAACTTTTCCCTCCGGAGAAAAATCCACAGTCGTTTCCAGAAGAAGTTCTGAGAGCAAAGCGGAGTCGCAATCCACTTCCGCTTCGATCGCTTTGAGCGCCACCGCCCTGTACATGGCTCCAGTCTCCAAACATGAAAACCCGAGCCCTTCGGCCACCCGTCTCGCAACGGTACTTTTCCCCACTCCCGAAGGTCCGTCTATGGTAACGATATTGTCACCGTTTTGTTTCATTTCCGGTTTTCAAGCTCATCGAAAATCTGGAAGAAACCGGGAAACGACACGGAAACGCAATCGGTATCCTCAATCACCGTCTCTCCCAAGGCCCGCGTGGCGGCAACGGCAAGAGACATGGCTACGCGGTGGTCGCCGTGGCTATGACACCGAGCGCCGTGCAGCTCTTGCGTTCCATTTATAACCATTCCGTCCCGCATTTCCTGTATATCCGCCCCAAGCTTCGACAGTTCTTCCGTCATGGCTCTTATTCTATCAGTCTCTTTTACCCGGAGTTCTTCGGCCTCGCTTATCACCGTCTGGCCCTCGGCAAAACACGCCGCGACGGATATAACGGGGAGTTCGTCAATGGCCCGGGAAACCAACTCTCCCTCTATACGCACGCCGTTTAAGATACAATGACGGGCAATCACATCACCCACGGGCTCTCCGCAACACTCTCGGAAGTTCTCAATCGATATATCGCCACCCATTTCCAGGAAAATATCAAGCACTCCTGTCCTAAGCGGGTTAAGACCCACGTTTTTAATAACGATTTCCGATCCGGGGTTTATAAGCGCGGCGACAATTAAAAAAGCCGCCGAGGAAATATCGGAAGGAATTTCAAGCTCCGTTCCGGAAAACTCCTCCGCCGAATCTATTGAAACGCAGTTTTCGCTTACCTTCAAAGGAACCCCGAAGTGGCTGAGCATTCTTTCGGTATGGTCCCGGGTTCTTTTGGGCTCCGTTACACAGGTCTTCCCTCTGGCATAGAGTCCCGCGAGCAGAAGTGAAGACTTTACCTGAGCGCTTGCCACGGGAGAGTCATACTCTATTCCCTCAAGCTCCGAGCCTGTTATGTGAATCGGGAGAGTCTCCCCTCTTCCCAATATCTTGGCCCCCATCTTGCGAAGCGGAACGGTTATCCTGGACATCGGACGGCGGCGAAGGGATAAATCCCCCGTGATTGCAGATGGAAAATTCTGAGCGCTCAGAAGACCCGCAAGCAGCCTTGCTGTGGTTCCCGAATTCTCCGCGTCTATAATATCCCGGGGCATCTTGAGGCCAAAAAGCCCCTTTCCCAGAATCTGAACCTCCCCGGCATTTACGTTTACGTCAATGCCCATATGTCTTACGGCATTCACTGTGGCAAGCGTATCTCGGGAACTCAGAAATCCGCGCGCTCTGGTCTTTCCCCTAGCGAGCGAACCCAGAATAATCGCCCTGTGGGAAATGGACTTATCACCGGGAGGGGTTATCTCCGCGCTGAACGCATGAAAGTTCTTCTTCACTATTAAATCGGTCATTTTTTGCGTGAGAGTTATATATCCACATACAAAAAGAAAGTATATAATAATTTGAGTTGAGCAGGACTGCAAGGGGTGCTCTGCTCAACACGCGCGATGAGGACGGAAGAGAAAAACATATTCGGTGAAGAGCTTAAGGAATGCAGCACGGACCCGATGACAGGATTTTTCAGAGACGGCTGCTGCAGGGCGGCGGCTACGGACGCGGGACTTCATTTGGTATGCGCGGAGATGACCGAAGAATTCCTCGCCTTTTCGAAATCCAGGGGAAACGACCTGATAACTCCCAAACCTGAGTTCGGTTTCTCGGGTCTTAAACCCGGAGACAGATGGTGTCTTTGCGCGCTTCGCTGGAAAGAGGCTCTTGAAAGCGGCGTGGCTCCCCCGGTTTTTCTTCAGTCGACCCATGAATCGGTACTCGGAATCATCGATCTTTCAGATCTTAAAAAACACGCAGTAGACGTGTCTTGAACCTTGATTCCCCTGAATTTGCGTATACCCTCTTTTCCCTGTGAAATACCTGATACTTCAAGGCGACGGCATGCCCGACCACAA
>RKRQ01000056.1 GCA_007571325.1 Candidatus Dadabacteria bacterium
GAAGGTTCTGAATTCAAAATAGAGCTTCCGGCAAGCTAAGGAGCTATTTCACTTTTACCGACTGGGTAAAAACACTTGATGCGCAGGGCGCAACCTGTAAAAATCAGCTTATGAAAAATCGTATTCTTATAGCCGACGACGAAGAAGATATAAGATGGATACTAAAAACATCTCTTGAAAAGTCGGGATTTGAAGTTGAGTGTGCAGAGAACGGAGAAGATGCCGTTGTAAAAGCCTCTGAGGAAATATATTCCCTTATTCTTCTTGACATAAACATGCCGGATATGAATGGCTTTGAAGCGTTAACCCAGCTTAGAAAAAGAAAAATTGACTCTCCCATAATATTCATTACTGCACAGAATACAGTCAGCAATGCCATAGATTCAATGCAGCTAGGAGCCTATGATTACCTGACCAAACCTTTTGACCTTGAAGAGGTGAAGCTTTTCGCCGAGAGGGCGATAAAAAATTACAACTCCGAAAAAAAAATAAAATCATCCGAAAGCATAGAGGAAGATATATCGCTTGAAGAGATAGTAGGTAGTTCATCCGACATGCTTAACGTATACAAGCTCATCGGCCGCACCGCTTCCAAAGATATTACAGTACTTATAACTGGAGAAAGCGGAACGGGAAAAGAACTTATAACAAGGGCGATTCATTACAATAGTCCACGGAGAAAAAAACGGCTCGTATCAGTAAACATATCAGCAATTCCCAAGGAACTTATGGAAAGCGAGCTGTTTGGATATGAAAAAGGGGCTTTCACAGGTGCCGCAGCCTTAAAAAAAGGAAGATTTGAGGAAGCAGACGAAGGGACACTTCACATGGATGAGATAGGAGAGCTCTCAACTGACCTCCAATCAAAACTCCTAAGAGCTATCGAGGAAAAACAGATTTACCGTCTAGGCGGTGAAAAGCCGGTATCCGTTAATCCCAGGATAATAGCAAGTACGAATAAAAACCTAAGAAAAGCCGTTATGGAAGGCTGTTTCAGGGAAGACCTGTTTTACAGGCTTAACGTTATAAGCATAAACCTACCTCCTCTAAGAGAAAGAAAAGAAGATATAAGTGAACTGCTGAAACATTTTCTAAAAAAGTACTCTTCAGAATTCGGCATTGAGAAAAAAGTTCTCTCCAGTGAAGCGGAGCAGTTACTGACTAAACACAATTGGCCTGGAAACGTTAGGGAGCTTGAAAACACTATAAAACGTTTGCTGATTCTAAGTCCTAACAGCATAATAAGCTCTAAGGAAACAGAGGAAGCGATTGACTCTCAAAACAGCTATGGGGAAGTACAAACGACGGAGAAGAAAACTGAAGAACTGGTTCAGATTATGGTAGAGAATTCGGACCCGTCCCTGCAAAACATTCACGAGCAGGTAATAGGCAAAGTTGAAAAACAGTTAATCAAAACTATTCTTGAAAAAACTGATGGAAACATGAAACAGGCAGCAGCAATCCTTGGAATAAATAGAAACACTCTTTCAAAGAAAATAAACGATCTGAAAATAGAAAAGAATTAAATCCTAGCAACCAAGCTTCTTAAGTATATCGTTGGCTGCAGACTGCTCAGACTGCCTTTTACTTCTCCCCGTCCCTTTGCCCGTAAGATCAGAAGAAATTCTTACCTCTGCGGTGAAAATCCTTTCATGTGGAGGCCCCTCCTCGCTTAAAACCCTGTATTCTGGATTCTGCCCGAACATACTCCGGCAGACTTCCTGAAGTTCGGTTTTACTGTCACGGGGAAAATCGTTCTCATCAATAGCATCTAGAAACAGGCGAGAAATCACTTCAAAAGTCTTCTCATAACCCGCATCAAGATAAAGCGCTCCTATAAGCGCCTCAAAAACGCCTGCGTTGTTAGACTCTCTTGTTCTCCCTCCGGTGTTTTCCTCACCTTTTCCAAGCCTCATACATTTTCCTAAACTGAGCATCTCCGCATATTTCGCAAAATTGGCTCCACTTACAACACGACTTTTGATCTTAGAGAGGTCACCCTCAGTGTATAAAGGGTATTTTTCGTAAAGCAAAACGCTTACCATGCATCCAAGCAGCGCGTCTCCAAGAAATTCAAGTCTCTCGTTGCTAGCGCACGAGGATTCAGCCGCGTATGAACTGTGGGTAAGCGCTGTTTTAAGCAGAGAGGGGTCCTTGAAGCTGTAACCAAGTTTTATATGGTTCATCAGGGAAAAGTATCATCACTGACACTTAAAATCAATATCGTCACCTATATGTTCAATCTTTAAGATTTTATGCACGACAAATGTGCATACTAAGAAAAATATAAAATGCTGTTTAATAAAAACAGGTTCTTTTCGCAACTAAATATATAAATCGATTAATTTTCAGGTTCCAAAAAAATATTTAATAATAAGAGTTATTTATAAAACAAAAAACTTCCTTTGCACAAAATAAACAGTTATTTTAATGCTGTTTTGGATAACCAGTTCACTTTGTAGAGGAACAAATGGTATATTTTTTGATACTTTAATGTAGTTGAATAAACATGCGTAGGAGGATTTTATTACGATGAAAAAAATAGAGGCCATCATCAAACCGTTCAAACTTGAGGATGTTAAGGAGGCTCTGCGGGACATAGGAATCCAGGGTCTCACAGTCATTGAAGTAAAGGGGTTCGGTCGTCAGAAAGGTCATACGGAGCTTTACAGAGGTGCAGAATACGTCATTGATTTTCTCCCTAAAATAAAGTTGGAAATAGTAGTTTCCGAAGACATGGTCTCCAAAGTAATTGAGACCATAAGAGAAAGTGCTAAAACCGGAAAGATAGGAGACGGAAAGATTTTTATCTTTCCAGCCGAGGACGTAGTAAGAATCAGAACTGGAGAAAGAGGAGAGGACGCTATATGATTTTGCGCACACACCAAAAATTTTTCTCTAAAAACAATCGCATAAAAACAAGGAGGATAATTGATTATGCCTACTGATAGCAAGTCGGGTCAGCCTGCTCTTCCAAATGAGCCGGCTGAAGTAATAAAATTTATAAAAGATTACGAAATTGAGTTCGTTGATCTTAGGTTTCTTGATTTTGTAGGAATGTGGCAGCATTTCACCATACCAGCGGAGGAAGTGGATAAGTCGTTTTTTGAAAACGGTTTGGGTTTTGACGGTTCGAGTATAAGAGGATGGCAGGCGATTAATACAAGCGACATGTTGCTGATTCCAGACCCTTCTACCTGTAAAGTCGATCCTTTTATGCAGGCTGACACTCTTGTCATAATATGTAACATTGAGGACCCCATAACAAGGGAACCTTATACAAGAGACCCTAGAAACATAGCCAGAAAAGCTATATCTTTCATGCAGGGAACAAAGATTGCGGACACCGCCTACTTCGGTCCTGAACTAGAGTTCTTCATTCTTGATGATGTCAGATACGATCAGAGTCCACGCGCCGGATATTACTTTATAAACTCAGAGGAAGGCATCTGGAATTCCGGAGCTGATGAAAAGCCCAATCTAGCTCACAAACTCAGACATAAAGAAGGATATTTTCCAACACCTCCTTCAGACAGCATGCACGACATACGTTCTGAGATGGTGAGCACGCTCTTAAGCCTGGGTATTGCAGTGGAAGCCCATCACCATGAAGTCGCAACAGCGGGACAGGCGGAGATTGACATGCGCTTCGCGCCCATGGTCCAGATGGGAGATAACATGAAATGGTACAAATATGTGGTGAAAAACGTCGCCCGGGAGCATGGAAAAACGGCTACCTTTATGCCGAAGCCGGTTTTTGACGATAATGGTTCTGGAATGCATATTCACCAGTCTCTCTGGAAAAAAGGAAAACCTCTTTTTGCCGGGAAGGGATATGCGGGTCTTAGCAACCTTGCTATGCACTACGTAGGTGGGGTACTCAAGCATGCAAGAGCCATATGCGCTTTTAGCAATCCTATAACGAATTCTTATAGAAGACTCGTCCCCGGATTTGAGGCTCCTGTAAATCTTGCTTATTCGGCCAGAAACAGAAGCGCCGCGGTAAGAATCCCAATGTATTCTACAAGTCCCAAGGCAAAGAGAATTGAAACCAGGTTCCCGGACCCTTCATGCAACGGTTATCTTACGTTTTCCGCTTTGCTGATGGCCGGACTCGATGGAATTGAAAACAAAATCAAACCGGGAGACCCAATGGATAAGGATATCTACGCATTGGGACCTGAGGAGTTAAGCAACATTCCTTCCGTACCAGGTTCGCTTGAAGAGGCTATCAAAGCCCTTGAAGAGGACCATGAGTTTCTGCTCAAGGGAGGCGTATTCACAGAAGATGTAATAGAAACATGGATTGACTATAAAACGGAGAACGAGATCAACCCGATCAGGTTAAGACCCGTACCGTATGAGTTCATGCTTTATTACGACGTATAAAGAAAAACCAAGCAAGAAAAAAAGGGGGGATGATTTACGGAAAATCATCCCCCCTCATTTACGTTCTGCCGAAGGGGGGAGTCGAACCCCCACGGGCGCAATGCCCACAGGATCCTGAATCCTGCGCGTCTACCTATTCCGCCACTTCGGCTCTTATCTTTCTTTCCAGGAAACGACTTTTGGATATGAATTCTTCCTTCTCAAGTTTTTATGAAGAACAGCTTGAATTTGTCTCATAACGGGAACGTTCTCCCCCACTATGCCGGTGGAAAAGACTCTATACACATCGCTTTTTCCATCTTTAAGAATTACTCCCGAAAGACCGGAACTTATTTTAAGACTGGAATCCACTCCCTTTAGAACTTTTTTAACTTCACTGACCGATATAACCATTTTAGTTCTCCTGTGCGTTATTATCTCGTCGGCCATTCTCTCCACAACGCTGTCTTTCAGTCTCTGAGAATCACTTCCCCTATCGTTAACCGAAACCTCAGCCGCTTTTATGGTAGCCATTATCACTGTTTTGGAAGCGGTGCTGAAACTCACCTTTTTATCTTGGGGATAAACGGTCAAATAGTCTTTAACCTTGAAAAAAAAGTCCTTATCCATTCCGTGAATCATCCTAATTTCCTCAACACTGTCAAGCGGTCCATCTTTAATATAATAAGGATTTTCGAGCCTCGCGTAATAGTCCGCTGTGGATCCATCGGGGTCCTGATCGTTTCCAGCACTCTGAAGCCCTCCATCAAGCCAATTTACAAGGCTTGCAACGAAGAGATCAGCTTTCTCAGTCTCTACTTCTAGAAAGCGAAAGAGTTCATTTAACTGAGTACGGACCTGAAAATCCACTCGGTTTGATTTCTGACTCACAAGAGCATTAAGATTAACTCTTGATCTCTCGTCTATAACTTCAAGAGAAATGTTTCCGATCTGGACCGGAAAGGAGGAAATAGAAAGGTTCCATCCTTCAGACCCGTTCTGCGACTTTATCGACTGACCTAGAAATCCCTTGAACACAGGGATTTCCTCAAGCGCTTTCTTTCTGAGCACACCTCGCACGACCCTAACTCCTGACTTCGCAATATGTCTTGCCTGGACATCTATTGAACTGTTGAAAGAAATCTCATAATTCACACGGGTTGAATACATGAAATCAATAACGATAGTGGAAAGTATAGCAATCATCATAACGACGATAATGAGCACTATTCCTCTCTGCTCTGTTTTTGAATCCGCACTTCCCATTTAGTTAGCCACCGGTATAGCAACAATCATTGAATGGTTTTCCTCTTGACCTCCATTCCCAAGAAGAACGATCTGGATTTGAACGGCCTCGGGAAATCCTATGTTTATAGACGAATCCCACTCCCATACCTTCTGTTCATTTACCGAGCCCATAGATTTTCCGCTAAGAAAATTAACCCGGAAACTCAACACTCTTTCCGAAATCGGATATGAGGCTCCGGCCTCGTCGTTTCCGATCCAGTAATTATCCTTTCTCATAAGAGCGAATAGACCTTCCTGCTCGCCACGGATTGGAACGAGATAGTAGGATATTTCGCTCTGGCCGGATTGAGTGGAGTAATGTGCAGGGTCACTGGCAAAAGAGGTAAAGACAATTCTACTATTCTCCTCTTCAATTCTCCCGATAAAATAGCGATGCCTAGATGCGGAAGAACCTGTGGTGTTGATATGACCTCTGGGAAAGACATTAACTAGGTCATGACGCATCTTAAGTAAGATAGTGTTTGCCTCCTGGATCAGTTCGTTTTCCGTTTCTACTATGCGTTTGGTGTTTACAAGTTGGGAAAAAGAGCTGTAGAGCATGGTTAACACTATGAGAGTTATGCTAACGGCGATAAGAACTTCTATAAGGGTAAAACCTTTTTTGTTATCCAGAATCAATGAACGTGATTTCATAGCTCTCCTCTCCTTCATCCCAAACTATAAGGATATTTACTATGTTCATCTGTACTCCAAACTGCGATAAATTATAAGGAGCTACCACTATATACCACTGAAAGCCTGGATGATTATCAAATTCTCCGCTCCTATCTGACTCTGAAGGTAACCCCTCAGAGTCAATCCGGGAAGCTATCTCATCAGCAAGACTGGTGGCAATAAGATAATTTGTGGACTTCGTAGCGATATTTATATTGTAATTCACAACGCCGAGCATGGATACCAAAGCAAAGGTAAGAAGCGCCACGGCAACCAGAACTTCAAGCAGAGTAAATCCGCAAACTTTGTTTTTCGAGGCAATCATCCCGGGTTAAAACTGCTACTCCACAATATCCTGAAGCCGATCGTTAAATTCCACATAGCTGTCAAAAACTTTTGTGGCACCAGTATAAGGATTAGTGGAAAGCGTAAAAAAATTATCCTCGTTGGTTCTCAGGTGAATAACCGCCGCATCGACAATCCCCGTTGGCAAGAAAAGTATAAACGCATCTCTTCCGGAACCGACTTTCCCTTGAGTTCTTTCCGTTTGTATATCGCTGAAAGAAACTCCCCTAGGAAGTTTTTTGCGACCGTATCCGGAATCTTCCTCCAAGCGAAACTGGTTTCCCTCAAGACTCTCCGTCCAGTACTCTCCAGCATCAATGTCAAAAGAAAGCTTGTATATGCGCTTCTCGAAAACAGACTTGCTGTAGAGGTGTCTTATAGTTGTGATAAGCCCCCTTGAAGCGCTTCGCAGGTTCATATCACCCGTTTGGAAAACTCTCGGCATAGCCACGGATAAAAGAACCCCGATCACTAAAACAACTACTATGAGTTCAATTAGGGTAAAACCGGCGGATTTTCTTTTCATCTGTCTCTGCTGGACAGATCATCATCTGAATTTCCCACCCCATCCGGGCCATTAGATCTTATATAGAACAACCTGTCCTCAGTCTGGTCAGTTCCTAAATACACAAATTCATTTCCCCAAGGATCAAGCGGTAAACTTGCAGATTCAATATAAGGTCTCCAATTCCTAGCTTCCCTCCCAACCGTTACGGGTTCGATCAGAGCGCGCAGTCCCTGCCGGGTTTCGGGATAAAAACCATTGTCAAACTTAAATAACTGGAGAGCCTGCTCAAACTGTTTGATCTGAATCATAGCCTGTTTTTCCTTTGCTCTCTCCCCCTGACCTATAACGTTGGTGCCCACTATGTAGGCAAGCCCCGCTATGATAAGTACGACTACCATAATTTCAATAAGAGTAAAACCCATCTGTGATCTCATTTTTTACCTCCCGTTTCAGCCTATTACCGAAGTTAGATTCAACACCGGCAAAAGTACAGCGAAAACTATAAAACCCATTACAACGCCCATAATCAGTATCATTAACGGTTCAAGAAGAGAAGTCAGCGTGGAAAGCATGCCATCGACCTCTGTGTCGTACATATCCGCCACTTTTGACAACATAACTTCAACTTTGCCGGCATCTTCGCCTACGGACACCATCCTTACCACAAGAGGCGGGAAAATCCCAGTCTGTCCAAGACAGCCTCCGAATGTCGCGCCTTCCGCCACCTTGACCCGCACATCCTTTATACTCTCAATGTAAAGACTGTTTCCCAGAACCGATTCGCTCACTCCAATAGAATCAAGAAGAGGAATACCGCTTGAAAGCAGTGTCGCAAGAGTTCTCGTGAAACGGGAAATTATCACTTTTGAAGACATTTTTCCAAACACCGGGATCTTCAGGGAAAACCTGTCGTAGTTTTTTTTCCCAGAAGGAGTTTTTATATACCTGCGCGCAAAAAAGAATAAGACTGCAAGAAAAACAAGCAACAGGGCAAAGTTTTCCCTGAGAAAGTCGCTCGCGCCTATAAGTATTAACGTGATAAGGGGCAAGGCCTTATTGCTGGCCTCGAAAATGTTGGCAACTTTGGGAATAACAAAAGTCATCATGAAAATAAGCACTCCTAACCCGACGACAAACATTATCGCAGGGTATACCATGGCGCCCCTGATTTTTGAAGTCAGTTCCTGTTGCTTTTCAAGAAAATCCGCGAGACGGTCAAGTACGACATCAAGAGTTCCACTCGCCTCACCCGCGCGGACCATACTTACGTAAAGGTCGGAGAAAACATTTTTGTGCTGAGCAAGCGCGGAGTGAAGAGAACTGCCCTCACTCACTCGGGTTCGCACTTGAGAAAGAATCTCCTTTAGCTTCTGGTCTCCGGCTTGCTCATAGAGAGCCAAAAGCGAAGTCTCAAGAGGAAGACCGGATGAAATAAGCGTTGAAAACTGTCTTGTCGTGACAGCGAGTTCCGAGTTGCTAACCCCGCTCCAGGGAAGGCCAATTAAAGAGCGGCTAGTACCAGTCGCCTCGTTTATTGAAGAAAGATAGATTCCATCTTTTCTCAGTCTGTCGCTTGCGATTTTGACCGACTCTGCGCTGATGACCCCTTTTACCGATTCGCCTTTGTTGTTAATGGCTCTATAGTTGTAAACAGGCATTTCTAAATACCAATGGTACCTGTGCTAGCCAGCTCTACTACTTCTTCGGTAACCCTGAGAACCTCATCGATTGACGTCATACCATTTGCTACTTTATCGGCACCGTCCATTCTCAGCGTGACAAGTCCTTTTCTCAGGGCTGTTTCCTTAAGCGTAGCCGCATCTGGATGGGTAAGAATAGTGTTCTTGAACTCGTCATCGATAAGTAATATCTCGAAAATCGCTATTCTTCCAGAAAACCCTGTCCCCATGCACTCATGGCACCCTTTAACTCTGTAGATTTTTCCTTCCTGACAGGATTCGCGCGGAAGCTCAATACGATCAAGCTCCTCGTCAAGAGGTACGTACTGTTCTTTGCAATGATTACATAGAAGCCTGACAAGTCTCTGGGCTATAACCGCCGAGAGTGTAGAAGCTATGAGAAAAGACTCCACTCCCATATCGGCAAGCCTTGTAACGGCACTTACCGAATCATTGGTATGTAGTGTGGAAAAGACAAGATGACCGGTAAGCGAAGCGTTCATGGAGATGTCTGCGGTTTCTCTGTCCCTTATCTCTCCCACAAGTATAACATCAGGGTCCTGCCTCAGTATTGAGCGAAGTCCGTTTGCAAACGTAAGATCCACTCTGGTGTTAACCTGTATCTGGTTAATACCCTGTATCTGGTATTCAACCGGGTCTTCTATGGTGATTATCTTCTTGTCGGGAAGATTGATTCTCTGCAGAGCCGCATAAAGGCTCGTTGTCTTACCGCTTCCCGTGGGTCCCGTAACCAGTATTATTCCGTGAGGACGCTGCGTAAGAGATTCTACAAGCTTAAGTTTTTCCCCTTCAAGACCTAATTGCTCAAAGCTCATTAGTACTGAAGACCTGTAAAGCAGCCGCATTACTACACTCTCTCCCCAGGAAGTCGGAACAGTTGAAACCCTCACATCAATGTCCCTTCCTCCGATCTTAAGCCTTATGCTTCCGTCCTGGGGCTTTCTCTTCTCCGCAATGTCAAGTTCAGACATAATCTTCACACGGGAGATAACCGAAGACTGCACGGTTTTTGGAACTTTCGTCACGTCATGCAAAATGCCGTCTTTCCTGAAGCGTATCAGCACTTCTTTTTCGAAACACTCTATGTGAATATCGCTTGCGTGCTCCCTTACGGCCTGAAAGAGAAGGGTGTTTATGAATTTTATGATTGGAGCTTCATCTTCGGCTTCAATCAAATCCTGAGGTTCGGTAAACTCCATATCGGAGAGTCCGGAACCTTCGTTTATATCTTCTGATACAACATCTTTTGCCTGTTCATAAACCCTGTTAATGGTATCGTTCAACACCTGCTCAAGGGCAATATACGTTTTAAGCGAACAGTTAAAGCGCGAGCGAACTTCATCAAGGGCGTAAAGTTCCTGTGGAGGTGCAAATACAACTTTGAGCATTCCGTTATTTTTCTTTATGGGGAGTATTCTGAATTTTTTTGCGAAGCTTATAGGAAACTGCTTTATGAGTTCATAATCTATATGGTCTTCCGGAATTGATTCGATTTTCTCGATTCTGTAGAATTCGGAAAGAACATCTAGAACGGAGGAATTCCTTAGTACGTCCGTCTTTAGCAGTATGTCTTCTGTGCTTTGACCGTTTTTGCCTTTTAGCTCTTCAATTCTCCCCATTAATTCGGGGTAACGCCTGCTTATTATTTCGTCAAGAGCTTTCATCTCTTAAAAACTTCCCTACTCAAGAGTATTTAGGTCCCTTCTGTGAAGCAAGGTTTTTCTTCTCTGGTAATCCATAAGCAACTGCTTCATATCTTTTTCCGTATCAACTATCCGTGGAGTGAGAAGTATCATCAGGTTAAGCTTTCTGCTCTGATTACGTTTGAATCTAAACAGGTTGCCAAGCAGTGGAATATCCCCAAGCAAAGGAGTCTTGTTGTGAAGGACTTCTTCTCTGTCCTGAACCAGTCCCCCTATAATGAGTGTCTGACCGTTTTTGACGATAACAGAAGAGTCAGCACTTCTTGTCGTAGTCGCTATACCGAACTGGGCGGTGTTAAGTCCCGAGGGCGCTTCCCGGGTAGAGGAAACCTCTGTAACTATGTCAAGGTTAAGGTATTCACCTTCGCTTATCTGAGGCGTGATGCTGAGTCTTATTCCTACAGGCAGCCTTTCAATCGTTTGAACAGTCACGCCGCTTGTACCTACGGTGCTTCCCATCGGGAATGGGATCACATCGGCCACCACTATCTCAGCCGGTTCGTTATCGGTAGTAATAATGCTCGGCGTCGAAAGAACATTAACGTCCGTCACGGAATTTAGTGCCTGAAATACGGCGGCGAACGACGGAAGCGGTGGAAGCGGACCTGAACTGTCTGGGTCAATCTCCTCTCCAACAACCCCGAGAAAAAGCCCCGACAGACTACCTATGGAACTCGTTACAAGCGTGGGATCAGCAGCAACTCCGAGGAGGCTAGGAATACCAGGCAACTGCTGCCCGATAAAACCTAGATTGTCGCCCTCAATCGTAGCGCCAATGTTGAAGTTGGTTCCCAAAGCATTAAGGTTATCAAGACCTACCTCAAGTATAGCGGCCTCCACAAACACCTGTCTTCTCCTTAAGTCAAGCTTTTCCACTATTTCCTTGACCATTTTGTACTGCGTAAGAGAACCGACCACTATAATTGAGTTTGTAGCCGGGTCCGAGGTTATCCTTAGTCCATCGGATGAAGACACAACAACAGAATCACCCGTCTGCTCGTTCCTACTTCTTTGTATTCCACTACTGCCTTGCGAACCAAGACCGCCGACATTCCGATTGCCCGTCAGGTTGCTTCCTCCCAGACGGTTTGAAGATTGACCGATTCTTTCGGATTGTCGCGCACCGCCGCGGGAAGAAACCGAAGATACAACGCTTTTCTGTTCGGACTCAAACAGGTTTCCAAGAACTTCAATTATTTTCTCCGCATCGGCGTTTTTAACCGGTATGACGTAGACTTCCTGATCGGCGTACTCGCTCTTTACATCTAAAATGGCGATCGTTTCCTTTATCAGAGGAATATCTCTTGGATCGGCGATCACCACTATGGAATTTGTCCTTTCATCATTTATCACTTTAAATCCTAGAAGCTTTGAACTCCCGGATATAAAACCGTCTTTTTTCTTTTTTGACAGTCTAGTTTTCGCTCCTTGAGGGCTGAATATCTCAAGTAACTTCAATATGACATTATCCGAACTTGCGTTATTTACCTTCACAAATTCTATTTCCTTGTCGTAATCAAGACTCGCCACTACTTCGGCTATCCTGTTCACGTTCTGCTCGTTGTCAATCAAAACCAAGGTGTTTGATGGCTCATAAGCCTTTAAAAATCCTTCTCTGCTAACTAGGCTTCGAAGGGTCTTGGAAACATCTTTGGCTTGTATGCTTTTAAGCTTTATAAGCCTCATTACATATTTCTGGGAAGTAGAAGTAGGATCAATACTCGACAGTAATGGTATATTTTGTGTCCTTACCAACTTTTTTGGAACGATTTTGTTGACTCCGTCTGCGGTTACAACTGAATAACCGTTCATGTCAAGCAATATTTCAAAAACTCTAAGTGCGTTTTCCTCCTTAAACCCCCCTTCAGGAGTGATTATAGTCAAGGTCTTTTCCCTGATATCGTCACTCAAAAGATAAACCTCAGAGGTAATCTCGCTTATAGTCTTCACCATCTCCTTGAGCGTCATATTAGCGCGGAGGTTAACCATTCCCTGCTGGTCCCCGAGAACCTCCCCCTCCACTGAGTCCTCTGCAGTTACAGGAAATACTTTCTCTAGCGTTTGCGTTTCATAGCCTAGTTCGGGTTCAGCTAAAGGTTCGGTTGACGCCAGATCACGTGGTAGGCCAGGGTCCTCAACGAGATTCTCCACAGTCTCGTTACCAGAGACCTTAACAGCATCTTTGCCAAAGGGTCTTAAGGCTTCTTTACCAGAACTCTTTGCGGATTCCTCGGTCAATAACTTTGCGGCTTCTTGGGCAATATCAGCAGGTTTAGAGGATAAATCCCCTTCCACTCCATCTTGCTCGGATGCTTTCTTCAATCTTGTTCCCGGAGCAACAACGACTTTCGCCCTTGTAAGATCCGGCGGTGGTTCGGATTTTTTTCCAGAGGCCAACTGAGGGAAGACAACAGGAGCGGAAAAGAGGAGAACTGCCGAGATAAGATGGAAAAGGTTTTTGTTAAGAAAATATCCCATATATCGTTTTAACCTTAAGAACTGATTTTCCGTAAACCTAATAAATCGTATATCTATTGCTTCTTCTTTTGCCTTTACTGGTGAAATCAACCGTAAACTCGCTCCGACCCTTTAAATCGTTAAAAAGTGAAAGGGCACCCTGCACATCGTTTAGGGCTACTTCATTCACTTGGTGAACTATATCCCCGTTTCTAAGCCCCATTTTGTAAAACACGCTTCTACTTTTCATGCCAAAAATCTTTAGGCCGTCTTTGCGCGGCACAACCTTAGCTTCAGTTATTAAACTGCCGGGTTCCGCAAGCAACTCATCAAACATACTTTTTTCTATTTGATAAACTCCTTCGCTAACTTTGGTAACTCCTACAGCCGACGACTTTTTTGACTTAAGAGAAGCTTTGGTTCTCATTGAAGAAAAACCACCCGTGCTTTTTGAGAAAACGGACTCAAGTTCATTTCCACAGGTAATAAGCTCGGGACCCTCAGCACGACGTATGGTTACTTCGCAGTCGTCTATCTTCACTATCTCAACTTCTTCTGATGTTACAAGGTCAATCCGCTGCCCTTCAGAATAACCCTTTATTTTAAGATTTTCCATATTCTTTATTACAACAATACTTCTGCTGTTTGGAGAATCATTTCTACTTTCAGCTATGAAAGTTCCCAGAACTTGAAGCTTAAGTGAGGTTTTCGGGGTGATTTCCCCCTCAAAAGATTGAGAGAAGTTAACGCTTTCCATATACCCTTGGTACTCTCCGAAAAGATTTGTTTTCAGTATCGAGTCATAATAGCTCCTAGGACGATAAGGAATCTTAACCCGTCCATACTTCTCCTTGTAGAGGTGCTCATTCCCCCAGCCGCTTTTATCAGATTCTATATTTTCTCGCAGGCTGTCGTTTATAATGGCTGAAACCGAGTACGCCATAGCTGCTATAAGCAGTATGTTTACAACCCAGACGTATTTCCTTAAAAGAAACAGAACCATGGTCAATTCTTACTATTAATTCCACCCAATTTAAATATGATACCTTATTTTTTTCGCAACACTCCCATCTCATGCAGACAAAAGAAACCAAATATCCATTTCAATGCTAACCCATTCTCATTTCGTTTAGTCAGTTAAGGCTACAACAGGAGAATTCTCAAGTACAAAACAAAAATACCGCTTTTCAAGCTGATATATATCGAAAGCAAGTTCCGAGGCCCGCTCAAATTCCCTTCCGCATAACGAACTCTCGCTTATCTGTTTTAAAAATGCTCCCATATCGTACCATTTTTGACCAATTTCGCTCATTCTTTCCGGGAGACCAGGTCCGTAGAAAGGCAAAAGCATGGAAGAAACCTCTTCCAGAAAATCTCTGTAAAGCCATCTGAAAGCGGCGCCACATACTCCTCTTCTGGATATAACTTGATAAGCAAATCTCGATGTCCACTTCCAGTCATCAAGATATTTCCAATCTGGAAGATCTTCCGCCCATTTCCTTATAACCTCAACACTTGAGACTCCTCTAAGAGTAGTTCTACCTTCAAGCATCATCTCAGCATTTTTTCTCACCGCACCAATGACCATATCCTGAAAGCCACAACTGTTTTCCATAAATTCGACTTCAATTCTATTGTTCGAAAGTGGATACGGCTTCGCTTTTGAGCTTCTCGCTTTCGCCATATCTTCAAAAGATACCGTCTGAATATCTTCAAACGAGTTGTCCGCTACGTAAAAAACCGATTCGGAGTCATTGTATCCACATACCGCAATTACATGTCCGGGGAAATGGGTTTTGGAGTCAAAATATTCAAGGTAGAAAATATCAGCTTGTATAAGTACTGGAACATCCCTGTCAATAAATTCCCTAAGGTCGGCTGAAGCCCGTTCATTGTTGTCCTCATATCTCCAGTCGGTGACTTCAACACCAAAGTTCCTAAGGAAATTAATTTCCATCAGGGGACCACGAGGCTGTATAACCCTGCTGGGGTTTAGATGCTCTTCACAAGAGTAATAAAAACCGAGCCCCGCTCCCAATCCAAAACACATACATTCAGAGAGACCGCGCCCGTAGTAACAGCAGATATCCCTGATAGCGGCGGAGCCGCAATGCACACCCTTTGAGTGTTTCCAATCCTTTATTATTTTCTTCATAAGAAGTTGTAAGACAAAAAAATTAACATAGCCGGAAATTAATATATCTTAAAGACTATACAAATCCCGTCGCTTTACCGTAAACGTAAAAATCTCCTTGATGATCCTACCAGATACGGATATTAGTAATCATCAATTCGGATAATAATTATGCTTGAGGAAATTGTTAAGAATTCTAAGAAGGCGCTTGTGTTCGGAATAGGTGGTGGTGGAGATATAGTCGGAACTCTTCCGACAGTAAACCTGCTTGAGACAAACGGCACGCAATGTATCTTGGGAGGACTGAGTTGGGAACGTTTCAGTATAGACCCCGACCCGGGACCCAGAAAACTTGAAGAGGCCCGCAATATATGTGAGATAAATAATGTTGTATGGAGATGCAACAAAGATTCAACCACACGATCGGGAGCAAAATTCGCCGAGTCGGGCATGGCTGAAGTTCTAGGAAATGAAACCCTTCTTGTTGACATCAGTTACGGTCCAGAAAAGGTTTTCGAAGGAATAACAGACGCCGCTGAAAAGCTCGACGCGGATTTGGTAGTAGGAATAGATGTAGGGGGAGATGTGCTTGGATTTGGAAACGAAAAAGGACTTATGAGTCCGCTTGCCGACGCCGTAATGACTGCGGCTCTACACAAGCAGAGTTTCCTTATGCCTACAATAATGGGAGTATTCGGTTTCGGAAGCGACGGAGAACTCAGTAAAAAGGAACTCGAAAGATCGTTTAGAATAATTGCCCAGAATAACGGATTGTTTGGGAGCTGGGGGATATCAGAACGAACTCTGGAATTAATGGAAAAGGCGATAAGCGTAATACCCACTGAAGCGAGCAGAGGACCAGTTGAATACGCAAAAGGAACTTTCAACACCACTTCAATAAGAAGTGGTAGCAGGAAGGTTCAGCTCGATATAAGATCCACCGTTACCTTTTACGTAGATCCCAGAGTAGTTTACGAGAAAATATCAAGACCAGCACAGTTGGTTTACGGATGCAAAACAATAAAGGAAGCAAACGAAAAGCTTAACGAAGCTGGGATAAGAACGGAACTCGATATTGAAATGGAACTTTATGAAAATCTTGGAGAAAGCTAATTAAGTTTTTCGCGAATAAGACTCAGGATGCGGCGCGATTCATCCTCATCTCCCCAGACTCCCACACGGATAATAACATCAGTTATCTCGGGTCTGTAGTACTTAATGGTTATATAGGCTATTTTGTCTCGATCCGGAATCTTAGCTTCAATCAGGCCCTTACCTTCATTGCTTTCTTTTCTGTTTACCTCAAATTCGTTCTGTTCTATGGCTTCCACCGCTGCCAACCAGACTTTGTCAAACGATTGAAGCTCTTTGGTTTTGACAACCCCCCTGAGATAGGCAACAGTACTCCCACTGATTACGCCACCTGCTACAACTGCACAACTTGAAGCAAAAACAAGTAAAAACAGGCACAGAAAGACGTTTCGACATCTATTCGGAAGTAATTTCATCTCTACTCGGTTGCGGCTTTACAAAAAAATTTTGTATGATTTACTAAGCTAACTCAGAACAAAAAAGAGTCAAGAACTGATGATATCCTTCGTATCAAAAAACAAGCTGATTTTGGGAATAATTGCGGGCGTTTTGCTGGGTGGAGCTGTGGGTTCGTTTTTCCCCGAATTCGGCGCCTCAACGCAGATTATAGGGGAACTTTTCCTAAACGCCCTTAAGATGGTGGTACTTCCCCTGATAATAGTTTCAATCATGCTTAGCATAATGAAAGTCGGCAACCTAGGTTCTCTGGGACTCAAAACCATCGCCTACTACGCAGCGACCACAGCGATAGCCGTTTCAATCGGAATAGCCGTAGTCACAATACTGCAACCCGGAGAAGCAAGCGAGATAATCAATGGAAACATGCCAGATGTCGTTAAAAGCAAGGAAGGGTTCAAAGTAACAGACATACTGTATCAGATGTCGACACCTAATCTTTTTAAGTCCGCCTACGAATTTCAGATTCTTCCCATCGTAATAGCGTCTCTTCTTTTCGGAATAGCATTCGGAAAAATCAAAAAAGAAAAACAGCTGATTCTCGATCTTTTTGAGGGTATAGACAGGGCGATTATGACGGTAGTTCACTGGATAATAACCTTGACTCCTATAGGCATTTTTGGGCTCATAGCTGGAAAAATCGGAGAAGCAGGCGGAGGGGATGAAGTGCTGAGGCTCGCGATGCAACTAGGCAAGTACGTATTCTGCGTTCTTTTAGGACTGTTTATCCACGGATTCATTATACTCCCTCTGCTGTTGCGGGTACTATCGGGAAGAAATCCCGTCACCTATTTTAAGGATTTGAGCGAAACGCTTCTCACTGCTTTTTCAACCGCGTCGTCTTCAGCCAGTCTGCCTCTTACCATCACAAATGTGACGGAAAACGCCAAGGTTTCTCCCAAAGTCTCGAAATTCGTGTTGCCCTTGGGTGCCACTATCAATATGGATGGAACGGCTCTTTACGAGTCTGTCGCTGTAATATTCATCGCTCAAAGTTACGGAATACAACTCGGGGGAGGAGAACTAGTGGTGATTTTCCTTACAGCCACCCTCGCGGCAATAGGAGCCGCGGGAATACCGGAAGCCGGACTCGTAACCATGGTTCTGGTACTCCAGGCCGTTGGACTTCCAATAGAGGGTATAGGAATAATACTCGCTATTGACTGGTTCTTGGACAGGTTCAGAACCACAGTAAACGTGTGGGGAGACAGCATAGGAGCAGCAGTCATAGAAAAACTGGAGCCCGATGAACGCAGCGGCTAAGAACCAAGACGAAACTTCGGGGAGAACAATCTCCCTTGACATAGGAACAAAAACTATAGGAGTTGCCGTAAGCGACGAACTGGGGATTACGGCAAACGGCGTTCGTACCATTAATCGCGAAAGTGAGAAAAAAGATCTTGCAGAGCTTAGCGGTATTATAGAACAATATTATCCTGCAGAGATTCTAGTGGGACTGCCTTACAATCAAGACGGCTCTCTGGGAACCAGAGCACAGAACATAAAAAGATTCTCTAAAAAGATTGAGAACTCTCTTGGTCTGCCGGTGAAATACTGGGATGAGAGTTTTTCCACTAGATCCGCGGAACAAACACTTATAGAAGCAGGAATTGGAAAGAAAAAGAGGAAAACTGTAATAGACAAAATGGCAGCTACTATCATACTGGAAGAATATCTTCTGAGTAAAAGAACTTAGGAAAAGAATCCATATGCCATATGCAGAAACAAATGGTATAAGCCTTTATTATGAAGAATACGGAGAGGGACATCCTCTTGTTCTCATTCATGGTCTTGGGAGCAGTCTTGAAAGTTGGTCGGTACAGGTTCCCATCTACTCTCAGCATTTTCGCGTAATAGTGTATGACAACAGGGGTTCAGGCCGTTCCGAGAAACCTGATTATCCTTACACCATGGAACAAATGGCAGACGACGCAGTGGGACTTATGGATTTTCTCGGGATAGAAAAAGCTCACTTTGCCGGAAAATCAATGGGTGGAATGATAAGTCAATGGATTGGAATAAAGCACCCAACAAGAGTCAACAAGCTAGTTATTGGATGTTCCTCGGCACACAGGGACGAAGTCGGAGACCTGCTCCTTAAAACTGCAAGGAATATAACAGACAAGGCTGGACCCGCGGCGGGATGGGTATTTGCGTTATTCCTCGGATACAGAAGGAAGTATATCGAAGATAACTACGATGCCTTGGCAAAGGGAATTGAAGAAATTTCCTTTGACCCCGATGCAGTTGCGGGATACAAGAACCAAAGCTACGCGTGCCAGAATCATGACGTATTAGAAGACCTCGGGAATATTTACGCAAAAACCCTAGTAATGTACGGAGAGCGAGATTTAATCACTCCCCCTGAAAGATCCAAAAAACTGACGGAACTCATACCGAATGCGGTGGAGAAATCATTTGGGGATGTCGGTCACGGGTTCTGGAGAGAGTGCCAGAACGATGTGGACAAAACCGTGCTTGAGTTCCTAAAAAGAGACTGAGACCTCTCAATCCCACCTTATGAAATTCTCTAGACTCAAATTATAGAACTAAAATGCGTAGTACCTTATAACACCGCCCACCACATGGGAGGTGCTATCCTTTCCTGCAGCATACGTTTTATAAAATTGCCATCCCAAGTCTACATCTATAGAAGAAAAAGGTATGTTTAAACCCGCCCGAAGACTTAGCTGATAATCGGTTTGACTATCGTCTATATTCTGGGGAAGCAACTCCGAAAAACCTAAATTCTCTAAAATTGGGATGAACCCCTGAATCTGTTCATTCTGTACGAGGTCTACATCCACATTTGATCTTATTATACCCGCACCACCGCCAATATAGGGCTCTACAACACTGCTTGAAGCAACAGGAACCCTCACCGGATAAAACAGAAGGTCGATTCTCGATTGAAGCGCCTGCACTCTACCTTCATAGTCAAGTTTTATACTTCCAAGGTCAACTGGGGAAGCAGCAAGTGCCTGAGCTAAACTAGGAGGCAGCGCCTGAGCCAAATTAGCAGGGGGAGAAGTCTGCAGGTCGGATGATTGTCTTGACCAGCTGGCGGTAAGTTCAATCGCGACGTAATCTGAAATCCTGTTTCCCAAAATAACTGCAGCCCCTATACCATAATCAAGACTCATATCCGCCTGAGCCTTTAAAGCGTTGTCCCCAACAGTAACTTCGGTTTGATGGTGAAGGTCCTGAGCTATAGGAACAAGCACCATAGTACCTATATAAAATCCTTTTTTTACTTCGGGAGTTTGCGACAGTGCGCGTTCAGGATGAAGAATGCAGAACATAAAAAAAGCCGCCAAAACAGCTAAAAAAATCCCTCTGGAATTTCTCATTACAACCCTCCTTTGATTTCGAAAATAAAACTGACTGTGACGTAACATCCAATAAAATTCGTATCAATCATATCATATATTGATCATAAATATATGATATATCTCAGGTTAATTCACAAAGCTAGTTTTGCTTCGGTACAAAATGCCTGGGGATAAAGTACATAAGAAGTGCGCTGGTACTGGGTGCGAGTCAACCAACAGGGATAGAACTTTCGATAAGGAGAATAGGTATGTTTTCTCTTACGGGGTAAAGGTGTTTTCCGCCGCGGCAGAGAAGACCTTCCTCAATTTTTTCGGAAACCTGTTCTCCCGACCTGTCAACAAGAGTCCCAAGTTCAACAAGTTCGTTTAAATGTTCGATGATTTCCTTACCAGCTTCCTCAAGAGGCTTTCCGGTCTCAGGACACACGAGAATTTCAAGCAATTTCTTATCAATCATCGGTTTTTCGGAACTTTTAGCTTACAAACACCTGTGGCATTAAAAAAACAGGAAAACCTTCTCTCATAAAGAAATCTTTTAACTTCCCAATAGCTTCTGGGTTTCTTCTCCCTGTTTCTCAAAATAAAACTTGGGGTCGCTTTGTCCGGCTATGACACTCTCATCAATAACGCAGCGGGTCACTCCTTGTAGCGAGGGAACTTCATAGAACACTTCAAGCATAATAGATTCTATGATTGCACGAAGCCCTCTGGCTCCGGTATTTCTCAAGACGGCTTCCCTAGCAATGGCTTTTCTAGCAGATTCTGTTATCTCAAGATTTACCTTCTCAATTTCCATCATCTTCTCAAACTGCTTTACAATCGCGTTCTTGGGTTTGGTTAGAATTTCAATCAGTTGCTCTTCTGTAAGCTCGTTTAGATTAGCGATAATCGGAATTCTCCCGACAAATTCTGGAATCAGTCCGAACTGAACAAGGTCTTCGGGCTGAACTTTGCTCAGAAAGTTGTTTTCATCTTCTACTATATTATTTGACAGTTTCGCTCCGAAACCGATGGACTTCTCACCAATTCTCGCACGTATAACATCCTCAAGACCACAAAAAGCACCACCGCATATGAAAAGTATATTTTTGGTATTTACCTGGATAAATTCCTGCTGAGGATGTTTCCTCCCACCTTTAGGTGGAACATTTGCCAAAGTCCCTTCCATTATCTTCAGCAGCGCCTGCTGTACACCCTCCCCCGAAACATCTCTTGTGATTGAGGGACTACTGCTTGACTTGCGGGTCAGCTTATCTATTTCGTCTACATAGATAATTCCTCCGCGGGAGGCTTTTTCGACATCGTAGTTTGCCGCCTGAAGCAGACTTACGATCATGTTTTCTACATCTTCACCCACGTAGCCGGCTTCGGTATAGCAGGTAGCATCCACTATGGTGAAGGGAACGTCGAGAATCTTTGCCAGCGTCCGAGCCAGGAAAGTTTTTCCAGAGCCTGTAGGACCGATAAGGAGTATGTTGCTTTTCTCCAAATCAACTTTGTCTCTTCTTCTGCCGGATTCATTAAACTGTATACGCTTGTAGTGATTGTAGACGGCGACGGAAAGTACTTTCTTAGCCCTTTCCTGACCTATTATGTAGTCGTCAAGGAAGAGTTTTATCTTTTGGGGAGTTGGGAAGGATTTTTTTGGCTTCAGGAGAGCACTTTCTTTGGTTTTTTCTTCCGCTATGATCTGATTGCACAGGTCTATGCATTCATCACATATATAGACGCCGTGACCAGCTATCAGCTTGTTAATCTCTTCCTGATTCTTCCCACAAAAGGAACAGTAATGTTTCGTTTCCTCTTTCTTTTTTCTAGGACTCATCCAATTGCCTCCTCCCTCTCGGTAATTATGGCATCCACTATACCGTAATCAATTGAGTCCTGAGCGTTCATGAAAAAGTCTCTGTCAGTGTCATTTGTTACCTTCTCAAGAGTTTGCCCGGTGTGCCTCTCAAGTATTGAGTTCAACTGTTTTTTTACCCTGACAATCTCTTTTGCATGTATTTCTATATCGCTTGCCTGTCCAGAAACGCCTCCGAGTACCTGGTGAATCATCACCCTTGAGTGAGGAAGCGCATACCTTTTGCCATAAGCGCCACTTGCCAGAAGAACCGCAGCCATACTGACCGCCTGCCCAATGCATATGGTCCAGACTTCAGGCTTCACGTACTGTATGGTGTCGTAGATGGCAAGGCCCGAAGTGACATGCCCTCCGGGGGAGTTTATGTAGAGGTAAATAGGCGTTTCCGGGTTCTCAGATTCAAGAAAGAGAAGCTGGGCAATCACAACGTTAGCTACCGCGTCATTTATATCCGAGCCTATGAATACAATCCTGTCCTTGAGGAGCCTGGAAAATATATCATAGCCCTGGTCGCCTCTGCTAGTACGCTCGATAACATAAGGTACGAAATCGGTTATCATGGAAAACCGATTATACTAAGAGGGTCATTCCTTGTCAATCTGTATAGGGTCCGGGACCACTTCCTCAACTTCAGCCTTCTCCAGAAGAAGGTCCAAAACACGTTGCGTTTTTAGCTTGGATTCAATATTAAGTTGCTCTATATCCCCTTGCTGTTCATAAGCCTTGTGCACCTGATCGAGGGGAATATTATATGAATTGGCAAGGTCTTCTATGTGTTCGTTAATATGTTTTCTTGTAACTTTCACATTCTCTTCTTTCGCTATGCGACTGAGAATTATAGAGGTCCTTAAACTCTCAGTGGCCTTCTCAGCGAACTTTGGCACCAAATCCTCTCCTATCTCAGGTTCCGAAACCCCTTCTCTCTTCATGTCAGAGATAAATCTGCTCTTAAGATTTTCCTGCTCCATTTCAAGCAGAGAAGGCGGGATATCGAACTGGTTGTTTAACAAAAGGTTATCAACTATTTGCTTCCTCATTGAAGAAAGCTGCTCGTTTTCGTTAATACGCTCAAACTGTTGCTTTATATCTTTTCGTAACTCAGCGATATTCTCAAGACCTAAATCCTTTGCGAAATCATCATTAAGTTCGGGCACAATTCTGTAATGGATATCATTTACCTTTACAGAAAATTTGACTGTTTTGCCTGCGGCTTCAGGAATCAGGAAATCCTCCGGGTAGGATACCGAGAACTCAGTTTCCTCACCAATCTTCTTTCCCAGCAGATTCTCTTCAAATTCGGGGGAAAACTGCTTTTCGCCAAGCAAGAACCTGACGTTCTGCTTGTTAAGATCATCTATGGTACCCCCTTCTTCAAATGTACCCTTGTAGTCTACATAAACGTAATCGCCTTCCCTGGCCGGACGGTCTTCTTCAATAGGTTTTGAATGCGCGGATCTTTCTCTTATTTTATTTATCTCATCATCTATATCTTCTTCTGTTACCTTGAGAACGGTTTTTTTTACGGGAATTGAGCTGTAAGTTGAAAGCTCAAATTCTGGCATCACCTCAAATTCGGCCGAGTAAGTAAATTCCTCTCCAATTTTGACTTCATCCATTTCCGTAATGTCCGGGCGCGTTAACGGCACAAGCGAGCGTTCCGAAAGGACTTCAGACAAAGTTTCTGACACAAGGTTAGATGCGGTTTCCTGATCAACTTCCTTTCCATACATAGACTCCACCAAGTGGCGTGGAACTTTTCCCTTTCTAAATCCCTTTATGTTCACTCCCCCCATAATCTCTCGGAACACAGAATTTCTTTTCTCCTCAACCTGTTCTGAAGGAAGAGAGACTCTGATCTTTTTTCTAATACTACCGATGTTTTCAATGTTTATCTTCATTTCGTCCAAAACCTCTCGGTGAATAGTTAAAAAGGAATAATAAATAAGTAATTAAACCCCTTGGGTCAAGAT
>RKRQ01000076.1 GCA_007571325.1 Candidatus Dadabacteria bacterium
GAAGTAACGTAAGGATAAGTGCCGAAATCTATATCAAGAAGCAAACCCTGGGCCCCTTCGAAAAGAATTCTCTTTCCGTTATCGCCGCTTCTGCGTATAATCGTGGAAACATCTGAAATAAAGGGCTCAAGAATCTCGCCGTACCTAAGATACTCTTCATACACGCTCTCGGTATCCAGGGGCTCCGCCTCAAGAACTTTTTCAATATAGGCGTTTTTCTCGGCCATAATCAAGCGAAGTCTCTTACGAAAGGACCCGGCTTCGGTAAGATCAAGCATCCTTATGCCCCGCCTCGCGTATTTATCCTCGTAAACGGGACCTATTCCCCTGCCGGTCGTACCTATTTTTCTTTCCCCGCCGCGTCTTTTCTCCCTAAGCAAGTCTATCTCCCTGTGGTAGGGCATTATCACGTGGGCTCTTTCGCTTACAAGGAAATTTGAAGGGCTTACCGGATAGCCTGCGCTTCTGAGAGTCTCTATCTCTTCAATCAAAACCCCGGGGTCCACGACAACCCCGTTTCCGATAAGCGACAGGTTGTTTTCCCTCAGTATGCCCGAGGGCACATGGTGGAGTATGATTTTTTTTCCGTCAGCAATAATCGTGTGGCCCGCGTTGTTTCCACCCTGATACCTTACGACCAAGTCTGTTCTCTCGGCTATAAGATCCACTATCCTTCCCTTGCCCTCATCCCCCCACTGGGTACCAAGGACCACTATGCTCGACAAGCCTAGAGTCCTCCTCCGGTAATAAGTTCCTCAAGGTTGGAAAATTCTCTGATTGACCCGGTTCGGGATTCAACCAGCTTCATTTCAGAAGGAGATTCAAGCTTTATAAGCCCGTATGTAGCAAACGAGCCGTCCCCGTTGTTAAAAGAGTCTTGGGAATCCATCATGTCCGAGTAACTTCCGTTGAGGTCGAGTATGACCTTGAAACTGCTTGAGCGCAGCCACTCGGCAAGCTTTATTGCATTTTTTCTGAGACTCAGATCTTTAGGCACCACTATGAAATGAACCTGGTTCTCGGCTTTGGCGCTTTTGGTGCTGTGCATAAGAGTTGTCGCATCTATGGCAAAACCCGCGGCAGGAACGCTTCGTCCATAGCGGCTGACAAGCCCATCGTATCTGCCGCCCGTTATGAGAGGAGAAGCAGCTGTGGAAGATATTATCTCGAAAGTGACTCCAGTGTAGTACTCAAACCCCTTTACCTCCACCAAGTCAATTGATATATCGCATTCAACCTTATATTCCTCAAGGACTGTGATAAGAGAAATAATTTCCTCTACGCATGGCCTGAATCTTTCGTTCCGGGCAGCCCTGCGAAGAATATCCGCATCTCCGTAGTAATCGGAAAGGTTAAAAAGAACATCCTTTATATCTGAGGAAATTGCGGAGGGCTCCACTATTTTTCTTATTTTCTCCTGGTCTTTTTTCACAAGGGCGTTTACAAGCTCGCCCCTTATTTCCGCGGCATCCTGAAGAACCACATCGAGAATGCCCGCGTGACCGAGATTAAGGGTTATTTTTCTAAGACCGAGCCTGTTAAGAGACTTTAGCGCCAGCGCAATTATCTCAGAATCTCCTTCCGTCGACCCGAGCCCAAGAAGCTCGCAGCCGAGTTGAAAGACCTCTCTTTCCTTGCCGCTGCCTTTCTCCTCATACCTGACCACCCTTCCCGAATAACAAAGCCTCAGGGGATGGCGATGATCACTGAGCTGAGTGGCTACCATGCGCCCGATCTGAGGAGTGATGTCCGGACGCAACACGACGATCTCGCCTGTGTGCGGATCGACAAACTTCATCAATCTGTGCTTGAAATTTTCACCGATACCCACGGAGATGGTGTCCAGATACTCAAAAAGAGGAGTTACGACCCTTCTATAACCCCAGTAGGAAAATTCCTCAAGGAGTCCGGTTTCTATTCGTTTCAGGTTCTCCGCTTTTACGGGACCGTAGTCCTTTACTCCCTGGGGAAGCATTAAATTCTTATTCATCTGAAAAATTGACTTGAGTTACCGAAATAATATTTTCTATGGTGGAAATCTCCCGGATAACTTCCTCGCTTACCTCGGTATCGACATTGGTAAACACTATGGCATTTCCGCCCACCGATTCTCTTCCAAGGTGCATGCGACCGATATTGACATCGTTTTTCCCCAGAACAGAGCACATGGAACCTATAAATCCCGGTCGATCGTAGTTGTGACTTACAAGAAGAAATCCCTCGGGAACGACGTCTATATCCACTCCATTCACTTTTACTATCCTTCCATGGTTCCCGCTGAATACGCTGCCGGAAATTTCACAGGTCTCATCGCCGGCGGTAACAGTAACCGTAACAAGGTTTTTATACTGGCTTTTGGCCGCAGACTTTGACTCCACCACCTTTATTTTTCTCTCTTCGGCTATCGACGGAGTGTTAACATAGGTTACCGAAATGTCCATTATATGAGCCAGAAAACCTTTGAGCACGGAAACCGTAAGGTAACCCATATCCATTTCCGCCATCTCTCCTTCGTAAGTCACCTCTATCTGGCGGGCGGCGGCATTACAGAGCTGTCCGTGAAGACTTCCTATCTTCTCGCATATGGACAGATAAGGTTTCATGACGGCTAGCTGTTCCATAGTAAGCGACGGCATGTTGACCGCGTTTTTCACAACCCCTTTCTGCGCGAAGTCTATTAACTGCTGAGCCATTGTGGTCCCGACCTTTATCTGCGCTTCCTCCGTGGAAGCACCAAGATGCGGCGTAAGCACTATGTTTTCATCAATTGAAAGAATGGGATTGTCCGGGTCAACGGGTTCTGAGGTATACACGTCGAAAGCCGCTCCCCCCACTTTGCCTTCGCGAAGCGCTTCGGCCATGTCTTCTTCATTAACTATGCCCCCTCGGGCGCAGTTAATTACTATGACCCCTTCTTTCATCTTCGCAAAAGATTCAGAGTTTATAAGGCTTCTTGTTTCATCAGTAAGAGGAGTGTGTACTGTTATCACGTCTGCGCGACGGAAAAGTTCATCCAGAGAAACAAGTTCGATGCTGAGCTTCTCCGCCGCTTCCTGACTCAGATATGGATCGTATGCAATCGCCTCCATACGAAGACCCATCGCCCGCTCGGCAACCAGTTTTCCTATATTTCCAAGGCCAACAAGGCCGATTGTCTTGCCGTAGACCTCAACCCCTTTGTACTTGTTTCTCTCCCATTTGCCCGATTTTATTGAGGAGTGAGCCTGGGGAATTCTTCTGGCTAGAGAAAGCAGAAGGGTAATCGTATGCTCAGCCGTGGTTATGGAGTTAGACTCCGGGGTGTTCATCACAGCCACTCCGTTTTTGGTCGCGGCCTCAAGATCTATATTGTCTATTCCTATACCGGCGCGGCCTATGATCCGGAGCCGCCCCCCGGAAGCTTCTATGACTTCCTTCGTGACTTTCGTGGCGCTTCTTACAACAAGCCCCTCATAGTCCTTTATGATATCGACAAGCTCGTCGGGAGAAATACCTTTTCTCTCGTCAATCTCAATTCCCTCAGCTGCACTTAAAAGCTCAAGACCCTGTTTCGCAAGCCCGTCAGTTATAAGTATTTTCAAGAGAGTCCTCCAGGAAGGCGGGATAAAAAAACCTCTAAGATAATAGTTAAACAAAAGACAATGTCAATCAGTCGGGCCATGTTTGAGATACGGATACGGGACAATGTCGGGCAAACGCCAAAATTGTTAAAAATCGCAATTTGGGTTAGCTTAAGCTGTTGCTATGAAAGAAGAAAGCGGCATGAATTTTCTCAAACACGCCGAAGAACTCAGAAAAAGAATTATATATTCAGTAATTCCGATACTCGTTTTTTTCATCCCCTGCTATATTTTCTCAAAACAGCTTTTCAAACTGCTGATGAGACCAATAATAGGGAACCTGCCCGAGGGAAGCTCCCTGATATTCACCCGCCCCGCCGAGGGATTTTTAACCTATCTGAAGGTATCGCTTTTTTTTTCCTTTTTTCTTTCAGTTCCTTTTATTCTCTACAATATATGGCATTTCGTCTCCCCGGCGCTTTACAAGAATGAAAAAAGGGTCGTCATACCTCTTGTCACGTTCGGAACCGCGTTTTTCATCCTAGGAGCGCTTTTCTGCTACTTTCTCGCCGCGCCCAGGGGACTTGAGTTTCTTCTCGGCGAATACACAACTCAGTACGTAAAGGCGTTTCCCAGCATAAAGGAAGCACTTTCCTTCCTCACCGCGCTTATGCTCGGTTTCGGGCTGGTGTTTGAGTTCCCTCTCGTTATTTTCATTCTATCAAGGCTGGGTCTGGTAACGGCCGGATTTCTTGCAAGGCAGAGAAAGTACGCACTGTTGATAAATGCGGTACTTGCCGCTTTTATCACCCCAACCACAGACGCCGTGTCGATGATGTTCATGCTCGTCCCGCTTTTCATTTTCTATGAACTGGGAATAGTTATTGCTAAAATATTCGGGAAGAAAAAATCTGAGGTAAGGACTGTGGAAGAACCGGTTGATAAAGGAGAAAGACCTGACCCTTAATCGAAAATCCTTGCCTCAACCAGAAAACAGGTGAAAAAATGACAAGAAAAAAACAAAAAGACCTTATGCATCCGGTCACCTACAAGCGTGAAAACGGTGAATTTGACGTTAACTGGTATCTAAAGGAAGACAGGACGAACTGGGTGCTTCCCAAAGTGCTTCGGGAACAGGCGAAAAAACTGGGAAAAAAGCCTTTCCTTCAGTTCGGCTATAAAAAAACTCTGAGTTTCTATAAAACAAACCGTCTCGCCAACCGCGTGGCAAACGCTCTTTGCGGTCTTGGCGTGGAAAAAGCGAAAAAGGTCGCCGTTTACATGCCCAATTCCGACGACTACGTAATAACATGGTTCGGAATCCTTAAGATGGGAGCCGTCATGGTTCCCATAAACACGGCCTATAAGATGGATTTTCTTGAATACATAATAAACAGTTCGGACGCCGAGGTGCTTTTCATAGCGGAAGAGTATCTTGACCGCATGCCTCCCATAACAAAGCGGCTATCGGGGCTTCGCCACGTGGTAGTCTGGACAAGAAACGGTAGCGATAAGTTCAAAAAACACGGATACAGATTTCCAAGAATGATCTCTTACTCCGAATTTCTAAACTCGGGTTCGGAAAAGGAACCGGATGTTGATGTGACCTTCATGGATTATGCGAGGCTGATGTACACCTCGGGTACCACGGGCAGATCAAAAGGGGTCATGAGACCTTCAGCCGCCGACTACAGCAGCGCAAGGAACTACGCAGAGATAATGGATGTCGGACCGGATGACGTGTGCTTTACCTGCCTTCCGCTTTTCCATTCAAACGCCATGGTGATGACCGTCTATCCGGCTCTTATAAAGGGCGCAAAGGCCGTAGTGGAGGAAAAATACAGTTCAAGCCGTTTCTGGAAATGGATGGTAGACCACGGAGTAACCAAATTCAACACCGTGGGAACTATGTCGTATTTTCTCTGGAATACCCCTCCCGTGCCTGAAGAGGGACAACATAAAATAAAGCTTGTTCTAGGTTCCCCAGCGCCTCACGATATGATAGAGGAATTTATGGAACGCTTCGGTATAAAGTTCATGGAGGGTTACGGGCTTACAGAGATAGGTCAGTGTACGTGGATGAGACCGGGAGAACCTTTCAGAGTTGGGTCTTGCGGGAAGGAAGCTCCCAACTATGAAATAAAGGTCGCCGACCCTGAAACGGATGAAGAAGTACCGCGAGGAAGCATAGGAGAAATCATAGTACGTCCCAGAATACCGAACGTGATGCTTCACTACTATCATAAGATGCCGGAGAAGACCGTAGAGGATTTTAGAAATTTCTGGTTTCACACAGGCGATGCGGGAAGAATGGATGAGGACGGCTACATATATTTTGTCGACAGGGTAAAGGACTACATAAGAAGAAGGGGAGAAAACATAAGTTCCTTTGAAGTCGAGAAGATTGTTAATTCCCACCCGGATGTTGAAGAATCAGCAGCCATAGGAATAAAATCCGAAGCAGGGAAATACGCGGAAGACGAGCTTATGGTACTTGTAATTCCGAAGCAGGGGAAAAAGATAGATCCAGTAGAACTTATGGATTACCTCCAGCCAAGGATGCCTTACTTTATGATTCCCAGGTTCATGAGATTTGTTGATTCATTTCCAAAGACTGGAACGCAAAGGACCCAGAAAAATAAGCTCCGTGAACAGGGAGTGACAAAAGATACTTGGGACATGGTAAAGGCAGATTACAAACTAAGAAGGTGAAATGTCGCTTAATTTAGTTCAAAAATGAATTATTGTATGGATTTAAACCTTGTAACTAGAAGTGGACAATCTAAGATCTCTGGTTTTTGGTGCACAGAACTTATGAGCAACTCCGATGAAATTCGCTGGATACAGCGACTTGAGAACTTCGACAAGGCACTGGTCCGACTAACAGAAGCGTGTGGACAAGAGGTTTACAGTGATCTTGAACGGGCCGGGTTGGTCCAGACATTTACGTTCTGTTTCGAGTTGTCGTGGAATGCCCTGAAAGATCTTCTCTTCTATGAAGGTTTT
>RKRQ01000034.1 GCA_007571325.1 Candidatus Dadabacteria bacterium
TATCGCCGCCAATCTCGCCGCTTCATAGCCCTGCTCAACCGTTAGATCAGACCCCACTTTACCCGAGCAACAAAGCTTTCCGTTTTTAATGGGAAGCTGGCCCGATATGAAAATAAGATTGCCCGACACGGTAGCGGGAACATAACTTCCCAGAGCGGAAACTTCTTTTGCAAGCTCTACTCCAAGTTCTCTTAGTTTTTCCTCTATCATTTGCTACGACCAGTTTTTATACCCAGATAGATGGTCCTTCCACCGCGCTCAATAAGAAAAAGAAGGGTTTTTCTCGACCCATACTTCCCAAGAGCTTCGTGGTATTCATTAAGTCCGTCAACGGAATACCCATTTATATCTATTATCACGTCGCCTGTACGAAGTCCTGACTCCAAAGCAAGGCCCCCAGGCGCAAGATGCGTTACGATCACTCCTTTTGACGCTTTAATTCTGAACCGGTTTCTTAGCTGCTGGGTTATCTCCCTTACTTCAATGCCGAGTTTCTCTTCGGTTTTGATTTTTTCGACGGGTTTCTTGATTTTTTCGTTCTCAGGATGCTCGATAAGCTTTATGGCAAAGGTTTTCTCTTCATCGTCGCGAAGTACCACAAATTTCGTATTGATCCCGGGTTTGATAAACGCCAGCTTTCTCGCAAGCGCTGCAGCATCCGGTATTTTTTCTCCCCCAACGGAAACAATAACATCTCCCCTTTTAAGACCCGCTTTGTCCGCCGGACTTCCTTCCTTGATCTCTGATATGAGACCGCCTTTATCACGCTTAATTCCAAGTGCTTCGGAAATCTCGGGGGTTATATCCTGAATCATTATTCCAAGCCATCCTCTGACAACCCTTCCATGCACCTTGAGATTTTCAACAATAAACTCCGCCATATTTATCGGTATGGCAAACCCCAGACCCTGTCCCCGAGCCATAACCGCGGTGTTAACCCCAACAACTTTTCCTTTATAGTCAAAAAGTGGCCCCCCGCTGTTTCCAGGGTTAATAGCAGCATCGGTCTGAATAAAGTTGTCGTAGCGGCCGATTCCAAGAGCTCTTCCCTTAGCACTGACGATTCCAGCGGTAACCGTGTGACCAAGACCGAAAGGATTTCCGATTGCAAACACCTCGTCCCCTATTTTAAGAGCGGACGAGTCACCCATTTCCACCGCGGGCAGAGTTTCTTCAGCATCGATTTTCAGCAGAGCCAGATCGGTTGCGGGATCAGTGCCGACTATACTAGCGGTGTATTTTTTTCCACCTTCAAGTATTACCTCAATCTCTTCGGCCTTTCTTACTACATGGTTATTAGTAATTATGTAACCGTCGGAACTTATTATGAATCCGGACCCCAGTCCCCTGTTTCTGAATTCCCTCTCCGGCATCTGATCGGAGAAAAATTTTTCGAAGAATTTCTTGAAATATTCATCCTGGTAAGGTGAAGCAAACGGCGAAGCTTTTATAACATTTGTCGTACTTATATTCACAACTGAAGGTGTGAGACGTTTTACCGTAGATGAAATGGACTTAGAGGAACCATGCGAAAAAGCTTCCGAGAAACTCAAGGAGAGAATTGTCGCTACGGTGATAAAGAAAGTCAGATATTTAAATGAGTTCATAAAAGTTACGCTCCAGAATTGGAAATTTTCAAATCGTTAGAGATTAATCTTACAGAGGATCCTTAAGCATACTGTCCCAGTACCTAAAAAGCTGCCTGCTTGAATACACCCTAACGAGATAGTCGCGGACCGACGAGAGGATACCGCTTTCTGTATATATAAATTTACCCATGATTCTTGACTGATTCTGAACCTTGTTCACTCTAGCTTTTCTTCTTGATTCATACTGCCAGAAGGCATGAGAAAAGTTCACTGAATCGGTTCTGCACAGTTCTTCGGCCAAAACGGCGGCCGATTCCATAGCCATTGAGACACCAGCACCCGCATTCGGCAGTATGGCGTGAACGGAATCTCCCACAAGCACCACTCTTCCACATGACCAGGAGTTCATACTAAAATCATTGTATTCGTCATAGTAAATATCACGCGGGTCACCAAGACCGTGAAGGATTTCCGGCACCACACCTCCAAACTCGGCAAAGGTTTTCCTAATGCTTTCTATTCTAGTATCAACGCTGTCCTGGACACCAGATTTCCTCTTCACGCTTGTAAAGACGGCAAGACGTCCGCGCGTTGGCCACATTCCAAGAAACTTTCCCTTTCCCCAGTACTCAATTATCCCCTCGCTTGAGCAAAGATCCGGATTGACCCAGAAACCCCATCCAGACATTCCACTATAGCGAAGAGGCATATCCCCAAAGACATCCTTGCGTATTGCCGACTTTATGCCATCACACCCTATGACGATATCGTAGGTACCTTTACTTCCGTCGCTGAATACTGTTTCCACCCCATCTTTTGTATCCTGAAGAGAAACGACTGTGGTATCCATCCTGATTGAATTCTCGCTTACCACCTTTTTCAGTATGTCTATCAGATCGGGTCGGTAAATGCTTATTATGGGACCGTATTTTTCTACGACAGGATCAATTGTATAGCTATTTATAAATTTGCCCTTGTAGTTGGAGATTTTATAATCAGTAAAAGCACATCCCCGGTCCTCAAGCAACTCGTAAAGACCCAGCCCCTTTAGTATTCTACTTCCCGAAGGCCAGACCACTATCACATATCCTACGTCTCCAAACTCGGGAGCCCTCTCTATCAAAGTGGGTTGAAACCCCCGCTGTTCTAAAAGACCGCAGAGAGTGAGTCCCGCTATGCCAGCGCCGACGATCAAAATTTTCATGTCCGGTCCATAACGGACACGACCATTTGAGTATGTAGTGATATTTCCGGTTCGCTTCATGTTTCTCTTTGAACTGTTTTCAGAATCCAAAAAAATTGAATACAGGTCGCAGGAAATTATAAACTATTTTCAAAGTACTGCTTAATTAACTTCTTAGTAATTTTACCCATGGAATTTCTGGGAAGCGAAGAAAGAAGCAGAAGTCGGGTCGGAAGCTTGTACCGGGCAAGCCTATCAGAAGCCCAATCGCGAAGCTCCTCAAGCTTTATAGAGAATCCTTCCCTTAGAACAAGCGCAACACCCACTCTCTCTCCCCAGCGCGAATCGGCAATTCCAACAACCGCGCATTCTTTAATCATAGAATGTTCTCTAAGCACTTCTTCAATTTCTAGAGAAGATATCTTATACCCGCCTGTTTTTATTATATCCACCGATTCACGTCCTAATATCCTAAAGGAACCTCCATGCTCAAAAAATCCAATGTCTCCTGTTTTAAACCATTTGTCGCAAAATGCGCTCTTCGTTTCTCGAGGCTTTCCCCAGTATTCGAGAAACACGTTTTTGCCCTTAACTCTTATTTCCCCCTGATTTCCTTCCCCCAATTGTCTGTCCTGCGCATCGAAAATACCCACCTCAACCCCAGGCATAGCAAAACCTACGCGCCCAGCCAGCCTTTCTCCCCTGTAGGAATTAGAAAGAGCCATACCTATCTCAGTCATTCCATATCTCTCAAGAAGCATGTGGCCACTTATTTCTTTCCATTTCTCAAGAACGGAAACCGGAAGAGCAGCCGAACCAGATACCATAAGGCGAAACCCCTGAAAACAACCGCTCATCTCTTTTCTCTCGCTGATGACGCAATTTTCCCAGAAATCTATCAATTTTGAATAGATTGTCGGAACAGCCATAAAAAGGGTCAGGTCTTTTCTTTGAAACCTATTCCATACATTTTTCGGGAGAAATCCATTCATCATCACACACTTGGCACCGGACCAAAGGGAACAGAGAACAACATTCAGTACCCCATGTAGGTGATGCAGTGGCAGGACGTTAAGTATTGAATCTTCAGAGTTCCACTCCCAAGCTTCCACCATACTAGTTATCTGGGCCTTTATATTAAGGTGAGTTGAGACAACCCCTTTGGGTTCCGAGGTTGTACCGCTTGTATATATAATCATCGCTCTTCTTTCTTCATCGACTCGGGGAGTCTCTCCATACGCGGGTTGAAGAACATCTGGAAGCTTTAGTAATCGTATACTGGTGTCGGAAGAAATCCCCTCAAGCTTCTGAGCAAAGTCAGAGTGAAAAATCACCGTTTCAGTTCCAGAGTTCCTTATCACGTATTCTATTTCTCTTGACGAATGGGTTATGCCTAGGGGAATGGACACACCTCCCGCTATCCATATACCAAGCTTAAGAGCTACATACTCAAACCCCGGAGGAATGATAAAAGCCACCCTTTTTTCCTCAAGATCTTTCTCATCTCCAAGCAGGTGAAGCGCTGTGTAGCGCGCTATACGAAGCAAATCTGCGTAAGTGAAATTCCCCGTCCAGTCTTCAACAGCAGTTTTCTGTCCAAAACCTTCTGTTCTCCGTATGAGTTCTATCTGAGCCACGAAGCTTTCTTTAACCTCCCGGTTTTTTGTTCTATAATAATAAGATCTTAAGTACTAGCCCGCAATTTATTGCAGGCGGACCGTTTTCAGTTAACTACCATTATGGCACAGCAACGTGAAATCGCCGAACTGGGAAATCCTGTACTCAGACAAAAAGCCAAAAACGTCGAGGACATAAGCGAAACGGAAATCCAAGAGTTGATTGATGACCTGATTATTACAGCTTCAGAAGCAAATGGCGTCGGAATCGCCGCTCCTCAGATATCAGAGTCTCTGCGCATTTTCATAATCGCAGGAGTTTCAAGCACTCGCTACCCGGATGTCCCGGAATTAGAAACCAAAGTGATAATCAACCCCGAAATAATCTCAACATCAGATGAAATGGAAAAAGGATGGGAGGGATGCCTCAGCATCCCAGGAATCCGGGCTCTTGTACCAAGGCACAAGTCTGTCCGTACGGTCTACAGGGACAGAAACAATAATCTTGTAGAAGAGTGTTTCTCAAATTTTACGGCAAGAGTGTTTCAACACGAATACGATCACATAAATGGAGTGGTTTTTCTTGACAGGGTTGAAAACCCACGGGAAATAATAACAGAAAAAGAATATATGAAACTTGTAATTCAATCTCATCCCTCTGAGGAGCAAGAATGACGCCGTCATATGGGAACTAGGAAATCAACTTAAGGAGAGACTAAATGAACAAACACCCTGAAGGTCTTGACCACGCCATAAACCATGGTTTTTACGATGCCGTTTTCCAGAGAAGATCCAGGCGTTTTGGCCTAGGAATGGAAATTGAAAAGGGACCCCTTAAGTATAAATCCAAACACGACCCCATCCCCCTGTCTGAACTTGAGGAAGCCATACTGGTATGGACAGGACTTGGCATAAAGAATATAAACCTCTCAGATTTTCCTCCACACGTGGGACTTGATCTTGAGATGCAGTTTACAAGCAAGACGATTCCCGCCCTGGGCGATGTACACAGAACGGAACTTTTCTATACGAATGACGATGGTCTATACATGATAAAAATGCATGATCGTCGTGCTGAGGATTTTGAAGGTCTTGAGAAAATGACTCGCCACCAGAGAGTGGACAGAATACTTGAGCTGTTCCGTGAATCTAGGATCAAGCTTTCTGATGGAAGAGCAGACCTGCCGTCAAAGCCTCCGGGAATAGCCGCCCATAATCTCTGGAATGTGAATAAGCCCGGAACAACGGTGTTTATGCCTGTAACCGATCTTTCGGCATGCATAATAAATCTATATTTCTTCTACATGAGACCTGACCACAGGTTTAACTTTGTCGATGAACTCCATAGACTACGAGCTCCCGGAACCTCACACTGGCTTGAAAAAGGCTTTCTTGACAAGTCAAAGAGAATGCCACTTGTTGAAGCGGAACTTCGCTTCGCGAACGGTTACATAGCAGAGCAGGCCTTTATGGGACAGAACATGGTTTTAACCCTTCAGACCCTAGGGCTTGGAGGATGGCTTTTTAGCGGATTCGCCAGTATGTTCATGCTAGGCGGAACCCCTTTTCACAGGGGATTGGGGTTTCGATTCGCAACTCCTCAGATAAAAGGTGACACGGGAAATCCTAACCCCGTTGCCGTAGGACGGGATGACCTTTTTCAGGCATTCTGCCCACCGTACTACAAAGACATGGGAGAAGCCGTGGAAGCGTTTAACGATATGAAATGGACTAACTGGGAATCACATAAACTTCCCTACAAGGATCCGACCGGAGTGCTTGCGGAGGTTGAAAGACCCAGCAAAGACGAAATCCAGGTTGTAAAAGATATCTGCAATTATGTTTACGATACATATGGAAGATTTCCTGCTTTTTCCGACCCCATGTTTCTTAGATTCATGGTGCAAGCCCATCATCTGGACCTAGACTTCTATGATAAGTACTATCCGCCCGGAGCTTATACTGAAGCACATAAAAACCATTTCGCGCGTTGGCACCCCGATATTCCTGATCCGTTTTCAGACGGATAAGAAACTACCTATCCCGGATTTCTCACAGAGAGCATAAAAAAAGGCCGCTGTTCGTGTTATAACAAAGTTATATCAATCACTTAGAACACAAGGAGGCAGCAGCCTCATGAG
>RKRQ01000072.1 GCA_007571325.1 Candidatus Dadabacteria bacterium
AGGTTATATCCTACAGATTAGGGGTCTTTTAGGAACCGGAAAAGACAAGGTTTGCAATGAAGGACCGATTAACCTATAATTACTCCGGGCGTTTTGATTTTCAAGCGCTATAAGACTGTTCAGGAGGTTACAGTAAATGCAATTATTATTCAAACCGCGCGAAGGTGCTTATATGGGAAGTGGAGATCTTCCCTTCGGTAAATTTGAGGATACTTTGCTTTGGGAACCTATAACTAAAAATCTTGAAAAAGGTGCTGAGATGTTTCCAGAAAAAGCGATGTTCAAGGTCGGAGACCGGGATGGAAACATTGTCGAAAGCTACACTTACGCGGAAACCAACGCGTGGGCTAACAGGATGGCGAATGGCCTTTCCGAAGAATTCGGCATCAAGAAAGGGGACAAAGTAGGTATGTACATGCTCAATTGTTCTGAGTACGTAATATCGATTATAGCTATCCACAAGTGTGGTGCGGTTCAGGTTCCGATAAATAAGGACGAAAAAGGGGAAAGGCTTGCATATGTGATTAACTATTCGGACATGAGAGCCCTAGTTATTGACGAGGGAAGCATACCCTTTATAGAAGAAATTGGTGGCAGTCTAGATAATCTTGAAGTGATTTTCGTAACAGTTGACAATCCCCCTGAAAAAATCGGAGGGAAGGAAGCGCTTCCTTTTTCTGAATTCGATAGATATAACGATGCCAATCCTGATGTAGAGGTTACTGCCGCCGACATGGAGAGGTGTATGTTCACGTCCGGTACTACTGGAATGCCCAAAGGGGTAGCTAGGGATCACGGAGGAGTGATCATGACGGTCCGTTCTTATCTTCAGCAACAGGGAATAAGAAGTGACGATGTACTTATGAGCATACTTTCCTTGGGCCATGCCAACGCTCAGGTGATGTGTCTTTTCAGTTCCATGGCGGCTGGTGCTACTGCGGTGTTTTTCCCTAGGTTCTCCGCTTCTAATTTCTGGAAGTGGGCTGCCGGATGCGGCGCGACATGTGTTAATATGCTTGGAGCGGTTGCCGAGTACCTTTGGGCGGCGCCAGAAAGCGATTGGGATCAGAAACACAGCGTGAGGATAATGCTCGGTTCTCCTGCTCCGAGGAACCTAAAAGAGTTCCAGGAAAGGTTCGGAGTCAGGGTAATAGACGGATACGGTTCTACCGAAATGGGTATGGTCCTTTGGAAAGATCCCGAGGATCACCGTCCCGGCTCCTCAGGTTTTCCCATGGAGGGATATTATGTCGAACTTAGAGATCCGCAAGATACAGATGCCGTTGTAAGAGCATTCTGGGACTCTACAGATGACATTACTCCTCCTGATGACGCAAAAGGACTTCTTTTCGTTAAACCACTTGTCCCCCATACGACCCTGAATGAATATTTTAAGGATGAAAGAAGAACCAGAGAAGCGTTTGATGATGATGGCTTTTTCAACTCAGACGATATCTTCGCGAAGGGAATAGACGGGAGATATTATTTTGTCGGAAGATTCAGCCGCATAAGAGTTTCGGGTGAAAATGTAGATCCGGTGGCAGTGGGAGACGAGTCTATGCTTTACCCTGCTATTCAGGAGGCCATAGCGGTTGGAGTAAGACTCCCGAACGTTTCGGATGATGAGATCAAGCTCTGCTTGACTCTCAAAGCTGGTGAGGAATTTGATCCGATTGAGTTCTCCAAGTGGATGGCCGAGAGGGTTATAGTCGCCATGGTACCCAGGTTCATAGAGGTTTACGAGGAAGGGTTCCCGGTAACCGCTACTCAGAAGGTCAAGATCGCTGAAATAAAGGAAATTACAGATAAAACCTGGGACAGAAACAAAACGGGTCTCAAGTTCAGCGCTAGAAAGTAGATTTTCCGTTTATCCGTGGCGGGGCGTTCCGACGAAAGTATTATGGCCCTAGCTATTAGGGAGGCTGAGTATGCCGCATCGGTAGGTGAGGTTCCCGTAGGTGCGGTTATTGTTGATGGAAATGGCGCTGTAATATCTGCGGCCCATAATCTTAGGGAATCTATTTCAGATGCGACCGCTCATGCCGAGATTTTGGCTATAAGACATGCGTGCGAAACTATCGGAAACTGGAGACTTTCTGATACTTCTATTTACGTCACTCTTGAGCCATGTGCCATGTGCATGGGAGCTATAATTAACGCAAGAATGAGAAGGGTAGTATTCGGTGCTCATGATGCCAAGAGTGGCGCGCTCCTGAGCAATTTTGGGATCGGCACAGGAAAGAAACTAAACCACCGAGTGGAATTTTTAGGGGGAGTCTGCGGCGAACAGTGTGAAAAAATCCTTGAAGATTTTTTCAGGGCGCTTAGAAACCGCTAATTTTATATCTGCGGACTTACGACAATTTTTTTCGAGTTGCCTTTGGTTGGAACAGTTTTGTATTTTATGTCCTTCTGCTTGTTAAGCTCAGTGTAGGCTATTTTCCTTTCATAGGATGATAGGTGTTCAATTGAGTGGGAATTTCCACTCTGTTTTACCTTCTGTACTGTTTCAGCGACTTTTTTGGGTACGTCAGTGTCTTTTCTTTTGCCGTCATATCCAGCGATGTTTATGGCGACCCGCTTGCTCTTTCCCTCATTGCTACTTTTCGAAGCCATCTTCCCTACTATGTATTCAAGGGATTTTATTATTTCTCCATTCCTTCCTATGAGTGTTTTCTTGTCTTTAACAGACCATACTTCCAGTATTATCCTGTTTTCGGTCTCCTCCGCTTTTACACTCTGGGGAGTTGAGAACATAAAGCCTAGTATTGTTTCAAGAATCTTTTTCGCCCGAAATGCCTTTTCGCTCAAACCGCCTGTCTTTATTTCCACCCTTACTATGGCGTTTTTACTGCCTATGCCCAGAACCCCCTTGGAGTCTTCCCTGACAACTTCAATTTCCACTTCATCTTTTGAAACTCCAAGTTCCTCACAGGCATTCACTATGGCTTCGGAAATAGTTTTTCCTTCTTTTTCTATTAAATTAACCACCGTTATCCTCCTTCTGGGTTCGGGACCTGTCTATTGATGTACAACTGCTGACCTATGGAGAGAATATTGCTCACAGTCCAGTAAAGTATCAAACCGGATGGCAGTCCCCAGAACATTACGGTAAAAATTATAGGCATAAATTGCATGAGTTTCATCTGCATTTCCATCGCTTCGCTCCCTGGAGACGTCATAGGGGTGAGTTTCTGCGAGAAAAACCATGAGATACCCATCAATAGGGGTAGTATACGGAATGGTATCCCTAGCACATCAAATAAATATTCGGGCTGAGATAGGTCATTTATCCAGAGAAACGAGCTGTGTCTTAAATCTATAGAATAAAGAAGGGCGAAGTAAAGGGCTATAAAAACGGGAAATTGTATCAGTAAAGGTAGACATCCCCCGAGACTGCTGAGGGGATTTATATTGTTGCTTGTGTAAAGCTTCATCATCTCGGCCTGCTGAGTAGACTTGTCGTTCTTATATTTTTCTTTCAGAGCATCGATTTCAGGTTTTAGCTTTTTCATCTTGTTCTGCACATCTTTCATCGATTTCATACTTTTCACTGTGAGGGGAAGGAATATGACTCTGAGTAGGATGGTAAGCACGACTATTGAGATTCCATAGTTGCTGAAAAAATTATTGATGAACTTAAGAAGTACGATTGCAATCTTGGTAAGTCCCCCCACATAGCCGTAATCAATGGATTTTTCAAGCTTATATCCGGCCTCTTTGAGGTCCAGTTCGTTTCTCGGACCAAAATATGACTTCCATCCGACCTTATAGCTTTTCCCCGTGGCCGTTCTTTGCTCCGGGTAGGAGAAATCCGCTCCCGCCAGACCTTTTTCACCAACCGGTTGAAGGTACAATCCCTGATCTCCCCCTATCTCAGGCAAAAACGCACTGAGGAAATACTTGTCGCCAAAGCCAAACCAGTTTATTTCTCCATTAAACGCTTTGGGTTCTTTTAAAGATTTCTTGGTTCGTTTGACCTCGCCTCCAACCATAGAGACAAATTCATACAGACTGTTTGAACCACTCTCATATACAGAGTTCTCCCAGTCGATATGAACTTTCTGACTTACTTGTCGCTTTGTTCCGTTAAACACTTCAAGGTTTTCTCTGACAAAATATTTCCCAGGGTAAAAGGAGATAGTTTTGCGCACCGAAAGTCCGTTGGTTTTGTTCCAGACTAAGTTTATATTGAGGCCTTCAGGACCTACTAAAAGACTCGTATCACCATTGTAGGAGAACGGAATCTGCTCCGGCATTTTTTCGTTTTTAATTCTCAATACTGTGTTATATGAGTTTTTCCCTTCGGTTATTACCTCCATTGGCAAAGAACCTGTTTCGACCGTCTTTTTGTATTTATGAAGTCCCCAGCCAACCACTTTTCCTCCCAGAGTATCTATCTCGGCAGTATACAGGTCAGATTTGATTCTTATTATTTGGGGAACATAAGAATCTTTTACAGGTTCAAATTCCGCAGGAAATTTCTGCAAAAAACCTGTTTCTTCAGAAAAATTTTCTTTGCCAGAAGGCGTCGATGTGGAGCGATCTATTTTTTCTTGCTTCCTTTCTTTCGGGGCTTCTGTAAAAATTGCCGAGTAACCAACAATCACGAGTACCGACAACACCAAAAATAAAATATAGTTTTTCTTAAGATCGCTATTCATAATATTTTTCTTCGGGTTTTATCTAAATATGTGGAGTGCCATAATGATTTGCACAAAGCACTTGCAAAGCCGTTCCCGTTTTCTGTGCGTAACTTAGAATGTAGCAGGAAATTGAAGAGTAAGAATTCATCAGGCCAATAATACACGATAAGTTTAAATAGCAATAGACCGTTTTTTCGTTCCTAAGCGGATTCATTCACCGTTTTTTTTCCTTACGGGATCATAGCCGCCCGCACTTAGAGGGTGGCATCGTATTATTCTTACAAGAGTCATCCAAGTCCCTCTGAAAGCTCCGTGTTCACTGAGAGCTTCAATTGAATACGCGGAGCAACTGGGGAAAAACCTGCAAGTCCGGGGAAACAGAGGGGAAATGGTTTTCTGGTAAAGCATTACTAAGAAAACAAGGAATTTTACCGCAGGATTAGCTTTCATTTAATGTGTTTCGTAAGTTTTTTTACTTCTAAGAGAAGTTCAGAAGATTTCTTATTCGATACATTGTTCTTTACTATGAATACCACGTCGTTTGAGAAAAACGCAAGCTTGTTTTTCCTGAAAAATTCTCTCAGCACCCTTTTTATTCTGTTTCTTTTCACGGAACTTGCCGACGCTTTTTTCCCTACAGACAATCCTAGGCGTGGGAAACCCAGAGAATTGGGTTTTGAGTAAAGGATAAAGTTTTCCGAATGAGTTTTAGCGCCTTCTGTCAGTATGTAGTGAAAGTCGCGGGACGTCTTTATCTTGAATTTTGCGGGAAAAGAATTGTCGGACTCAATCGCTACTTTTTCCATCTCCCAACCGTTAAAACGTACCTTCCCTTGGCAATTCTTCTCCTCAGTACGCTTCTGCCTCCCCTAGTGCTGAGTCTTGCCCGGAAACCATGCGTTCTCAGCCTCTTTTTTACGTGCGGTTGATAGGTCCTTTTCATAGCGAGGGGTCAGGATAACACGTAAGGATTTGAAGGTCAAGGAGAAAAACTTAACTCAAAAATTCTTGATGTTCGCACGACGCTTCTGGATTCTGGTGCGAATTGACAACAGACAAGTTGCCATAAATAATAGATGGCTATCAAATTCAAACGGTTTCTAAGATTTTTCATTCACTATGATTCTTGAAGGTGCAAAACTTATGGTTATTGGTATGGCCATAGTGTATGTTTTCCTGCTCGTCTTGATGCTGAGCGTAATGCTGTCCGCTAAACTATTTAAAGATAGTGGTACTGGCGTGCCTTTGGATGCTGGAGCGTCCAAAAAATCTCGCAGGAATGTTCTTCCGGTCATAGCTACCGCAGTTGCGGCATACAGGGCAAAACGTGCCAGCGATGACAGATCTTAAAACCCTATGGTTCTATCATGAAGAAAATTTTGTTTCAGGATACATCTTTTCGCGACGGGTTTCAGTCCGTTTTCGGCGCAAGGGTACTTACAGAAGATTTTATTCCCGCAGTTGAAGCTGCACGGGAAGCGGGAATAACCCACTTTGAGGCGGGTGGTGGAGCTAGGTTCCAGAGCCTGTTTCTTTACTGCGGAGAGTCGGCTTTTGATATGATGGACCGCTTCCGTGAAGCGGCGGGTCCAGATGCCAATCTGCAGACACTGGCAAGAGGGATCAATGTGGTTGCTCTATCCCAGCAACCCAAAGACATGATAGATCTTCATGCCAAGATGTTCAAAAAGCATGGCATAACGCACATAAGAAACTTTGACGCCTTAAATGATGTCAGAAACCTTGAGTACTCGGGTGAATGCATAAAAAACGCGGGTCTACATCACCAAGCTGTGGTGACCCTCATGGAGCTTCCTCCAAGTTGTGAGGGAGCCCACGACGTGGATTTCTATATAGATAGATTAAAGAAAATACTCGACTCGGGACTTCCTTATGATTCCATATGTTTTAAGGACGCTTCAGGAACTTCAAATCCAAAAAAGATTTATGAAACCCTTAAGGCCGCAAGAAACCTCGTTGGGGAGAATGTTATTCTCTGGGTACACACCCATGAGACGGCCGCTCAGGGAGTCAATCAGTACATGGCAGCCATAAACGGCGGATGCGACGGAATATGCGTCGCGAGAGCCCCGGTCTCCGGAGGAACGTCACAGCCTGATCTGATATCCATGTGGAATGCTCTTAAGGGAACAGAATACACTCTGGATGTAGACGTAAGCAAAATACTTGAAGCCAATGCGGTCTTCAAGGAATGTATGTCGGGTTATTATTTCCCTCCCGAAGCCCTTCGGGTCTCTTCTGAGGTTCTTCTCTCACCGATGCCTGGTGGAGCGCTTACAGCGAACACAATGATGATGAGAGATACCGGGACCCTTGATCTTTATCCGAAAGTTATTGAGGCAATGAGTGAATGCGTTGCCAAAGGAGGGTTTGGAACCTCTGTTACACCGGTTTCCCAGTTTTATTTCCAGCAAGCTTATGCCAACGTCACTCAGGGACCTTGGAAAAAGATCACCGATGGTTACGGAAACATGGTACTTGGTTACTTCGGTCGCACCCCAGTCGAACCAGACTCAGAAGTTGTGTCTATAGCGGAAGAACAGATGGGCAAGCCACGTTTTGAAGGCAATCCGCTTGACATACTTGATCCCGGTATTCCCAAGGCTACCGAAATTCTTGAGAAAGAAGGGCTTGAAGTTACTGATGAAAATGTATTCATAGTTGGAGCACTTCAGACTCAGGGTGGAAACAAAGGCCTTGAATTCCTCAAGGGGAATTTCAGTGTCAACGTCAGAAAGCAGACATCTGAAGAAAAACCTTCTGAAGAACGCAGGCTCAGCACCAGCGTGGCATCAAAAGTGTCTGGTACAGGTGATAATTTCGTGATTACGGTCGACGGGAGAAGTTATAACGTAACAGTAAAGGAAGGAACTTCAGAAATTGCTTCAGTGACTGAAACTCCAGCAACGAAAACTTCTCCTGCAATGGATGAGGACTCTCCAGATGTAGTGGCTGTTACCGCGAGCGTTCCGGGCAACGTATACAAGATGATGGTTGGGTCGGGAGACAAGGTAAAGGAGAACCAAACATTGATCATGCTTGAAGCCATGAAAATGGAGACTCCTGTCGCCTCTCCATGCGACGGGGAAGTGGTATCCGTGGAAGTTGAACAGGGACAGGTCGTCGAAGCGGGTCAGCTTATCCTCACAATTCTTCCCTCTTGAACACTGATGAAAAGGCTTGTACTAATTTTCGCAGTTCTTGCGTTTTCCTTGGGAATATTAACTGGGACCCCTGATTCCTTCGGGGAAACGGTCGACCAGGGTGCCATCACCACGGAGAAAACAGAGGAACTTGCGTCTCTTCCGGTACTTCTAAAAAACATTGCTACCAGTACGGGTATCTACGGGTTTATTGCAGGCAACGCATCTTCATGGGTCTATGGATTCGGGATGTTTTTGATGATCATTGTAGGGTTTCTTCTTCTCTACCTTGGTATCGCAAAGAAATTTGAGCCACTACTCCTGGTTACAATAGCTTTCGGGTGCATATTATCCAATATTCCTCTTGCAGGAATAAATGACCCCGGTGGAATAATTTACTATGTATATGATATCGGAATAAAAACGGGTGTTTTTCCGCTTCTTATATTTATGGGAGTCGGCGCACTTACCGACTTTGGACCACTGCTGGCCAATCCTAAAACCATTCTCTTGGGAGGCGCCGCGCAGTTCGGCATTTTCTCTACTATGATCGGAGCGCTGCTACTCACTCAGTATGTTCCCGGAATTGATTTTTCCTTAAAAGATGCGGCATCGATAGGAATAATAGGGGGAGCGGACGGACCTACCGCCATTTATCTTTCTTCACAGCTTTCCCCAAGGCTTCTTGGAGCAATTTCTGTTGCCGCATATTCTTATATGGCTCTTGTACCTATAATTCAACCTCCGATAATGAGGGCTCTCACCTCTTCTGAGGAGAGAAAAATAAGGATGAAGCAGCTTCGCCCTGTGGCAAAGAGAGAGAAAATAATGTTTCCGCTGATTGCTCTTACTCTCTGCTTTCTCCTTCTTCCTTCCGCGGCACCGTTAATAGGCTTTTTTATGTTTGGCAACTTGATGAGGGAGTGTGGAGTGGTGGACCGCCTATCGGATACAACGAAAAACGCACTTATCAACATTGTTACAATATTTCTAGGTCTGGGAGTTGGGTCAAGGCTTTCAGCCTATGAATTTCTCTCAATAGAAACTCTCGGCATACTTGTTTTGGGGATAGTGGCTTTCTCAATAGGCACTGCTTCTGGGGTACTGATGGCCAAGCTTATGAATGTTTTCTCCGAAACCAAAATCAACCCTCTTATCGGCTCAGCCGGAGTTTCAGCAGTTCCTATGGCCGCACGGGTTTCCCAAGATATGGGGTCTAAGGAAGACCCCCAGAATGTGCTTCTGATGCATGCCATGGGGCCGAACGTGGCGGGGGTCGTGGGTTCAGCTGTTGCTGCGGGGATGCTGCTTGCAGTTTTCCAATGAGTTTTTGATTTTTTAGAGAGAACATTTCCCAGAGGTGGACCCTTCAATGCCGGTATCATTTTTTCCTGTCCCTTTCACAACGTTAAGGAAGCGTTTATGATGTCCATATATCCTGAAAATTAGGGAAAGCGTCGAAGTTGATAGGTATGCGTGTTCGACGCTTTCAAACGGCAAACTCGCAAGCCACTCGGTACTTTACAGAAAAAAATTCCTATGGTATAAAATACTTTTAATTTCAATATGCAAGAACAAGTTAAAGTCTTTCTGCAAAGCTCTCGTGGTAGGAACACATCGGGAATGAGCGTGGCCATGTCATAGCATTGGAGTGAGCGGTTCAAGCATGTGAAACAAACCTGTAGCCAAGCCGAACGGGCCTTTTGGAATCATTTTCTTGATTTTTTGGCAAATAACGTTATTAATATCCGCTTGAAAATGTTTATATGTTTTGACATACAAATTTAAGTCGTTATTTAGTGCAGGAGGTTTTAAAATGGAGAGAGTTTTGAGATATCTTAAGGGGTTTTATTATATAAGGAAAAGTAATTGCTGCGGTACATCGCCAGATGTAGGATCACCCTTTACATGGGTACGAAACATATCGACATGGCGTTACCGGTCACGCCGCCGGCTTTTTTCACCTGAATCCCGTCTCTCTATTATTTCACTTACGATCTTAACTCTTGTCATTACCCTGATCTGTTTTCTTTCAGGCTCCCCAGCTCTCGCAGAAGAAGAGTGTGGTGAATACATAGAGCACGGTGGCGGAACCATCACCTGCGATGCAAGTACCTACAATGGTGATGGTGGCATTGAGTACGTCCTGGGCAACGGCGACTGGATCATCAACCTTGAGGACGATCTTAACGTTAATACCGAAGCTACGGAAGACCACGCACTCCGTATATCTCAGGCCGGCGCCGGCAGTCTCACCATCAATATGTTAGGTGCCAGTCTCACCACCGAAGGCACTAGTGCCCATAGCATCAACGTTACTACCCAATACGGCGGCCTCGTCAAGATCAAAATGTCCGGCGGGGAAATAAAAACCAGCGGATCTAATGCCTACGGTATTAGGGTAAAATCCTTCAATAATGAGAATATCAACATTGAAGTTGTGGACAACGACGAAAACTCCGAAACATCCATCACCACCTTGGGAATCAACGCCCATGCAATCTACGCACGACACTACCTCTCAGGAAATATAAATATCGACCTAGACGGTGCCAATATCAAAGCCAGCGGCAACCAGTCTTATGCGGTTTATGCAGACCACGATGGGACCGGTGGTGTGACTATCGGAGTTGGCGGTCACTTAGTGTCAGGTGGAAACACACTGGTCATCTCCAACAGATCGACTTCACCGGCCACAATCACGCTTGAGTCCGCAATCATCCAGGCGGGCGCTGACAGGAAGGCAATCATCACCGCCTCAAGCGACGATTCCCTGAAAGTGACAGGCGGTTCGAACAAAATAACCGGTGAAATAAATTTAGGTGCTGGTATGAACACCATGACCTTTGAGGCGGGTGATCTGTACCTGAACGGTCATCTTAATCTCGGCGGCTCCGGGGAGTTTACCATTAATGATGGTTCACGGCTGATCTTCGGGACCGCCGGCGACGAATACGGTCGTATCACCGCCAGCCAGATGAGCTTCAGCACCCTGGACCGGGACCGGCAAAAGCTGTTCGTTGCGGATGGCTCCCTTACAGTGCTGGACGGCAAGGATGTACTGGTGAATGAGGATGGTAGATTCCAAGACAATAACGGAAACACTGTCGAACCGAAGCTCTACAATGAGAACGAGGAAGAGGTCGGTTCCATAACCGAAAACGGCATAGTAAGTAGCAATCCCCCTGGTGACGGTGGTGACCCCCCTGGTGACGGTAGCGGTGGCTGCAGCATCGGCAGTGGCGACAGCGACAACGGCAGCATTGCCACGGTGGGCTTATTGTTGCTCCTGTGCGGTCTGATACTGTTCCTCAAGACTGAGAGGAAGATGAAGAGAGCAAGAGTGTCCTAAGCAATGCAGTCATAGTTACTGTTCTTACTCTTGCTCGTACCGTACCTGCCCGCCGCGGTGGGGTGAAAACCTGATTACCTACGTCGGGCGGGAAACCGCATCTAAAGGGCTTTAACTTTAGTGGTCTCTGAATCTCGCGGCTTTAATCATGACCGAGCGACGATGCATCGCTCCACAGCAGTCTGATCACAGCGAATGGGGGATGGGTGGCGAGACCGACATTTGATTAAGGTATTGCATCACGATCCAGTGCAGAGCTAGATATAGGTTGTAAGTACTTGTAAGCATGAGACCCAACTTCACTGAAAAAATAAAAGTTGGTTTGGTTATCGCCCAACTAATTGAAATGGCTGAATAATAGTTAACTGAACGAGTAATTCAACTTGTTCCCAGTGCAAAAGAGTTTTGAATCATCGAACTTACACTGGATCCGTCAGCGGAACTTGCTGTATTTGTTTTTTCAACATCAGACTTTAAGTGGTAAAAAACTGAGCGATCCTTGCAATGTTTGGTGCAACATTGGATGGAATCCCGATTCTTACGATTTCTCTTCCCTTATCATTGAGAGACTTGAAGTCGCCTTTTGCCTGTGCCATCTTGAGTATGCCGAAAGAAAATGATGAATCAGTGGAACCGATTTCTTCAGGTATGTGAAGATCGTCTGCATTATCGCTTACGATTTGAATGAAAAATCCTTCTCCCGAGTCTCCTTTGTGAAGCTGACCGGTTGAGTGGAGAAATCTCGGTCCGAAACCCAGAGTTACGGGTACGGATGATATCTTCTCAATCTGCCTGCGAAGGGAAAGAAGTTCTTTTGAGTTTTTCTCTCCCGAGTCTACGTATGCCTGAATCGATATATATCCTATTTGTTTTGAAGATATAATGCTTCTTAGATGCTCCGGGGATTGTATGTTATTGTTGCTTGAAAAAACAATTCCTTTTCTACGGAAATCGGGTTTTTCGGATTCAAATTTGCCGGTTTCTCCGTAAAGCTTGAGAAAACTTTTGGCAAAAGCTTTTGCGGATTCAACATCTGGTTGGTCAAAGGGATTTATTCCCATGATGCTTCCGGCAAGAGCGACTGCAAATTCAAATCGCAGAAACTCTTTTGCAATTGCATCTGGTGAGTCAACGATTATTTGCACGAACGGAATCTCCGAGTCCACAAGACGTCTCTTTACTGCATCTATACTCTCGTCCCCTCTGAGGGAAAAAACAATATATGCCCTGTCGTCTCCAGCCCGTGGTGCATTAGCGGTTTCCTCGTCGAGTAACGGAAGCATTCCAACACCGTCTTTTCCTAAGCTCTCTGCAATTAGTTGTTCAACCCAGTAGCCGAAGTGGAAAAGCTTCTCCGAGAAGATAAAACCCAGTTTATCCCTTTTTTCCCCGGCCATTACTCCTAAAAAGGTTCCCAAACGGAAAGAAGAATTCTTGTTGAAGTCCTCCTTTACCGCATCTTTAAGTTCAAGTAGCACTGTAGCGGCTGATTGAAGTGTCTTACGTATGTCGACCCCCGCAAGGGATGCGGGAACAAGCCCAAAGTAGGAAAGTGCACTGAATCTTCCTCCAATATTCGGGTCATTTATGAATACCTTGTTAAAGTTGTGCTTGAGTGCCGTATCGATTAATTTTGAACCTGGATCTGTAATGCAGATGAAATGTTCTCCTGCAGAATCGGTTTTTTTCGAAAGTTCGCCGTAGAAATATTTCATCAGAGAAACAGTTTCCACTGTGGAACCCGATTTTGAAGATACCACAAAGAGCGTTTTCAGAAGATCAATGCTTTGTTGGGTTTTTAGGATAAAATCGGGATCAGTTGTATCCAAGAGAGTAAGGTGCAAGAAGCCTTCTTGAAGAGTCAATATGTTTCTGAATACCTCGGAGGAAAGACTTGAACCTCCCATTCCCAGAACCACAGCATCTAAGAACCCTTTTTTTCTTACGGATTCTGAGAAGTCAGAAATTTCATCTGTAGACCCAAGCATCTCTTCGGGAAGATGTACCCAACCGAGGCGATTTGTGATTTCTGAAGGATTATCTGCCCAAAGCAAATGATCGCAACAGAAAAATCTTTCGGCAAATTGGTTCCTCTCAAGTTCAAAAAGCTTGGATTCGATTAGGTTTCCGTAATCGCCTGCGTACTCCCTGTAGTTTACTGACTCGAAACTGGTTCTGTTTTCTTTGGGCACAGTACTACTTACCAAGGAGCTTTATACATTCATTTAAGATAATTTCTGTATTAAAGCCGAAGTTGTTCATTACGTCTCGGTATGGTGCCGATTCTCCGAAACAGTCTATTCCATAGACTTTGGCTGTAGTACCCGATCCTGTGAATCTCTCCCATCCGAATGTAGATCCAGCCTCAACGCTGATTCTCACACGGACAGAAGGCGGCAAGACTCTATCTTTGTATTCTTGGGGTTGTGCTTCAAAAAGACTCCAACACGGAAGACTTACCACTCTCGGGTTTGCTTTCATTTCCCGCAGTTTCTCATAGACTTCAAGGCAAATGTGAACCTCAGAACCCGTTGATATGAGTATGATGTCAGGTGTACCGTCAGAGTCCGCTATTACGTAGCCACCCGCGAGAGCACCATCTGCTGCCCCGTAGCGGTCTCTGTCTATTATAGGAACATTCTGTCTAGTAAGAATAAACGCGGTAGGGCGGTCAGAAAGCCCCATCACATATTTCCAAAGAACTGCAAGTTCGTTCGCGTCGCAGGGTCGGATGACGTTGATGTTGGGAGTTACTCTCAGGCTAGTAAGATGCTCTATTGGTTGATGTGTGGGTCCATCTTCACCAACCCCTATGCTATCATGAGTGAAAATATATATTGTAGGCAGTTTCATCAGGGCCGCTAGCCTTATCGAAGGCTTCATGTAGTCAGAAAAGACAAAATAAGTTGAGCAATAAGCCCTAAGTCCGCTCAAGCACATCCCGCTTGCTATAGCAGCCATTGAATGTTCCCTGACTCCGAAATGAAAATTTCTGCCTTTTCGGTCTTCGGCGGAAAAACTGGTTGTACACTTAAGATAGGTTTTTGTCGAAGAACCCACGTCTGCAGCACCTCCCATAAACCACGGCACTTTTTTCCCTATGTAATTAATTAAGCTTGAATTGGCGGAGCGCGTCGCTACGGGGTCGCCCGAGTAGGGGAAAAATGGCATATCATCGTCCCATCCTTCTGGTAGCTCTCTTTTTTTGAGAATCTCAAACTCGTGAGCAAGTTCAGGATATTCGTTTGAATATTTTCTGAAGGTTTTTGTCCAAAGCGCTTCAATTTGATTTCCTTTGTCTATTGTTTCCTGTCTGTAAGCAAGAATCTCATCGGGAACGTGAAAATCTCCCGGTGCATCCCATCCATAAAACTCCTTTGCTAGTTTTATTTCTTCTTTTCCCAGTGGTGCTCCGTGGGCCTCACAAGTGTTCTGTTTATTGGGGCTTCCATATGCTATTTGGCTTTTCAGTATGACAATTGAAGGTCTTTCGGTCTCAGATCTTGCCCGTGCAAGGGCTTTCTCCATTTCCTCTAGATTGTTTGCGTCCGCAACTTTTTCCACATGCCAATTATAGGAGCCAAAGCGCATTTCTGTGTTCTCGGAATACGCAAGCGATGTGTTGCCCTCAATAGTTATGCTGTTGCTGTCATATATCCAAATGAGATTTCCAAGTCCAAGATGTCCCGCTATCGAGGCAGCTTCTGAAGAAATACCTTCCATCATGTCTCCGTCGCTGCATATTGAGTAGATATGGTGGTCTACAATATTGTAGCCAGGGCGATTGAAATAGGCTGAGAGCCATTTGCCTGCCATTGCCATTCCGACAGAATTCGATACTCCTTGGCCAAGAGGTCCAGTCGTGGTTTCGACTCCGGCGGTGACTCCAAGCTCTGGATGGCCGGGGCAGCGGCTGTGGAGGCTTCGGAATTTCTTTATGTCGTCAATCGAGATATCGTAGCCGTTTACATAGAGAGTTGCATAGAGGAGCATGGAAGCATGACCAGCGGAAAGGACGAAACGGTCTCGGTTGAACCAGCTCGGATTTTCGGGATTATGTCTTAGAAACTTGTCGAAAAGCACAAAAGCTGCTGGAGCGAGAGCCATTGGAGTTCCAGGATGGCCGGACTTCGCTTTTTCCACCGCATCCATAGCTAGTGTTCTCATGAAGTTGATTACAAGTCTTTCCAATTCTTCATCCTTGGGGAGAAATCCAAGCGGAAATGAAATACCAAAAATGACTTGGCGCGCGTCGGATTCATTTAAAACAACGACCGGGATTTCGCTTGCGCGGACCGCTTTCTTTTAAGTTTACTTATATTAAACAATGGGAATAATATATCAACATATACCTGAAGGTGGTTTCACCCGGCATTTCTGCGGCATAAAAACCGCCTCTTCCCGTGCGAAATGAAAAAAGTGGCTCTAGTTACAGGTGGGGCGGTGAGAATAGGCAAACAGATTTCTCTTAACCTCGCACAAAAGGGATATGACATTGCTCTTCATTACAATTCTTCGCGAAAAGAGGCTCTTGCGACGAGGAAACAGATACTGAAAACCGGCTCGAGATGCGAGCTTTTCCATTGTGACCTCTCATCCACTGAGGATGCGAGAGAGCTTGTTCCGAAAGTAATGAAAAGCTTCAATGGGCTATGCGTTCTTGTTAATAACGCCTCAATCTTCGAGAACGTGAGGTTTGGTGACGTGACGCCCGAATTTCTGGAAAAGGATATGGCCATAAATTTTAAAGCTCCTTTTTTTCTTTCCCAGTCTTTTTCCACAGCGGTAGACAAGGGGCTTATAATTAATTTTCTTGACACAAGAGTCAAAAAAAATTCCGTTGAGCACTTCTGCTACAATCTAAGCAAAAAGTCCCTTTATCACTTAACGAAAATGCTCGCAAGGGAACTCGCTCCCGATTTTCGGGTAAATGCCGTGTGTCCTGGACCCATTCTCGCTCCCCATGGATTTGGGGAAGATTACCTTTTAGAGATGGCAAGAAGAACTCCACTGAAGCAGCCGGGCTCTGTTGAGTATATAATAAACGCGTTTAATTATTTTCTGGAAAACGATTACGTTACTGGAGAATGTCTTTTCGTTGACGGAGGCAAGAGTCTTACCTAGTTAGATGATAATAAAAATCGAAAACCTGAGACTTCGTACAATAATAGGGATTTATGACTGGGAGAAGAAGAACCGTCAGGACCTAATTATAAATGTCACTGTTGATTTTGACGGGAGCAAAGCTGCCAAGAGCGACAATATAGAAGATACTTTTGACTATAAAGCGATAAACAAAAAAATCATCAGCTTTGTAGAGACAAACGATTTTAATCTGCTTGAGAGGGTTGCAGCCGGCATATGCGATATGGTTTTTGAGGAGCCTGCAGTCAGAGGAGCGTCTGTAAAGGTGGAAAAACCCGGAGCGCTTCGCTTTGCCGATTCCGTTTCAGTGACAGAAGTGAGAGATAGGTAGATGAAACCAAGCTATTTTTGCACTCATCTTAAAAACAACTCTACTTAAAAAGCTTTTTCGCAATTTTGAAACCGTACTTAAAATTCACCAGTCTATGTAAAATACGATCTTGATAAGAGAGTTCTTCAGGATTCTAATCCATTAGGAAGAGGCGAGGTTTTTGGACACGAACTGTTCTCAAAACAGAAAGAGTATCAGGGTATGAATACGGTCATTATAGCAGTTGGTTCAAATATAGATGCCGAGAGCAACATAAACGTTGCAAAGCGAATGCTTAGTGAAAAACTCATCGTTTTAGCAGAGTCGAAATTCGTAAGAACTAAACCCATAGGGTATCAAGAGCAGCAGGATTTTTTAAATGGTTCCTTGCTGATAAAAACCCGTCTTGGCGCCAAGCGTCTGAAGAAACTGCTTAAAGGTGTGGAAATTTCTCTTGGAAGGGATATGGAGGAGGATCGTTACGGACCGAGAAAAATGGACTTGGATATAGTTGTTTGGAATGGAGAGATAGTTGATTCTGACGTTTACAGAAGGGAATTTCTTCGCCGTTCCATTGTTGAACTTTGTCCTGAACTTGAAAAAAAACTGAAAGATAAACAGGACTTCCCTGACGAAGCTGAAATCCCAGAAGAGATCGTGCTTACGAAGCTTTTCTCAAAGAACGATATAAAAAACGCCATTAGCAAACTAGCCAAGCAAATTTCTATAGACTATGAAGGAAGAAATCCTGTTTTAGTCTGCGTTTTGCTGGGAGCACGACCATTTTTTGAGGATCTCTCAGAGCATATAACCGTAAAGATAGAACAACGGTTCCTAAGAATTTCAAGTTATAAACATGCGACGCGCCCCGGACCCGCTGAGCTTTTAATGGACATTGAGTGCGAATTGGAAGGTAGGGATGTTGTAATCGTTGAGGATGTAATTGAAACTTCAAAGACGATGAAGTTTATCCTGCGGCAAATGGAATCAAAGAACCCAAGCTCAGTTCGTGTATGCGCGCTTATAGATAAAAGGGGAAAAGATGCAACAGGTTTGGGACCTGATTACATGGGTTTTCAAGTGGATACAGGATTTCTTGTGGGTTACGGAATGGACTACATGGACAAGGGAAGAAACCTTGAGGACATATATTTGCTCCGGGGGTGAATTTTGTAATTAACCTCGACGAATTGTAGATGTGAATATGGAAAAAGCAGAAAATATTAAGTGGAATCTCGGAGACCTTTACGAAGGAACTTCAGATGTTCGCGTGGAAAAGGATTTAAAGAGAATATCAGCCAATGCCGATAGATTTGAGAAAAAATACAGGGGCAGGATAAAATCTCTTTCTCTTACAGCAACTGAGCTTGCCGGGTCTGTAAGGGAACTTGAGCGCTTATCGGAAGGAATTGGGAAAATCCTTTCCTTTGCATATCTTCTTTTTGCATCCGATACGCAGGACCCGGAAAACGGAGCCTTTCGTTCGTCGATGCAACAGAAATCAACTGAACTCGAGAAAAAACTTATCTTTTTTTACGTTGAATGGGTTTCAGTTCCAGAAAGAAGAGCTAAGAAGCTGATGAACTCTCCGGAACTCTCTGAGTACAGGCATTTTCTAGAGCAGGAAAGGCAGTATAAAGACCACACTCTTTCAGAAGCTGAGGAGAAGATACTTCAGGAAAAATCAAACACGGGGCAGGAAGCGTTTTCAAGGCTTTTCGATGAGGTTGTGAACAATATACAGTTTCGGGTGAGACTTTCTGGCAAGACCGAAAAACTTACGCAGTCCCATACCCTGTCGCTTCTTTATGACCCGGACAGAAAAAAAAGAAAGGCGGCATGGTCCGGTCTTAGCAGAGGACTTATGGACAATTCCCATGTTCTTACATACATATTCAATACGCTTGTGAATGACCATTCGATAAATGACAGGTTGAGGAGTTATGAGAATCCTATGTCAGCTCGACACCTTAGCAACGAGATATCCCAGAGAGCAGTTGAAACTCTTCTTGAATCTTGCGAGAGTAAATTTGGATTTGTAAGGCGTTACTACTTGATTAAAAGAAAACTTCTTGGATATCGAAAATTCTACGACTACGACCGCTACGTTCCGCTGGGCTCGGAAAGGGAGCAGGTGCCGTGGGAAAAAGCAAAGGAGATAGTTCTTTCTTCATTCGGAGGATTTTCCTCTGAAATGGAAAAGACCGCATCTTTATTTTTTGAAAAAAACTGGATAGATGCCGAGCTTAGGCCTGGAAAAAGAGGAGGAGCTTTCAGCCACGGCACCGTTCCCGGAGTCCATCCTTACGTATTTATGAATTACACTGGAAAACCTAGAGACGTAATGGTTTTGGCCCACGAGCTCGGTCACGGGGTGCATCAATATCTCTCAAAAGGCCAAGGTTATCTGCAGGCCCATACTCCTCTTACTACGGCCGAAACCGCAAGCGTTTTCGCGGAGATGCTAGTGTTTCATAGGTTAAAGGAGAAAGAAAAGGAGAAGGAAAAAAGACTCATTTTGGTGGCGGAAAAACTAGAGGACATAATGGCTACCGTTTTTAGACAGGTAGTACTTACGAGGTTTGAGCAGAACATTCATAATGAAAGAAGACGCAAAGGAGAACTCACAACTGCTAGGATCAACGAATTTTGGGTTGAAGCTAACAGGGAGATGTTCGGAGATTCTGTCTTTCTTACCGAAAATTACTCCTACTGGTGGCTCTATATCCCCCATTTTATACACTCTCCCTTCTACTGCTACGCTTACTCTTTCGGGGAACTGCTCACCTTGGCTCTTTATGGAATTTTTCTTGAGCGGGGGAAATCTTTTGTTCCTGATTACATGAGGCTTCTTCGCTCGGGTGGTAGTGCCTCACCCGCCGAGCTTCTGTTAAGACTGGGGGTGGATATAAACGAACCAGATTTTTGGAGCTCTGGACTTGGTGTAATAGGTGCAATGGTAGACGAAGTGGAAGAACTGGCGGAGCAGTCCGGTTTTTTCTGAGGGATTTTACTGCAAATGGGAATAGCTTTTCTCGTACTTACTCACAATCTTACTTACAACGGAATAATGAACGGACACTGCGGCTGCAACCTCTTTTAGGGTGTAGTTCCCTGTCAGGTAGGTTTTTGCTATTGCCTCATCCATTGAATGTCCGCTTTGGATTAAGCCGTTTATTATGCTTGATACAGGTTTTGTGATCTGATACTTGGGAATACCTTCTGACCACGAACCTTTTATTTTTTTCTGTACAAACTCTATGAATTTGTCGTCGCCTAGGTATATCTGCTTTCGGACCTCAGAGAGTAAGTCACGCAAAAGATTTTTGTCTAAAAATTTATCAAATCTGTCTGTGTCAGAAGAGAAGCCTTTGGAGAACCAGTCAAGGTTTATGTAGCTAGGCCTTTCATTTTTTCCATAAAGGTATCTGCAGGTACTCCATTTGAACTGGTTCGGGAGTTTTACAAAACCGGCTCTAAGCGGGAGAAGAAAGATATGAGCCAGAAGAGGGAGAAGATATTTTTCCCTCTGAACAACTATAGATTTATATCTTCCCCGGAAAACATGTCCATCCGTGTGATGCAATCTGTTTGAACTTTGGGTGTAAACGCCGTTTAACTGACGTATAGATTTTGAGAGATTTGGTTTTGGGGTCTCTATGACAAGATGATATCCATCAGGCATAAGGCAGTAGGCGAGGCAGTTACAGGTAAATCTTCTGCATACACCCTCAAGGATATCTATCCAAGCATTGCCGTCCGCAGAGTTTTGAAAAACGCTCTGTCCCCTGTTTCCTTTGGAAGAAATATAGTATACTGCCCCAGCATATTCTGGTCTTAAAGGTCTCGCCATAAAAGGATTATAAAGAAATTGGGAAATTATTTCAAGACCTGACCCTGACCCTTGTAATGTCTCAAAACTCAAGAGCCGTGATGATAAACGTCAAATTTTCTCTTGATGGTTTGTAGGGAAACACTGAAACGGGAAGACAGAAAATATCTCTAACTGAGGTTTCTCACAAATCAGGTGTTTGCTAAGTATAGTATACTATTGACCAATTTATTATAGTCTGCCTAGCGCATTTAGGTTAAGTGACTTAAAAAAATAATGAATACAATTGTGAAAATTAAAAAACTGTTTTAACTTTGGGGTCCACCTCTCTCCGTCTTTTTAAATGGAAGCAGGTCTCAAACAATTTTTGAGATTTATCTTCTTCCATTCCCTAACCCAGGAATTACTCAATTCTAAACTGCACTCAATGGCTTAACTCTTCTCCCCTACGACAAAATGCTTTACTCCATCCAAAGAACTTATTATTACGTCGCTTACAGTTTCCAAGAAAAGACCGTGCTCAACTATACCGGCCCTTTTTGACAACTGGTCGGCAAGATAGAACGGGTCCTCTATCTCCCCGCAATACCAGTCAATGATAAGATTATTCTGATCGGTCAAAAAGGGAGAACCATCCCCCACGAGTCGTAATCTCACTTCTCCGCCAAAACCCTCTAGATAGCTTTTTTGGGCTTCAAAAGCAAACTTAAATACCTCCACCGGAATTGGAAAACGGCTGCCAAGCCGCTGCGAGAGTTTAGAGTCATCGGCCACGATTATATTTCTTTCGCTGTTCTGAGCAAGCACTTTTTCTCTCAATAGAGCGCCTCCTCCCCCTTTTATAAGATTGAAATCAGAGTCAATCTCATCCGCCCCATCAATAGTCACATCGATTCTTCTTTCTGAGCTAAGCTCAACAATGTTGAGACCTAGACCCTCCGCAAACATCCTTGTTCTCTCCGAACTTGGGACACAGGATATTTCAGAGAGTCGACCGTCTTTTATGCGATTGTAAAGTTCTTCCACAGCAAACTCGGCAGTTGACCCAGTCCCCAGTCCGACCAGCATACCGGTGCAAACGAAGTCGATAGCTTCTATGCCTGCGGCTTTTTTAAGTTCTTCGGTTTTATTCATTGCGAAATAAAGTAACAGAGAAGTTATTTCAGGTACCTAGATAATTAATATAATACTACCCGAGCACATAAGTGGAACAGGTAAATATTCTGAGAACTATTGCGAAAAACAATTACTGACTATAGAAATCCATCGTACTCTATCCACCTCCCCAGCGGATTTTACATGCATATCTTTTGTCTTGGGAGAAAAAATTATATACTTGGTATTAGGGTTAGGGGTTGCCAGACATAAAGATAGAGAGCAGGTTATGGAAAATCTAAGGCATATACTTAAAGATAAAGGCAGTAGCGTATGGTCTATAGGGCCGAGTGAGACAGTGTACAAAGCTCTTCAGATGATGGCGGAAAAAGAAATAGGGGCTTTGTTGGTGCTTGACGGAGAAAAGGTCGTCGGAATATTCTCCGAGCGAGACTATGCGAGGAAAGTCATTCTCCAAGGAAGATCTTCGGCCAACACAAAAATAAGCGAACTTATGATCAGAAACGTAATTTACGCTTCCCCGGACGATTCAATTCAGGAAAGCATGGCCATCATGACGGAAAACAAGATAAGGCACCTTCCGGTAATAGAAGACGGGAAACTATGCGGGATGGTAACAAGCGGTGACATAATAAATCACATTATCTCCCGGCAGAAATTCGAGATTGAAGTGCTTAAGAAATATATAACCGGAGGCTACTGATCTTCTTACGCTATATCTGCGTAGGAGCGTTATTAAAAAGGTCTATTGTTCTTATGCGGTGAGCTGTTCCTGAACTTTTTCGCAGGCAGAGTAAAAACTCTTAGCCACTTCAAGAAACTCTATGGCTTTTGACGCTGAAGCTTCCCCGTCTCTGTAGTCACTTAATTTTCGCGTAACATCAAACCATTTCTGGTCGGTCTCTCCGGTTCTGACGATAAGATTCTCAAATTCCCATATCGTCTGCTCAGGCGTGAACGGATCAACAAGTTTTGTGTAGAGAGGAACATGAGCACTGTCTGAGCATGCCAAATAGAGTTCACTTATGCATGCTTCATAGTCACCGTGCAGAAAAAGGGCCTGGGCCTGTTCAAGACGCTTTTCAGCATTTGAGAAAACCGGTATTTTTTCCTCAACCGTAACTCCGGCACATTCTCCTCTAACTCCCTGCTGAACGGCGAATTTTTCTTCTTCATAGCCCCAGTCCGTATAAAAATTAGGATCTTCCTCATAGGAAGGAATTTCATTAAAATCAGAAACGGCTTCCTTTATATACTTCGCTCCGAGCCTTTTCATAGTAAGGTCAAAATGTTCCCCGTCTTCTTTTTCTCTCTCATATATCTCAAGCAGTCTTTGAACAACTTTAGGAGCGTTTCTGGTAGGAATTTTAGTGACCGGAAAGGCAAGGCGAGTATCATCTCCATAAAGTCCTCCGCCAAGAAAAAGCATTTCAGCCGGAACGCTTCTTCCTTCCTTGGTTATAGATGCTCCCTGGAATCCTATGTTGGAAGAAACATGTTGAGCACATGCGTTGGGACAACCCGATATCTTTATCCTAAGGTTTCCAAGAGTCTCCTTATATTTACCAAGACCGTTATCCATCATACTGGTCAGTTTTGTTGCAAGCCCCTTGGCTGAAGTGATTCCAAGACGGCATGTATCGGCACCTGGACAGGCAGTTATATCTTCAAAAGTATCGGCACCTGAACCGGAAACGCCATTTTTTTTAAGCTCCGCGTAAAGCAAGCCAAGTGCTTGATCTGGAACCCACCTTATAACTAAATTCTGCTGGATCGTTATTCGTATTGAACCATCAGCAAAAGTATCTATCATGTCCGCAAGCGCCCTTGCAGTATCAGATGGAACATCCCCCAAAAGCACCCTAACATTAACGATGGAGTATCCTTCCGCTCCGGCTGGAAAAACGTTTTTCTGCCTCCACTCCTGAAAATTTGAGTCATCCTCAATCCAGTCTGCGGCCTCAGAAAAACTATGTCCGTTCAGCTTTGAAGCTTCCTGCTCCTGGTCAATTTCCTTAAGATAATCATTCCATGAAGGATCAACTTCCAGCGAAGCTCGTTCCTCTTCAACTATTTCTCTGAATTTCTCAAAGCCCAGTTTTCTTACGAGGAACTTCATCCTAGCCTTCATCCGAACTTTTCTCTCGCCATACCTGTCAAAAACTCTTACAACAGAGGCAGAAAACGGTATCATCTCCTCAACTGGCATGAATTCTGTCCAAAGATGTCCAAGAGAAGGTGAAGCACCAAGCCCGCCTCCTACATAAACCTGAAAACCTCGCCTTCCATCCTCTTCTCTGATCCTGGAGCGAAAACCGAGATCATGAATGCGTACTCCCGCATTATCGACATCCGGATTACTCTCGAAGCAGACTTTGAACTTTCTTCCCATATTCTGACATATGGGATTTCGGAGCATAAATTCTTTAAAGGCTTCAGCGTAAGGAGTAACATCAAAAGTTTCCGTGGGCGAAGCCCCGGTTATAGGAGAAGCAGTAACATTTCTTACCGTATTGCCGCAAGCCTCTCGGGTAGTGATCCCCACGCTTGCAAGTTCCCTCATCATATTTGGAACGGTCTCAAGATTGACGTAGTAAAGCTGGACGTCCTGACGGGTTGTAAGGTGAAAAAATCCGCTTGCGTACTTGTCCGAAATGTCCGCAAGCTTTCTTAGTTGAACGGAACTTAGCTTCCCATAAGGAATCTTTATCCTCTGCATTTGGACTCCTTCCTGACGTTGAGCGTATACTCCCAACTGGAGTCTTATTTTCTGGAATTTCACCTCACTTATTTTTCCGTTCCTGTATTCGGAGATCTGATGCTCAAATTCATCAATCTCGTTCTTTACAAGTTCGGGCAGAGTGACTGCTTCTTCGTCCATCTATTCTGGCTCCCTAAATAAAGGTATTTTGCAACATTCTAACATAAAAACAAGAATTTTTTGTAATTACTCCTGCGAATCATTCTGGGACAAAAGCCATCTCTCAATTACGCGAAGAATATAGTCAAGTTCTTCATCTGAAAGCTTTTTCTCTTTAGAAATCCCGTGCCACTTAAGAAGGCAGTTTCTGCAGCACGTAGCCGTGGCGTGTTGTGCCCGAAACACTGGATGTCCACCCCAGGGAGTCTGTTTACCGTCGTTTGCGGGTAGAGCCGGAGCAAGTCTTTTTTGGAGAAAACCCCTTCCATGCTCAAGTATTGTCTGAAGCCCCTTTTGTCTAAGGTAACGCGCTTCTCTGTAATTAAGCTTAAAGTTTGATCGAAATCTGGATCCAGAAAGTTTTTTGAAAATATTTTCCAAGCGTTCTTCTTCGCCCATTTTTACTTTATGGAAAAATTTAGTTCTTTATTTCTTGGAGAAAAAATTCCGCATCTTTTCAAGGACCTGTTCAGTCTTTCCACAGAAAAAATTGCTCCCGGCGACTGAGTTCACAAAGAACTTTCCGTAGTACTTCGAGACGATGCGCTTGTCAAGAACCATAACCACTCCACGGTCTGTCTTCGTGCGTATGAGTCTCCCGAAGCCTTGCTTGAATCTTAAAACTGCGTGAGGAAGTATGTATTCGCGAAACGAATCGATGTCCTGTTTTTTCATATGCTCAATTTTTGCCTCCGTAACAGGGTCCGTCGGAACCTTGAAAGGAAGCCTGGATATGACCACCACACTAAGAGAATCTCCAGGAATATCGACTCCCTCCCAGAAGCTGTCGGTCGCGAAGAGTACTGAGTTCCCAAGCGTTTTGAATCTCTCAAGAAGTACACCCCTTGGCATCTCCCCCTGTTTAAAAAGGGAAACATGTGCAAAACCGTTTCCCTCAAGAATCTTTCCGGTCTTCTCATAGACCCTATTAAGTGAAGAATAAGATGTAAAAAGCACCAGCGCATTTCCGTTTGTTATGGAAATAGAATCGGAAAGCACTTGCGCAAGAGAATCTTCGTAGTCTTCGCGCCCAGGCTCCGGCATGTCTGTGGGGACTAACAGCATGGACTGCGTATGAAAATCAAATGGAGAATCTACGATCAGCCCTCTGAATCTTTCGTTATCCATAAGTCCGATGTTTTTTTTCTGAAAATCAAAACTCTTATCCACGGTCAAAGACGCAGAGGTCATAACAACGGTCTTGGTCTTTGAATAAAGTTTTTCCTCAAGTTCTTTGGATACATCAAGTGGAGAAAGATTAATAGAGCAGAAAATTGCTGCTCGCCTGCGGCTACCTTCAAACCACCTTATGTAAATCTCATCCTGTTCGCTAAAAAATCTTCCTATGATTTCACGTGAGGCAGTGCATTTTTTAGCTACACCACTAAGCTCAGCTGTGAGCTTTATGTGGGAATCTGCATGTGGTGAATCTTCTACTACTTTAATCAGGCGGGAAATTTCGTTTTCAAGTGAAAAAAGAGTCTTTTCAAGCGCCCCGAAACGCTCCTCCACGTTACTCCATCTCTCATCACGAACAACATCTTCTGTAATTCTGAGGCTTATCGACGTTTCAACCGATATCTCTACCCCAAAACTGTAAAGCGAATTAAAAACATCTTCACTTACGGACTCGGTTCGCTCAACCGCTCTCGCAAGTCTTTCACCCGAGCGTTCTAAAACTTTCTTCAAAGTAGAATCCTTTTCCTTCTGTGCAAGATTCAGGATGTAGGACACAAGTCCCTTGTCTCCCCCTTTGCTTTTTCGGGAACGAAGTCTCGATAGGGTTTTCATAAGCCCATGTTTACTCAGTTTAGAGCTGAAATGCGATGACGCCGCATCGGCAATATTATGCGCTTCATCGAAAACGATCTTCGAATAGCGGGGGATTATCCCAAAATCCGAATCAGGTCCCGCCGTTCCCTTTATAGCGATATCAGAGAAAAGCATGTGATGGTTTGCAACCAGTACCGAAGCTTTTGAGATTTCCCTTCGAGACTTAAAGAAAAAACAGCTTGAATAGTGGGGACATTTAGTTCCAGGGCAACTTTCGCTTTCAGCAGATACCCTATCCCAGATATCATCAGGAGGTGTGAAAGCAAGGTCAGAGAGTGAACCATCCATAGTGACCTTCGCCCACTCGAGTATGTCTTTCATCGACCCTCTTTGCTCATCGTCTATAAAATCGAAAAGATCCTGCCCCACGGTTTCGCCACGCAGAAGGCAAAAATAGTTCCTCATTCCTTTAATTAGAGCGTAGTCAAACTTCTTTGGGAAAATATCTCGAAGAAGCGGAAGATCTTTGTTTATGAGTTGTTCTTGAAGATTGATTGTGTTAGTAGAAATCAAGACCCTTTCATTGTTTTTAATGCACCAGAGAATAGAGGGGATTAGGTAGGAAAGAGTTTTTCCTGTGCCCGTACCAGCTTCTACCATTGACAAATATTCATCGTTAAAAGCCTCGATTACGTTTGAGAGAACCTCAAGCTGCTCGTCTCTGTGTTCGTACTTCCCTTTCAGTACTCGGGCAACAGGACCTGCCGGCAAAAGATATTCTCTAGCGGACTCACTATCAATTCGTATAACCTCCCCCACAACAAAAGGTTCAACCACAACATATACCTTCTTGACTTCACTGTCTATTATGTAGAAACCAACCCCTTTATTTCCAAAAGCCGAAGCAATTGCTACATCTTGCGGTGAAGGTTCGATGTTACCAGAAGGATGGTTGTGTACAACTACGTTTCCTATTTTAGCTACGTCAAGGATCGCTGGAACCGACTGGCGATTACCACGGGCAAAAACCTTTATATCGCTTACCAGAGAGCTTTCATTTATCTTCCCGACGAAAAAAACCTCGTTTCCATAAGCATCGATTATCTCTTTCCTGATGAAATCAGCAACTTCAGAGGTAAAATAGTTTTCAATCATATCCGCTTAATTTTACACAGCGGGTTTAATAACAAAACTTCCCGCAAGATATTGCCTTGCCCCCAAGGCTTCGGTAGCCTGTTTTGCAAGTCAGGAGGGATGGCCGAGTGGTTTAAGGCGCTGGTCTCGAAAACCAGTGGGGTCTTTTTGGCCCTCGTGGGTTCGAATCCCACTCCCTCCGCCAGAGAGCGGGAAAATCAATCGAATTGTCGACTCTGGATTGGAAAACTGGACCGTTCAGGACCATTTACCCATCCCCATGCAAAAATTTTGACTTCTCATCCCCTCAATACCTTTCTCTGTGAGAAATGCAGGTTAGTATCAGCTACCTGTTGAATACTCTCTGGAATGTTCAGTACGATTTTAGGTTTTCTGTCTATTAAATTATTAGATTTTTCCCTTTAGATTGAAACGGCGTTTTATATCTCCAAGTGTTCCCTTCCGAATTTCTGTATTTTCTCCATACACTTAACAGGATAAGATTCTGGCCTTCCATTAATATCGGAATGATAGATTATACGTTCACGCTTCCTTTGCCTCTTTTCTCATAGATAGAAAAACGTGAGTCGATTTTCCTAAGTTTTCTCTCGAGCGTACAAAAAGTGTACATCTAAGCTAGTTCTGTAAACTCTTTCCTTTTCTGGGCTATTACTTGAGGAGAAGGGTATGGCAAATTCTTAATATCATATTTACTGTAAGATGTTTCAATAACATTAAGTTGTCTAGATACTACATCTGTAAAATGCTGAAAATAAATAGGGTCAACATTACGCCAGATCATTTCTGGTTTTCCTTGGTAAATGGCAAAAGAGATTTGCATCAGAACTAAATCTTCCAATTCCTCATAGGCTTTTTGAAGAGTTTTACCACGTCCCCAAATGTCCATTTCCAGCGCTATAGCGTTCCACTCCCTTTCTTGCTCATCATAGAACCCGAGAACCTTAAAAGTAATATCTCTTGTTTCGGGCACTGACATTGAAACCTCCAAAAAACATTAGATATGTTACCTTGCCTTCCGTCAAAATGCCGTATGGCAATCATACATCTGCATGCATAGCTCTGCAACCACTATGGATTGCGCCAAAAATTAATCTAGATTTCGTGTGAGCCTAGATAAAACCTAAAGAAACAAGAGCAAATCAAAATTAATACAGCACCAATTTTCTCACTGGATCAAAAAAATGGTCAATATACTAGGTCAAAAGTAAGCCTTCGCTTCTCTATGTCCGCCGACACAAGTTTCACGCGAACTTCTTCTCCGAGTTCAAACCACTTTCTCTTTTTTCCCCTGCTCTTGTAAAAATGTTCGGGGATTAATCCTTCTACGAAGTGTTCCTTTATTTCTATGAAAACTCCGAAGGGATGTATGCTGAGTATTTTACCGTGGAATATCTCATCTATGTTGGATTTCATGAAATTCGCTGTCTCAAGGTTCATGAACTGTCGCTCTGCATATTCAGCTGTTCTCTCAAGAATAGAGCAGCGCTCCGCTATTCTCTTGAGAAGAGTTGAGTTATAGAAAGGATCTTTTTTCTCCAGTATATTGTCAATAATCCTGTGAACAACAAGATCTGAATACCTTCTTATGGGTGAAGTAAAGTGAGTGTAATCGTCTATCGCAAGACCAAAATGGGGAACATGCTTTGTTGAATAAACAGCTTTTTTGAGTGCGCGCAGTATCATAAAGTTTATTTGCTCCCAGTCTTTTCTTCCCGAAGCAGTTTTCATAATTTCCTGTATCTCCAACTGCTTAACATTTGCTCCAATATCCGCTTTGAGGCCTGTTTTGAGAAGGCTTTTGCGCAATTTTTCTATGGAATCCGGGTCGGGAGGTTCATGAATTCTGTAAATCGATTCAAAACCATTTTTGAAAATAAACTCCGCAACTACGGAATTAGCCATGATCATGAATTCCTCTATTATTTCATGAGCAACGTTTCGCCTAAATCTATCTACGCCCGTTACATTTCCTGTGGAATCGCGAAGCAATACGGCCTCTGGGAAATCAAAGTCAAGTCCGCCCTTTTTGATCCTAATATCCTTGAGCTTGCCGTAGAGCTCTTTCATCAAAAACAGGGAGGAAATAACCTTTTTGCCAAGGGAAGATGAGATGGTGCCGTTTGTTTTGAGAACAGACGCAACCTCTGAGTAGGTTAGCCTTACGCAGCTTTTTATAAAACTATTGTATATCCTTGATTTTTTTAGATCCCCTGAAGAATCAAAATCCATCTCAACCGTTTTCGTAAGCCGTCTTTTTCTAGGACGCAGGCTACAAAGATCGTTTGAAAGCTTCTTTGGAAGCATAGGAACAACTCTGTCTGAGAGGTAGGTGCTGGTGGCCCTGCGTGTAGCTTCCTTATCACATGCACTTCCGTAAGCTACGTAATGTGAAACGTCAGCGATATTTACCCAGAGTTTATACCCTTTGCGAATTTTTTTTATCCCCACCGCATCGTCAAAATCTTTGGCATCATCCCCGTCTATGGTGAAAATAGTTTCTTTTTCAAGATTCACTCTTGCCGGAAGATCAACGTCTGAAAACCCAGAACTTAGGCTCCTAACTTCTTCCCTTACCTCGCGTGAAAAACCCTTTGAAAGACAATACTCTGAGATAATTCCCTTTTTTTCGGCTTCAACTTCTCCTGATATCCCAAGACGCTCAGCCACTTTTGCCGATGTTTTGCCCAATTCAATTTTTATCACTACAAGTTCCCCATCGGAAAATCCTTTTCCCCTCCTTCCGTTTTCGATCTTATACTCGGGAATCTCTGTTCTTCTCGGACAGGCGACAAAACCTCTCGGGGTCTTTTTCAGGTCGGCAAGAATCCTAATAGACTTCCCATCAGAAAAATTGCTTTGATCGATATTCTTAGAGTTCCCATTTAAGTGGAAACCAGAAGAACTCTGATACCGTCGGTCTTTCCCAACATGCTTTTTTTCATGTCTTCTAAGACGGTAGCGACCTTTAGAGGTTTTTTTCACAGTTCCTTCAATAACCATACTCTCCAGAATCGTGTGGAGGCTTTGTCTTTTTCTGCCGGGCAGATTAAGCCCAAGGAGAATATTCTCCTTGGAAAGACTCTTTCCATTTTTTTCACTCAGAAGTTTTAGAATCCGGGATTTCCTTTTGCTTGACATAGTTTAAGCTCAGATATTCAGCCGTGGGAAATTTCTGTTTTAAGAATTGAAATTTACACGGTCTTGTATAAAATAGTGCCGTTTTTATTAATTCTGCTTTTTGGAGTTTCGTATGCTTAGGACAAACATCCTCGGAGGAATTTTTATAACCGCTCTTGTTCTTTCCATAATCGGTTTTGGAATTTCTCTCAAATTTTCACTCGATTGGTCTTTTTACTTTAAGGTTCTCGCTGTAGTTGGGACAGTAGCGCTTGCAGTTTCTTTGATAGTCCACTCAATACCTTCAAGAAACTGATCCGGTACGTGCAATTCCTTACCAGTTTTCCCCCTGTTCACAAATCCCTTAGCGCAAGACCTGCGGCAACCGCCATTTTTGGAGCCATATACTCAATGTATTTGGGATCAAAGCGCGAATCCGAAACATCTATATTCTGAAAAGGATTAAAAAGCTCAACCGAAACACCCGTGGTTTCTTCAACCATATCAACCATAGTTGGAATTGTTGAAGACCCTCCCGAAAGAATCACACGGGAGAACTCACCTTCGTATTTGTCAAGAACAGAATTTATCTTATCTACAGCACGAACAACAAACTCATTGAAAACGGATGTTATTTCTTGATACCCTTCATAACCCCTTATGCTACGCTTTATTCTCTCAGCCTCCTCGTAGGTTATATTGAATTTCTCCATAAGGCAAAGCGTAATCCACTGCCCTCCGAACGGAATATCACTTAGCATAAAAGGAATACCATTGTCCAGAAGATTGAGATTGATCACCGATGCTCCGATGTTTACTAGGGCTACTTTTTCACCGGGGGCTGAGCAGAAAACCGCATAGGAATTTGAAAGTGCCATAGAGTCAATATCAATGATCTGGACTTTAAGGCCCAAAGGTAAAAACAAATTTTTATATCCTTCTATAGTTTTTTTTGAAACCGCCGTTATCAGCACTGGAACCTGCTCAGACCCTCTATTGCATCGCAAAAGCTGTATGTAGCTGTAATTAACCTCGTCAATATTTTCGTAAAGACTAGAACTTACAATATCCGGAACAAGTTTTTTTATGTCTTCTCCGGAGAAATTTCCGGAAACATTAATGATTTTCGAAACAACTGCTTCGCCGGAAATACCTATCACCACACTTTTGGGTTTTATGCCAAGTTGGGAAAGAAGACTTAAAAGAGCTCCAGAAACCACTTCGCTCCTTGAAATCAACTTACCGGTCACAGCACCGTTTGGAAGCAGGGCCTCCCCAATGTTCTCAAGTCGATAGTTTCCATCCCCAGAAGAAAATTCAATTACCTTAATTGAATTTGAACCTATATCTATTCCAACCATTACATCTCTCCCAGTAAGTAAATACTAGTAGTTAAGGTCGCTGAGAGTAGCTCTTTAAACGGAAAAACCAACAAAGCGGGGATAGATAACTACTCTTCTACAAGGTCATAGTATATCTGTACTTCTCGGGAATGAGTTCCAGGGGGAAGGCTATCGAAACTAGCCGTGAAGAAAGAACTTTCCTCTGGGTCGAGTATATCTCCCTCCCCAACAAGTACCGAGGTGGCGGCAAGAGCATTTCCATCCGAATCCTTCACAAATATAACAACGTAAACAGAGTGAACAGGGAAATCCGCCGTGTTTAGGATGGCACCGTTAAAATCTACACTCCCATTAGAATTTTCGGTCTGCAGAACAGGTCCATCAAGTTTAACAACGGATTCGTCTTCTGCAGCGCAAGACACAAGAAAAAAAACCGCTAAAGCAAATAATTTGATCTGAAAAGCCTTTTTCATTTCCCTAGCTTAGTTTCCGCGTTTGAAATTGAAATAACGTTCCCCGAATCCGCAGTCTTTTCCTCCGCAACTTTCTTGTCTTCCGAAGCGTGATCTTCTATTATGTCTCCAAGCACCTTGTGCATTAGTTTAAGTGCACTTATGGAATGTTCCTTCAGATAGCCTTCTCCTCCAACAAAAGGTATCTCCTCCTTTCTCCTTCTAGAAAACAGGTAAAGAATAAAAGCTTGGTTGTTAAGCACCACTAAAATTGCTACGTAAAGCAGGAAATTGTCTGCGAAAACCTTTTTCATTAGCGTCTTCGTATCGGAATCGATCTTAACGATTCCGAGAGGTCCTTCGGTCTGCGGAGCAAGAAATGGAACGGAAACGGAAATCTTCCCAGCGTATTTCTCAACTGAGTACCCTTCAGGTGGATAGGAATTTTCGAGAAAGTGTCCGGAGACCATTTCGTTTTCTTTCTGTTTCCTGAAAGTAACGCTGAAAAACTTGGGTGAAACTCCAAATGTGTTGAACAGTTTTTCTCTACCCAGCCTTTCGTCAAGAAAAAGATAGAATTCGTTGCTTGTAGAGCCCTCTCCACGGTCCTTATAGAAGCTAGTTGCCTGGTCTCCTATGGTTTCGGCAATAGCCCTAGTCCTGGTGACAAATTCTTTCTTGGCGTTGTCAAACTGAAAATAAAATACTACCCCTATCAAGGCTATAATGCCCAGTTCAACCATAAATATTTTGGATAAAAGACTAAGTTTCTGGTTCAGGCGCATTTCATAAACTCTTCAAGTATTTTGCGTAATTTTTTATCCTGGGAATGTCGAAGAAGCATAAATACCATTCCGGCGAAATCTTTTTTTATTTCTCCATCAAGACTTCTGTAAAGCTTAACAAGCATCTTTTCCTCATTCGTTAAAACTTCAAGCTCCTGCTCTGATATGGCCTCCTTTTTGATAAACCTCTTGAGTCTTTCGGCTCTTGAAACAGTCCAGATTTCTTCAACCTTGACTTCCAGAATTGAAGAAATCTGCTGGCAACGTTCAAAAGAGGGAGCATCTACCTTTCCCGTTTCAAGCTGATGTATATAAACGTTTGAAACTTCAAGATAACGAGCAAGATTCTCTTGCGTAATGTTTTTTCTCTTTCTTATTTTTTTCAGGTAATCGCCAAATCTCATTTTTTAATACTCCTCCGAGGATAAAACAAACCTATACGAATGCTAAGTTTAACCTAATGTATATAACAAGACAATCTGCTAAAAAGCACTTGTTCCAAACACAGCTTACGACCCCAACGCAACGAGAATGATAAGCGCTTTATTTCATTTTTTACTACATTTCCGTCAAGTTCATTATACCGTCCATAGTCTTCCAGATAAGAAAAACTTGAAGGAAATTCTAATGTTATAGTGTCTTCTAAAACTCTTTCAATCCTGGTAACTGATACTTGGAATTATCTCCATCCCCAAAAAAAGCTGTATTTTCCAGGGTGCTGTGCAATTAAGAAAATAGGTTTATACAGCCTCGTGAGGAACATGAATAAGGCACAGGACGAAAGCAGTCAAAAGTAGCAAGAGAGTCGGTCGTACTACTAAACAAGGCCCAAATACAACTTAGATAACTTAAGGATGTGCCCGGAGGCGGAATCGAACCACCGACACGAGGATTTTCAGTCCTCTGCTCTACCAACTGAGCTATCCGGGCAGAAATAAGCGGGCTTTAATTCTACCCGAAGAGAATATTTTGTTTCAAGAAAGATCCCTTCTTAATTAATAAGTAAAGGGCTTCGGCACTTTTTTAAAAGAACCGAAGCCCTCTGAACACAGAAAAAAGAGGTATAGGTATGGTATGGAGAGATGACGCGTTTTTTCTGCGTTTTATTTCTACTTTGTTTGTTCTATTTATACGTCAAGCCAGTAAAGAAGCTGTACAGCAAATCCATGCTGTTTATCTTCACCAGCAAAATACATGTCGTCGCCGTCTGCCTTGTCGTACCTGTACTCAAGCCTCGTTTCAAAATTCCCAACGGATTTGAAAGGACTTAATATGAGAGTCGAGGTGAACTCATAGAGTTCAAGCCCCGGTGTATCAACCCTTTCTCCCTCATCGACATATTCACCCCTGAGAGCAATAGACATGGAGTCTACAAGACTCATTATTGCATAACCAGCGAAACCCCACCGGTCTCCGCCGACATCATGCGACGTGTACTCAAAATCAGCGACCAACGTTAGTTTCTCCATAATAGACATGGTACCAACGATGGTAAAAAGGGTTCTGGTATCACCATCGGTATCACCAAAATACACCGTAGCGCCAAGCCAGCCGTCGTTTGCAAAATTAAGCGCGACCTGTGATTCAAGCGTTTTACCATCATCCACATCATCAACCGCATCCCAGTCGTTGCTTAGACCAAACGCAAAATCAAGCGCTCCTGCACTGAAAGTAGCCCTTACACCACTGTGTGCAAACGGGATCCTATAAAAGAGCAGTGATCTGGTTATGTTGGTGTTATCTTTAGCTTCTATAAGCTCCCAACCAGCAAGCGTTGTAAACTGACCAGCATAGATGTTAAGGCCCCCGGAAAATGAAGGAATAAGTACATTTATATAGGCTTGGTAAGGACTTATTGCGCCGTCGCCGTCAGAATTAAAACCAAAGCCGAGGCGTTCAGCTTGTTCGCCGAAAAGAACATCGGCCCTGAACCCCACCAAATCCATCACTCCTTTGTCAGCAGTAGGAACTTTTTCAAGTGAAAGAGTGAAAGCATCTATAGAAAAATCATTGTGCTCCGGATAAAGCCCCCTCTCACTTATAGGCATTCCAGCTGTCCCGTCTGAAACATACTGATAAGTAGTATCAAGTGAAAAACCGAGTCCGATCGACTCTAAATTTCCAATATCAAGGGCGTTTGCCCTCGGGGCCGCAAACTGGACCCCGAGTAGCAAAACTGCCGTGATTATCATCAATGAAAGTTTGGAAACTATACTTCTCATTTTTTCTCCTCCTTTAAAGTTATTATTTTCTCTCCGTTTTTTCTTTATTTTCATAGAATTAAGCCTCTGATATGGCTTGGAAATCCGGATAGGCTTCCATTCCATGCTCGCTTATATCAAGTCCTCTTCTTTCTTCTTCCTCATTCACTCTTATTCCCATGATCATCTTTATGGCGTAAAAGATGATAAAGCTACAAACAACGGTGAAGATTCCATATGCGAGAACTCCGATAAACTGAGTTACAATGCTGAAATCTGGTCCTCCAAAAATTCCCACAGCTAACGTTCCCCATACACCGCAGACCAAGTGAACAGAAATCGCTCCCACAGGATCATCTATTCTTATTTTGTCAAAGAAGCCGACTGCAAAAACGATTATCACTCCTGCCACAAGCCCTATGATGACCGCCTCTGCGGGAGTAACCACGTCAGCTCCCGCCGTGATTCCCACAAGACCTGCAAGCACACCGTTTAAGGCCATTGAAAGGTCAGGATATTTAAAAATCGCCCACGAAGTGAAAGTTGCTCCCAGTACACCAGCCGCAGCCGCAAGCGAAGTCGTTACTATGACCAGCGAAATCAGTTCCGGATCCGCACTCAGAACCGAACCGCCGTTAAAACCGAACCACCCCATCCAGAGCAAAAAGACTCCGATGGCAAGAAGCGGGAGAGAGTGACCTGGAATCGGTCTCATCTTGCCTGAGGCAAGATATTTTCCGACACGTGGGCCAAGAAGATATGCTCCGACAAGTCCTCCCCATCCACCGACGCTATGAACGAGCGTGGAACCAGCAAAATCGTAAAACCCCATCTGATCAAGCCATCCTCCGCCCCATTTCCAAGATCCTGCTATGGGATATACGATTGCGACGAATATTGTCGCGAAAATAAGGAAACTTGAAAGCTTTATACGTTCCGCAACTGCTCCGGAGACAATGGTAGCCGCAGTTGCAGCGAACATAGCCTGGAAAATGAAATCAGTGTAATAAGTGTAGCCACCGTCGGCATATTCTATGAGCCCCTCGGCTCCGGCCGGGGCTGAGAGACCAAAGCCCGCGAACCCAAAGATCCCATGACCTATAAGGTTAAAATCCCCCGGATACATGAGGTTAAAACCCATAAAGGCGTAAGTGAGAATACCTGCCGAGATAATAAACGTGTTTTTAAACAGTATGTTTACAGCGTTCTTTGATCTTGTAAGTCCGGTCTCAAGGGCAGCGAATCCAAGATGCATTATAAAGACAAGAAAAGTTGCCAACAGCATCCATATGTTGTTCGCCACGAAAACCGAGTGCGCCGAACCGTCTGACGCAAAAGCCGAGTAGCCCCCTAAAATAACAAAAGCGAAAACCGAGAAAAGAAGCACACGGCCGCATCCGAAAGGTTTTCTCAAAACATCTGTTATATTCATAACCAACTCCTCCATGTTTTTTCTTCTCTAGATATTGATGCAATTAAGAGGCCAAAAAGAAAGAAAGCATGGAAGATGTAACTTAATTCTCTGAAATAATTAGAAAAAAATAAATTCTCAACAGTTGCGGATTTTTAAGTAAACTTAGAATCTGAAAACCATTGCCTAAAAAATGTGCAGATTATGCACAGAAGAAAAATGAGTTGAACAAAATCGCACGCAAGCACTGAGAGTGGAGACTGGAGCAATCGCTTCCCATAAAAATACGGAAAAATTGAGGATTCTATTCGCCGGGACACCAGAATTCGCTGTACCGTCGCTTGTGAAGCTTTGCAACTCCGCTCACGAGATAGTTGCACTTGTTTCAAGGCCGGACAGACCTAAGGGGAGAAGCCGAAAGCCCATATGGACGGAGACGAAAAAAATTGCCATGAAGCATGAAATACCCGTTTTTCAGCCTCAGGACTTAAAAACACCTGAATTCATGGAAACCCTAAAGACGCTTTCCCCAGATCTGATAGCGGTTGTAGCCTACGGGAGAATATTTCCTGCATATTTGCTAAATGCGCCACGGCTCGGCTGTATAAATCTTCACGCATCACTTCTCCCCGCTTACAGAGGTGCCGCTCCCATTAACTGGGCCATAGCAAACGGAGAGAAAAAAACGGGAGTTACAATCATGATGATGGATGAAGGCATGGACACGGGAGATATTCTTACCCAAAAAGAAACTCCCATAGGGAACGAGGAAAATGCCGAGGAACTTTCCAGAAGACTTTCCCTTGAGGGGGCAGGACTTCTCCTGGAAACAATCAACCGAATCGCAAAAAATGATATACATGCTGTAAAACAGGATTCAGATGCAGCCACCTACGCCCCCCTCATATCGAGGGAAAATGGCAAGGTGGATTGGGGACGAGGAGCAGAAGAGATAAAAAACTTGGTAAGAGCAATGACTCCGTGGCCATGTGCTCATACCACTTTGGAAGGGAAAAATCTAAAGATATTTAAAGCACTCGCGGGTGAAGGGCGGGGAAAGCCGGGAGAGATAGTATCAACAGGAGATAAAAGCTTAGACGTCGCAACGGGCAATGGAATTCTTAAGATACTTTCTCTTCAGATTGAAGGTGGGAGAAAGATGGATGCATCTGAATTCAAGCGAGGCAGAAAAAATCTTAAGAAAGGACAGTTTATGGGAATTTCTTAAAGTTCCCTATATACGGATTGATATCTCGAAAGTTCCTATTTTCACTTTACCGGCGAGTCCGCATTTCCAGCAAATATCGGTAACATGAGTTTTCGACTTCGATGGAACAAGTAAAATCAATTGAACGGAAAGCTCCGAGAGCTTTTTCCAGTATTCACTTCTTTTCTCATCAATAGTAGCTTCGGTCTCGACTTCAATAATCTGCACAACCTGTCCGTAGGAACCGAGGATTATATCGGGGAAAAAACCTTCAAACTCGTAAAGCTCCTCTTCCCAAGGGTTGGTATGGATCTCCTTATAAAGCGAGGAGTAGTTGTGTTCCACCTGCTTTATAACGCAGTCGTGCATGAACTTCTGCTCACTCGTAATCTTCATATCTCCCACTCCACATAAGTTTTGTTTTCAAGATATCAAAATAATCTCTAAAAGGAGATTTTATAATATTTACGTAAAACTCAGAACTTTCGAGAACAATCTCATCACCAAGATAAAGAGGCATTCCAACCTGACCGTCAAGCGTAAGGTAGGTATTCTGTATATCTGTAAGCACCTTTGTCTTTATCTTTTTAGTATTGGGGACTACAATAGGTCTGTTGGTAAGAATATGCGGACATATGGGAGTAACTGTTATCACGGGTAACGTGGGATAAATTATAGGTCCACCTGCGGAAAGAGAGTAAGCAGTCGAACCCGTCGGAGTCGCAAATATAATTCCATCGGCCTTAAAAGTCGTTACGTATTCCTCATCTATGTATATTGCAAGGTCAACAACCTTAGAAATGGGACCGTTGTTTATCACAATGTCGTTCAATACCATGAATTCTTCCCGGTTTTTATCCTTTCTCGCTACGTAACCCGATATCATCTCCCTTTTCTCAATCTTGTAATCTCCGGCGATTACCCTTTCCATCATTGGAAAAAACTCATTCACGGTAAATTCCGTTAGAAACCCAAGCCCACCTAGGTTACAACCAAGTATTGGAACATCGTATCCCCGCGCCATGCGGGAAGCCCAGATAAAGGAACCGTCACCGCCGAAAACGACTATTACGTCAACGGCCGCTGCCAGGTCCCGCTCCGGGAGCACACTCTGCACATCTATGACACGGCCAAGCGTCTCCTCAACAAAAAACTCTATGTCTCTTTCGCCAAGCCATCCACAAAATCTTTTGGCAATCTCATAGACTTGCGCAGTATCTTTTTTCCCTGTTATACCAAACTTCAATCTGGCCCCTCACTTAGATTTTCAGTCTCTTTATGCAAGAAATATGATTCTATGAAATCATCTATATGTCCATCAAGTACCGCGTCGACTCCCGAAGACTCAAAATCTGTTCGGTGGTCCTTAACCATGCGGTAAGGATGCATAATGTACGATCTTATCTGACTTCCCCAACCAATGTTCTTTTTAGATGAATTGAGTTCCTCTTCTTTCTTCTTTTCTTCGGCTTTGCGGAATTCGTAAAGTCTTGCTTTGAGTATCCTCATCGCGCTTTCCTTATTCTGGCGTTGTGACCTTTCGTTCTGGCAGCTGACCACTACACCTGTGGGGAAGTGAGTAATCCGAACCGCAGAATCAGTCTTGTTAACATGCTGCCCGCCCTTTCCACTAGCACGGTAAGTGTCAATCCTTAGGTCTTTTTCTTCTACGTTGATCTCTATTGAATCATCTATATCCGGAGAAACAAAAACCGAGGCAAATGATGTATGTCTCCTTTTGTTGGAATCAAACGGGGATATCCTTACGAGCCTGTGAACCCCAGTCTCCGCCTTTAGGTAACCGAAGGCGAATTTCCCTTCGGCCAAGATGGTAGCGCTTCTTATTCCCGCTTCCTCTCCATCCTGAGTTTCAAGCAGTTTGGCGGAAAACCCCTTTCTCTCCATATATCGAAGGTACATGCGAAGGAGCATCTCGGTCCAGTCCTGAGCCTCCGCTCCTCCAGCTCCAGAGTTTACCGATACAATGGCGTTTCGCGCATCATCTGGACCACCGAGGATACGGGCAAATTCAAGTTCGGTGAGCTTCGCGTCAACAGACGCAAGCATGCTGTGCGCCTCTTGAATAGAGTCTTGATCGTCTTCAGAAAAGGCAAGCTCGAAAAGGCAGGCCGCATCCTCCATATCTGAATGGAGTTTCTCAAATCCCAAAACGCAATCTTTGATTTCCGATTGCTCCTGAAGCGTTTTGCGCGCTAGTTCGGAGTTATCCCAGAAGCCGGGGTCAACAGTAATTTCTTCAAGTTCTTTGAGTCTTTTTGTCTTGGAGGGCAGGTCAAAGACAGTCTCCCGTTCTGTGTATCCTGCTTCTCAGATCCTTTATGAAACTGCGCAGTTCTTCTTTCATCTCAGATACCTCCTTAAAACATTATGAAGCATAGTACGCAAATAACCTCCGAATTCAAAAAAAACGCCTCGAAAATCAATTGAAACGCCACACGTTAGTGGGTATTTTATGCCCTTTAATTTAACCCCTATAATCAGGCGAGGAAAAACAATGAAAAAATTGCTGTTGACCCCCGGTCCCGTGGCGGTCTCAAGTGAAATAATGGTTGAGATGGCAAAACCGCTTATTCATCACAGAACCAAGGAGTTTGAAGCTATATTTGAACGGGCAAGAAACGGACTGAAACATATTTTCCAGACTGAAAACGAAGTTTTCATACTGGCAGCCTCAGGAACCGGCGCCATGGAAGGAGCAATTGTAAACACTCTTTGTGCAGGCGATAAGGTGATCGCTGTAAACGGCGGAAAATTCGGAGAGAGATGGGGAAAGATAGCAAGGGCCTATAAACTTGAAGTAAATGAAATAGAAGTTACATGGGGCAAGGCGGTTTCACCTGAAATTATAGAAGAAAAACTTGACAGAGACCCATCTATAAAAGCGGTTTTAATGCAAGCAAGCGAAACCTCAACAGGTATAAAGCATCCTACTGAACAGATTGCGGCTATTACTTCGAAAAGAGATGATGTTCTGCTCATAGTCGACGGCATAACGGCAGTTGGGGTATTTCCTCTTCCTTTTGATGAACTGGGAATTGACGTTCTTGTGGGCGGTTCGCAAAAGGCTTTTATGCTTCCACCGGGACTCTCATTCGCAACAATGAGCGAAAAAGCCTGGAAATTCAACAAAACCTCAAACCTTCCGAAATTCTATCTCAATTTTTCCGATTACCTAAAAAGTGCCAAGAAAAACACGACACCCTGGACTCCCGCGGTCACTCTTATAATCGGTCTCGGCAAAGTTATAGGGGACTTCTTAGAAGAGGGGATGGAAAACATTTACAGAAAACGCCAAGTAATGTCGCTTGCTACCCGCGAGGCTCTTGAAGCAATCGACATAGATCTTTTCACCACAGACGAAGCAAGCCCTGCTCTTACCGTAGGAATAGCACCCGAAGAAATAGGGGCGGGGAAAATCATCTCTGATCTCCAGAACAAATACCAAATGACCGTAGCCGGGGGGCAGGACGACGCCAAGGGAAAAATCTTCAGGGTATCTCACATAGGAGATATAGACAGAAACGATATGGTGGCATTTATCTCAGCCCTTGAATCCACTCTGGCATCCCTGGGACATAATTTTACAATTGGAGCTGGTGTCTCCAAAGTCTCAGAGGTATTGGCAACAGCTTAGTTGTCTTTAATTAAGCAAAATCCGAGATCTGTTTGTGCAACCGGTTTCCCTCTGGGAGATCATATTCAGGAAAAATGTTTTGAGACAAGCGGGTCGCTGTCTATTTCCGAGATAAGATACCCCGTCCCGTAATAATCACCTGAGTTGTGGTAGAGCCTGATTCCTTGGGGAGTAGTAAGATAATTTCCCGTTTTTACGGTCTGTTCCGGAAGACCAACCTCATACACACTGTATCCAATAGTTCCACTTCCTATGTTAACTTTTTTCCGCTCTTCCCTTAACTTCCTAACGCTTTTTGCTATATCCCAGGCTTTGGGATAAATGTGTCCTCTAACAAGAAATTTCATGACAATTAAAAGAAACTAAGAAACCTCCATTTCCACACGGTCCACCAAACTTATGCACATCATTATCTTATCTATCGCCGGATTTCTTTTATGGGTAAAAGTTTCTGAAATCTCCCCGCCGCAATCTCCACACATACCACCCTCATCAAACTTCTTTTCACAATCATCGCAGTAATATGTTTTGAGGTTGTACCAGTGTAAAGAAGAATAAAGAAGTTCCCTAAAACCGCTTTTGCTAAAACACTCCCCCCATTCGGAAATCGCTTCAACTAGGTTACGACGGTAATAATCGGGTATTTCCTCAAGATGTCCCGAGTATATCTCTTCCTGTCCTATATAGATTCTAAATAGTTCCGACATTCCAGTAAAATCAGATTTTTGACAGTTTTGAGACCAGAAGGTGATCAACCAAAACGAGATTAACCATGGCTTCCGCTATTGGAACCGCTCTGGGGCAAAGACACGGGTCGTGTCTCCCCTTTACCCGCAGTTCCCTTTTTTCTCCTTTTTTATCTACAGTATACTGAACTTGAGATATTGAAGAAGTCGGTTTTATAGCAATTCTCACAACCAAGTCTTCCCCATTAGTTATTCCTCCTAGAAGACCACCAGAGTTGTTTGTTTTAAAACCGAGAGTCCCATCTTCCTTTTTATACATGAGATCGTTTATCTGCGACCCTTTCTTCTCAACGACTCCAAACCCCATCCCAACTTCAAAACCCCTTATTCCTCCTATACTCATAAGCGCACTAGCAAGATCAGCATCAAGCTTGTTAAACACAGGCTCTCCGAGGCCCGAAGGAAGTCCTTGAGACACCACCTCAACAGTTCCTCCCACCGAATCTCCTTTCTTTCTTACCGATTCTATAAGATTGATCATACTCCGGGCAGCTTCAGGGTCGGGACAGCGGACTGGATTTTTCTCGACCTGGTCAAGATCAATGTCCTGAGCAATTATGTCTCCCACCTGTTTTACATATCCTATAGTAGTTACTCCGTGAGAGTTCAAAATTTTCTTAGCTATAGAAGCTGCAGCTACCCTGCCTACCGTTTCCCGAGCTGAAGAACGCCCTCCTCCGCGATGATCTCTGCGCCCATACTTTTCATCATAAGTGAAATCGGCGTGCCCGGGACGATATATATCTTTTATGTCTTCATAGGACTTTGATATGGCATCTGTGTTCTTCACCATCATGGATATTGGAGTCCCAAGAGTTTTTCCTTCAAAAACACCTGAAAGTATCTCGATTGCGTCGGCTTCCTTTCTCTGTGTGGTAATCCTGCTTTGCCCAGGACGCCTCCTGTCGAGTTCGTACTGTATGTCCTCTGGAGAAACCTCAAGTCCCGCGGGGCAGCCGTCAACTACAACTCCCAATGCAGGTCCGTGGGATTCTCCCCAAGTGGTAATTCTGAAAAATCTTCCGAAACTGTTTCCCGCCACTTTACTCTCTTTTCTTTAGCTCAGATAGCCGTTTTCCCTGAACCACTCCACGGTTTTCCGTATAGTTTGCTCAATTGGAGTCACGGTGAACCCGAGTTCTCTTACGGCCTTTGAATTGTCAGCGTGCCAGTTGTACCTAGAAAGCTTTATAGAATCAATGTCGAGCGTGGAATAATTCGGAAATTTTAATCTCAAAACTCTTTCAAGAAGAAACGCGGTGGTGTAAGCAAACACATAGGGAATTTTGATCTTTGGGGATGAAATTCCAGTTACTTTCTCAAGAAGGGCGAAATAACTTTGCACATTGACGTTCTCATTGGCGAGTATATAACGCTCTCCGGGCTTTCCATGCTTTTCCGCGAGCAGATGCCCATTCGCAACGTCCTCAACATCCACAACATTGAACGTGCCATCCATATAACCCGGGAATTTTTTCTTGCAGAACCAGAGAACCGACCCCGAACTTGAAAGATAGATATCCCCGACACCAAGAACTACCGAAGGATTCAGTATGACCACGGGAAGACCTTTTTCGCTGAAGCTTTGTGCCTCCCTTTCCGCTAGATACTTGCAGTTCATATACCCTATTCCCTCGGAGTAAAGATCATATTGCGTGGATTCCGTGACGGGGGAGCCATCCCGCTCAACGCCTATTGCAGCCACACTGCTTGTGAAAAGCACTTTTGATATTCCAACATCCATAGCGGCGGAGAGAACATTTGAAGCTCCGCGCACATTTATATCCAGCATTTTCTGATGATCAGACTTTTTAAACGATACGAATCCTGCAGTGTGAAAGAGTGTGTCGCATCCAGAAAAAGCAGATTTAAGAGAATCAGGGTCTCCCACATCTCCGTAGACCTTCTCCACATCAAGGGAATCTATATTTTTTGTATTGCTCGTCTTTCTGATTAGAACCTTGACCCGGTCCCCCCTCTCAACCAGTTTTTTCGTTATGTGCGATCCTATAAAACCGGTCGCCCCAGTAACTATTGTCGCCATCTATACTTTCCTCCCGAGAAATTAATTGAATAAAAACCCCTGTTTCAGAGAGTATAACAATTCCACCCGATAATGTACAAAAACAAACACAGAACCACTCACCGTTAAAACCTCGTTACACTATCATCATAGAATCGCCGTAACTCAAGAATCTGTAATCCCGTGATTTCGCCTCTTCGTAAGCAGCAAGAGCCAATTCCCTAGTACCGCAGAATGCGGAAACAAGCATAAGAAGAGTTGAACAAGGCATATGAAAATTGGTTATCAAAACATCGACGAATCCAAATTCGTAAGGAGGTTTTATGAAGAGATCGGTCCTACCAGAAAAAGGTTTTATACTGCCATCCTCCCTTTTTGCAGACTCAAGAGCCCTTGTAACCGTAGTCCCTACGGAAATAATTCTTCTTTTGTCCGCTTTCGCCTTGTTAACGGCTTCTGCGGTCTCCTGTGATACAAGAACACGCTCGGAATGCATTTCGTGGTTATTGATCAATTCTTCCTTTACCGGCCTGAAAGTACCCTCTCCAACATGAAGAGTTACATATTTGAACAGAATTCCCTTTTCGCAAAGGTCGGAGATAAGTTCCTCGTCCAGATGAAGACCGGCTGTTGGAGCGGCAATGGCTCCCTCCTCGGTTGCGTAAACAGTCTGATAGGTTTTCTTATCCTCAGGCTGAGGTTCTCTTTCTATGTATGGCGGAAGCGGCATCCGTCCCGCACTTCTAATAACCTGTTCGACGGGTTCACTGAATCTTATAGTCCAGCTTTTGTCGGGTTCCCTCTCGAGGCTACCCGATATTCCTCCGTCCAGTTTGATCCGAATGCCATCGGTCGGATTTTTAAAAAGTACTTTCCACCGAGTCTCATCTTTTTTTTCAGTAAGAAGAAATTCGACAGTTCCCCTGCGTTCTACATATCCAGAAAGCCTTGTGGGAATTACCTTGGTATTGTTTAAAACCACCAAGTCGCCCCATTGAAGCAGGTTCCTAAGATCAGAAAACTTAGCATGAGAGAAACGCTGTGTTTTCCTATCAACAACAAGGAGCCGGGATGAACTACGCTTGGAAAGAGGGTATTGTGCAATCAGCCTCTGGGGAAGATCATAGTTGAATTGATCCGTTCTCATCCGCGGAAAAAGCTATTTTCCCTCAAGGAGTTTTTTAACGGAAAGCCGAAGCGAGTTTAGTTTTATGAATCCTGTAGCGTCTGACTGGTCGTAAACCGAATCTTCCTCGAAAGTAGCCAAATTCTCGCTGTAAAGGGAATTTGGAGACTTCCTTCCACAAACAACAACGTTTCCCTTATAAAGCTTAAGCCTTACTGTACCGCTCACATCTTTCTGACTCTGCTTTACGGCGGCAGTCAGCATTTCCATTTCGGGAGAAAACCAGAAACCGTAATAAATAAGTTCTGATATCTTGGGAACCAGGGAATCCCTAAGGCGCATTACCTCTCTGTCCATAGTAATTGACTCAATAGCTCTGTGCGCCGCGTGAAGAATCGTGCCGCCAGGGGTCTCGTACACACCCCTTGATTTCATTCCGACAAACCTGTTTTCAACAATATCGACCCTTCCGATTCCATTTGCGCCGGCAACATCGTTAAGTCCGGCAAGAAGAGAAGAAGGAGAAAGTTTCTCTCCATCTACTGAAACCGGTATACCGCTCTCAAATCCAATTTCCACATAAACGGGTTTATCAGGAGCCACCTCAGGAGAAACTGTCATCTCAAACATGTCTTCAGGAGGTTCTGCCCATGGGTCCTCCAAGATTCCGCCCTCATAACTGGTATGAAGAAGGTTGCGGTCACAGCTGTAAGGTTTTTGCTCTACCACTGTAACATCTATCCCGTTTTCCCTAGCGTAATTTACAAGGTCGGTTCTTGATTTGAAATTCCATTCCCGCCACGGAGCTATAATCTTTATATTAGGGTGAAGTGCATGGAAAGTAAGCTCAAAACGAACTTGATCGTTCCCTTTGCCCGTAGCTCCGTGTGAAACGGCGAAAGCTCCCTCGCGGTTGGCTATTTCGATCTGCCTTTTGGCTATAAGCGGTCTGGCTATAGATGTACCAAGAAGGTAAGTTCCTTCATAAATAGCGTTGGCACTTATTGAAGGAAAAACATAATCCTCAACGAATTCATCCCTAAGGTCTTCAATGAATACCGCGTATGCTCCGGTTTCCCAAGCTTTCTGCTCCGCCTTCTCTAAGTCTTCTTTCTGTCCTATATCCGCTATATAGGCTATAACATCGGAGTCGTACTCATTTACTAGCCACTTGAGAATCACCGAGGTATCAAGCCCCCCGGAATAGGCGAGAACTATTTTGTTTTTCTCAGACATTTCTACTGTCTACCCAAGATTTTTCCGCACACGGAAGACCTGATCAAGGCTTATCCTGATTCTGTTCGGAAACGGGGCGAAGGTCAAGAAGATAAAATTTTATCCCCTTGTTCTGGTAGAACTTTTCAAGTGAGAGACCTGCATACTCTATTTTCTGGATATCGTCTCCGGTATAGTTGAGGTTTTTCACCTCACCCGAAAGCTTACAGGAAAACGGTACATCCTTATCCGGCCTTTCCTGACATATAAAACCCATGTCTATCGGCCCACTCAAATCCATGCTCAAAGGAACAATAAATCCCACCACCAGCTTCGCGCTCTGCAACTCAATCACCATGATCTTTACCCTGCTCGAATCTTCCTCATCTCCAACTTCCATCACGTAGCCGTAGTAGTTGATTTCCTTGTTCTGCTCGCTAAGAGAGTTCATGTACCAGTAATCCTCTGAATCTAGCCAGGACATTATTTTCATTGTTTTTTCCTCCGAGAATCTACATGGGTTTTCTAGGGAATTATATACTACTTTCTACGTGTAACAATACTGAATTATACACCTGTTGCCCATTGGGGTTGAATCTACTAATCAACTTTGTCAGGACAAAAAATGCTCCCAGCAGGGAGAATCTGTAAACTTATCTGTTTGTGCCTCTTAGATATAATTTCCAAATCCATTATATCTTCAGGTTTTATGTAGAGAACATGTTAATTTTTCGTAAAATCCTCTTCCAAAAACCTTTCAGCCTCTTTCTTATCCCACTAGGCTAGGGGGAGATTCCGATGAAACTGATCATCCTGTCCGCATTGTATCCATCCCTTCTATACGAAGGAAAACCTTGGCAGTAAGTGCACACGTTCATTGTCTCAATTTCCGAAACACCCGCATCAAAAAGCTCGATTCTGTTAAGTTCCACTAGATCAAGAAAGAACTTCCCATCGCCTTTTTCGCAAAGCCAGTGCGTAGAAACATCAGAGCTTGAGACAAATTGCGATGCCACATCATCTCGAACTTCATAGCAACATTTCCCTATAGACGGACCTATAGAGGCCACGGCGTCCTGCGGTCTCAAAGAATATTTCTTCCAAACGGCTTCAAGGCAACTTCTGACCGCATGCAATGAGGTTCCTCGCCATCCTGCGTGCACAGCACAAATGCAACCAAAATTAGGGAAATACAAAAGAATTGGAACGCAGTCGGCCGTTATAACCCCGATACCAACTCCTTTTTTGCACGTAACGACCGAGTCAGCTTTGGCAAATTCCTCGACTGCACGGTGTTCGGCGAAAAAAACGGAATTCCCATGAACCTGGTCCACGGTAAGAATATCTTCAAGTCCATGGTCAGAAGCGATTTTCAGAAGGTCTGGTCCTCCTGGGTCATGAACGAAACCGTGAATCACGCCGGCATATTCCTCAAGAAGAGTAGAACGAAGAATTCTCATCCATCCGTCCTCCTCAAATAATTGATCAGGGAAACCAGCTCTTCTGGAATTTCTACCGAGAACTCAACTTGCCGCCCAGTCCCTGGATGGATAAATCCAAGTTTTTTAGCATGAAGAGCGTGTCTTTTTATTAACGTTCTACCGGCTTCGGAGCCTAGCGGGTGGCTTTTTTTTCCTCCGTAAACTTTATCGCCGAAAATAGGAAACCCGTTTTCAGAGAAATGAACCCTTATCTGGTGAGTTCTCCCAGTCTTTGGCCAAACGCTCACAAGCGTCGCGCCGCATAGTCTCTCAACAACTTCCCAATAGGTCTCTGCATACCTTGCGGTCCTGGAAAAAGAGCTCATCTTTACCCTGTTTGAGGGACTTCTTCCTATAGGGGAACTGAAAATTCCAGAATTTTTTTTAATCTCCCCAGAAATAATGGCTACATATTCCTTTTTTATTTCCCTGCTCTTGAATTGATTGGAAAGACTCCTGTGCGCTTGGTCGTTTTTGGCAACGACCATAATCCCCGAGGTCTCCTTATCAAGGCGGTGCACTATCCCGGGACGCAGCTTGCTTCCTATTCCCGAAATATTTTCACACATATAAACAAGAGCGTTTACGAGAGTTCCATGTTTTCTCCCCGCTCCGGGATGAACTACCATGCCGGCAGGTTTGTTTATGACGATTATATCCCGGTCTTCGTAAACAACTTCAATTTCAATTTTCTCTCCAAGAATACCGGAAGGCTCAGGAGGTGGAATGTTCACACTCAGGCTCTCTCCACCATTTATTATTTTAGAGGGTTTAAACGTTTTGCGGTCAATAAGTATGTTTCCAAGCTCTATATGCCTTTTTATGCTTGAGCGGCTAATCCCGGTTAAAAAACCCGAGAGAAACACATCCGCCCTTCGTCCCGCAAATTGTCTGGGGATTTCAGTTACGGTTTTTCCTTCCGGAATTCGCATGGGTCTTTTTCAGTTCCTCTCATTGATGATGACAATCTCTGGTGGAATTTCACCAAAAACATCAAGCGCTCGACCCTGGTTAACCGATATTTCAATATATCCATAGCTTCCTCGGACAGCAAGAATCTCTCCTGGTTTCACCGAAGAATATGATTCTGAAATTCCTGCAATATATTTCCCACCGATTTTCACCACGGCTTGATCACCAACGGACTCCGTCGGTATGCTGGTTACAAAATTCCCGAACTTATCGGTGTAGACAATAGTTCCACAGATCTCGCTTCCGTTTATTGAGAATTCTTCCCGGGGAAAAATTTCAGGTCTTTTTATTTCCGGTCCAATTCCCGAGAAAGAAACCCCCAGCGAGAGATGCGCCGCGACCGGGGAAAATATATCCCTTCCATGAAAAGTGGAACTTGCGTTTTCAAGCAAATAGTCGCGGTTTTTTATTTCACGCGCACAAAAACCATTGCAGGAATGAATGACCGAGCTGAAAACCCCGTTATCGGGTCCTACGAAAAAATGACCGTTGGCGAAAATGGCCAACGGTCTTCGCTCACTTCCTACTCCAGGGTCAACCACGACCAAGTGTACAGTTTTTTTCGGAAAATACCGATATGAACTGCCAATGACAAAAGATGCAGCGCGGACATCATGAGATTCAATGCAATGGGTTATATCAATCGGACATACGTTTTCATTTATGCAAAGCATTACGCCTTTCATTACTCCCACGTAACAGTCTCTTAAGCCAAAATCGGTTGTGAGTGTTATAATGTTTTCCATTTAGATCATTCCACAAGTAAAATTATGGAGCGGGGAGAAATTATATCAAGTCAGGTGGTAAAACTTACTGTTTTGGGCTCGGGTACTTGCGTTCCTACAAAAAAAAGAGGTTCTTCTGGATATCTTCTGAGCACAGATACCAGTTCGGTCCTTTTTGACTGCGGCAACGGCACGGTATGGAAACTTGAGAAAATAGGAGTCGATTATCTAAAGATTGACAATGTTTTCATAACTCATTTTCACCCCGATCACACTTCCGATCTAATTCCCCTTCTTTTCGCCACAAGGCATCCCTACGGGAAAAAAAGAGAGAAACCGCTTGGGATATGGGGACCAGAAGGGTTCTTTGAATTTATCGAAAAACTTAGAGAACCGTACGGCGAGTGGTTAAGGCCAGAGCTTGTGGAAATTCATGAAACGGGAAAAAAGAAACAAAACATTGGTGGTCTTGAGATAAAGACCTTCAAAACCCTTCATACAGAAAACAGCATCGGATACATGATATATGTTTCGGGAAAGAAAATTGTCTATACGGGAGACACAGGGTATTTCCCCGGACTTCGGAAATTGGCCAAGCGAGCAGACATATTCGTTACGGAATGTGCGCTCCCGGATTCAGAAAAAATGACCGTTCACATGACTCCATCCGACATAGCGAATATAACTAAAAGAAATAACCCTTCAAAAATCGTTCTCTCGCATCTTTATCCTTCAATGGACGGAAAAGATCTGCCGGAAGAGATAAAAACTATTTCGGGGAACGGCGAAACGGAAATAATAGTGGCTGAAGATCTAATGGAAATTGTAGTATAAACAGCAGAGAGATCGAAAAAATCCCGTCTTCCTTTACCGAACACAGTTAAGTTATCAACCCCTGAGCGCCAAAGCCGCATTGGCTTCCCTGATTATGTCGTCTGCAATCTCAAGACTGTTTTCCGCTTTGGTAACCGGGCGCCCCACAACCAGATAATCGGCTCCATATTCAATAGCCATAGTTGGAGTCAGTGCCCTTTTATGGTCGTTTCTGCTTTTTCCCTCGGGTCGTATCCCGGGGGCAACTATAACGACACGGGTTCCAAACTTCTGTCTGATTTTTCGTATTGAATCCCCAGAAGCCACGACCCCGTCACAACCAGCCTCAATTGACCTCCGCGTAAAAACCCTTATGTACTCATCAAGTTCTAGATCCTCATTCATCATAAGAGCTCTTAGATCATTCTGGTCAAGACTTGAAAGAAAAGTAAGGGAAAGAACAAGTGGCCGGTTTCTTTTGCCACGCCCCTGCTTTGCAGCGGCTACTGTAGCTTTTCCGCCATTTATGGTAACAAATTCAACCCCTTCGGGCACCGCCCGAAGAGCAGCTGCAATCGTCCGGTCTATATCCCCCATCTTAAGATCAAGAAAAACCTTTTTCCCAAGTCCCACAAGTTCTTTTACAAAACTCATCCCTTCTCGCATAAAGAGCTGATATCCGACCTTGTAAATGCCTATTCTTTCTCCGAGAAGTTCCACCAGCGCAAGAGCTTGCTCTCTTGAGTCAAAATCAAGCGCTATTATGATTCTTTCACAACTCTGCACAACACTTTTTCCATCGTTTTCTTGCGCCACAGATTAAAAACTCCTTTTATCTTTTTTTCCGCCGCCTGTTCCTGCAATAGCTAAAAACACGTAAATATACCCGGCAACTTCATCAGCACACTCAGAAACATAATCTGATGCAACTATCCCCATATATAGATATTCAATATACAAGAATATAAGACCTACCTGACCAGTAGTAAACTCCGAACCACGCATGAGGCCGTTTTGCTTGACCTGCGTATCCATAGCGTTATCATCTACGGTTATATGCGAGTGGTAGTTGCCAAACCCAGAGGATTCTGCGCCGGAGTGGAAAGGGCGATTGAAATTGTTGAAAGAGCTCTAGAGATGTACGGCCCCCCCATTTACGTCCGCCACGCCATAGTACACAACAAAAGGGTTGTTGATTCTTTAAGGCAGAAAGGCGCAGTTTTTGTCGAGCAACTGGATGAAATAAAAGATCCGGCATCGCGAGTCATTTTCAGTGCTCATGGGGTAAGTCCCTCTGTCCTCGAAGAAGCCAAGCGGCGGGGTTTCCAGATAGTTGATGCTGTGTGTCCACTCGTTACCAAAGTTCACAGTGAAGTAAGACATTACTCCGAGATGGGGTATACGATAATACTCGTAGGCCACAGAGATCATGTTGAAGTGATAGGAACACAAGGTGAGGCACCCGAAAGCGTAGTGGTGGTAGAATCGGTAAGCGAAGCCCTTGCGGTTTATGTTTCGGACCCAGAAAAAGTAGCCTATGTAACGCAGACTACTCTCAGCGTTGATGATACCAAGGAAATAGTAACCACGCTTGAAAAACGCTTTCCAAAAATCGAAAAACCTTCTAAACTCGATATCTGTTACGCAACCCAAAACCGCCAGGATGCCGTAAAGGAACTAGCTGAGATCTCAGATGTCATATTCATCGTTGGGTCGCCCGAAAGCTCAAATTCAAACAGGCTGGTTGAAGTTGCAAAATCCTGCGGTATAAAAAAAGCCTACCTTATTGAGGATACAGAAGGGCTGGGACGTATAGGAACACTTGATCAGAATATAACCGTAGGCATAAGTTCTGGGGCATCGACGCCAGAAGTGATAATTAAAGAGCTGCTTTCGAAGCTAAAAGATCTGGGAGCCACTAACTTTGAAGAACTCAACTTAAAAGAAGAATCCACCAAGTTTCCCTTCCCCCACTCACTTGAGTTTTCAACCGGATGAGCACACTTAAAATGCAGGAGAGGATATTAAGGTACGTAGCCGATATAGAAATCCCTGAAGGGATAGTGTCGATAGACTGCGAAGTAAGAAGTGGCGGGAAAACGGAAATCCTCTTTATTCTTAACAACTCAACATATAAAGAGGGTAAGATCACAGGCACGGGAGGCTTTCGTAGCCACCTTGAGAACCACGGAGAAATGCTAGTTAAAACCGAAGCAGACGACACCGAAACCTTTATAAGAAAAACTCTCTTCGCCGCATACGGACCACTCGCGGATATAACACTTACAGATACAGATACCGACTAGAGGATTCAGAGCCAAAACGCTAGTTAGCTATCCAACCACCATCAACGGAAAGTTCCGCCCCTGTCATATAAGCCACGTTTTCACTGTCGCATAGGAAAAGCACCGCGTGCGCTATTTCCTCGGGGGTAGCATAACGCCCCAAGTGCCCAGTTATCGGTTGAAGTCCCTTCAGGTATGCATCAAGCTCCGGTGGTGAATTTTCAAGAAACGCCTCAACCATCGGAGTCACAGTAGTACCGGGACATATGGAATTTACCCTGATCCCGTTCGCTCCGTACTCAAGAGCCATGCTTCTTGTAAGCTGAGACACCGCTCCTTTAGTGGAATTGTATGCTGCGGCACCTGGTATAGCCTTAATTCCCAGTATCGAGGAATTGTTGACTATGGTACCTCCTCCCTGTTCGATCATATGAGGAATGGAGAACTTGGACATCAAGAAAGTACCTCTTACGTTAATAGCAAATACCTTATCCCAGTCCTCAATAGAGGTTTCGTGAGTACTACCAAGAGGAAGCACCCCGGCATTATTAAACAGTATGTCGATTTTTCCGAAAAGCTCTATGGCCCGCTCGACAGTTCCCTTGCAATCTTGCTCTTTAGATACGTCACTCAAAAAATACTCTATCCTGCCAGAAGTATCCTTGCCTTCTTCCACAGCTTCCACAAGAGTGCTTTCTGTTCTGCCGGTTATAAGAACATCTGCACCTTCGTTCGCAAAAAGAAGCGCCGTAACTTTGCCTATTCCCAGGCTACCACCTGTTATTATTGCGGATTTGCCTTTAAGTTTCATTGTATACCTCCTTGGCACGTATTGTATTGATGCGGGTTGAAACAACCACCCACAATATGAGAGCTAGTTTAAACATTGAGTGCAGTTGCGTCAATTCCCACACGACTTTTTTTCACCGTCCGTGATACAAAAAGTACCAGAAAAAAACAGGCTATACTCAAAAGAGGAGAAACTGGTAGCCCCAACGGGATTCGAACCCGTGTTTCAGCCTTGAGAGGGCTGCGTCCTAAACCCCTAGACGATGGGGCCAAACTCACAGTACGGGGTCATCAAATTATCATAAAAGAGGCGCGATTTCAAAAAAGGCACTCTGGAAATACAAAATATCTGATACTGTTTCATTTGGTTTTTAGCCAAGAATATACTGTATAATTACCCTGTTATAAGAGACGACCTTACCAGAATTTCTGATCAGAACAAAAATTAATATGCAAATGAGCGTGACCAAGTTGACTATTGCGACCGGGAAAACAATTTTTTCAAAAAACACTTACGATACGGTGCTCTTTGATCTTGACGGAGTAATTACCTCGACGGAAAAAATCCACTGCGCTTGCTGGAAAAAGACATTTGATGAATTTCTCGCCGCCCGCACAAGAGAGCATGCTGAGAACTTCGTGCCCTTCAGTGAAACAAAAGACTACCTTCAGCATTTAGACGGCAAACCCCGCTATGAGGGGGTGCGCAGCTTTCTGCTCTCTCGCGGAATAGAACTTCCCGAAGGAACCAGAAACTCTAAACCGGATGAGCGGTCTATTTTCGGACTGGGCAACAGGAAAAACCAGTTATTTACAAAAATCCTTAAAAAAAAGCCTCCGGAAGTCTACAAAACATCCATTGCGCTTGCGCATCATCTTAAGGAAATCGGGTTTCGCTTGGCTGTCGTATCTTCAAGCAGAAACTGTCGAGCGGTGATGGCAGCCGCTGGAATAGAAGACCTTTTCGAAATCACGGTTGACGGGGTGATAGCAGCTGAAAAAAATCTTCGAGGAAAACCCGAACCTGATACGTTTATTGAGGCCTGTTTGACACTCGGAAGCGAACCCGCAAGAAGCATTATTATTGAAGACGCGGCTGCGGGAATTACAGCTGGGGTACGAGGAGGTTTTGGGCTTGTAATTGGCGTCGCCAGAAAACATAACGAAAACGAATTACTTTTAAACGGAGCGAAAATAGTCGTCAGAGACCTTGGAGAATTTGTATTTGGAGAGTAATTCCTAGGAAAATACAAATGATGAAGAGAGAGAGAAAAGGCATATACACAGCACGTCACATATATTCCCCTGATCCGTGGAGAATAACTGAAAAGCAATTTTATCCTGAACTTATGGGTCTTACGGAAACCATTTTCTGCACATCGAACGGCTACATAGGAATGCGCGGGGCTTTTGAGGAAGGAAAGCCCAGTTATCAGAATTTCACCATAGTGAATGGCTTCTACGAAACATGGCCCATAATATACGGAGAGGAAGCCTTCGGATTCACGAAGATGGGACAGACCATAGTGAATGTCCCCGACTCAAAAATAATAAAGCTCTACGTGGATGACGAACCCTTTTACCTGCCGACCGCAACCCTTCTTCACTTTGAACGGTTCCTTGACATGAAAAACGGCGTGGTCGAGAGGAATCTGGTATGGGAGATGTTCTCAGGCAAACAGATATCGATAAGATCAAAAAGGCTGGTTTCCATGGAGCATCGACACCTAGCCTCCATATCTTATGAAGTAACGGTTCTTAACGACAGGGCTCCGGTAATAATATCTTCAGAAATAATCAATCATGAAAACTATGCAAGAGGGGATGAAAAACAGCAGACTCAAGGTAACGGAGGAGACCCGCGCAGGGCAAGCAGACTTGAACACCAAATTCTTCAACCATGCCTAAATGATGTGCAGGACACAAGTGTAATTCTCTGCCACTCAACTTGCAACAGCAAGATGACTATTACCTCCGGGGTCGAGCATACGTTAGAAACAAACTGCGATTTTTCTTATACGAGCAAAACGGAAGATAATCGTGGAAAAGTAGTTTTTATGGTAGATGCCCGTAAGGGAAAACCCATAACCCTTACCAAATATATGACCTATCACACAACTAGGACCGCTCCACATACAAACGAGGAATTGCGGGAGAGAGCAAAAAGAAGTCTCAAAAGAGCTAAGAAATTCGGGTTTTCAGACCTTCTTGAAGGGCAACGCAAGTACCTTGATGAATTCTGGGAAAGAAGCGACGTAAGAGTAGAGATAAACAGTTATGAACAGACCGTGTCTTTCCAGCAGGCAATAAGATTCAGCCTTTTCCAGATGTACCAGTCTTCAGTAAGAGTCGAGGGAGCTGGCGTGCCATCAAAAGGACTGACCGGAATTGGTTATGACGGTCATTACTTCTGGGACATGGAAATATACTTGATGCCTTTCCTTATCTATACTTCGCCTACTATCGCCGAGAATCTTCTAAAGTTTCGCTATAGGATGCTTGATGAAGCGAGGAAATACGCAAGAAGACTTAACCAAAAAGGGGCAATGTTTCCTTGGAGAACAATAAACGGAGAGGAAGCATCCGCTTACTACGCCGCCGGGACGGCCCAGTACCACATAAACGCCGACATAGTTTATGCGCTCAAGAAATACGTAAACGTTACAGGAGACCACGGTTTCATCTCCAAGTACGGGGCGGAAATTCTTATTGAAACAGCTAGGCTCTGGAGCGATTTAGGGTTTTACTCCAATTCTGGAGAAGAAAAATTCGAAATACACGGCGTCACGGGGCCAGATGAATATAACACTGTGGTAAATAACAATACTTATACGAATCTTATGGCCCGCCAAAATCTAAAACTCGCCGCTTCCACAGTTGAAGAACTCAAGGAAACCGAGCCTGAAATTTTTAAAAGTCTTTCTCATAAAACCAACTTGCACCTCTTAGAAATTAAGAACTGGGAAAAAGCCGCCCGTCATATGTACATACCATATGATAAAAAGCTGGGAATACATCCACAGGACAACTATTTTCTAGAAAAGAAAAAATGGGATTTTGAGAATGTGCCGGAAGATAAATATCCCATACTTCTTCATTACCACCCGCTGGTCATTTACCGCCATAAGGTAGTAAAGCAACCTGACCTCGTTCTCGCTATGTTCCTTCTCGAAAAAGATTTTTCGCAGGAAGAGAAAAAACGGAACTTTGATTACTACGACCCTCTCACGACGGGGGATTCTTCACTTTCGGCCTGCATACAGGGGATAGTGGCCGCCAAGGTAGGGTACATGGACAAGGCGATGGAATACGCTGAAAATGCGATCTTCATGGATCTTGGAGACATGGGACAAAACACTGTCGACGGCTGCCATATAGCATCCATGGGAGGGACTTGGATGATGTTTGTATTTGGGTTCGCCGGACTTGCCGACACGGGAGAAAAACCCGAATTTTCTCCAAATTTACCCAAAGAAATACAGAGACTAAGTTTTTCCCTTACAATTCTAGGGAATATGATAGAGGTGGACCTAGACCACTCCGAAACCAAGTACACGCTCAAAAAGGGAGATGGGTTGGCTCTTTGCCATGAGGGAATCGATTTTGAACTTTCCTGGGATGACCCAATATTCGTAACGAAAACCTAAAATATCTCAGCAGTTCAGTTTTAGAAAAACAGTCTGATACAAATGGGTTTTGAACTGGAAAAAAAGGTCGGGCTTGAGGCTGTAACAGAGGCAACCAGGATTTGCATGCAGATGGGTGAAAAGCCCGAGTTCCGTGAAACACTTTATAAAACGGATGGTTCTCCGGTAACCATAGCGGATTTTTTCGTCCAAACGTTAATAAATGAAAAACTTTCGTCCTCTTTTCCAGAAATTCCCATAGTTGCCGAGGAAAACTCGTTTTCCCTTGAAGGCAGCTGCGGGGAAAAAATCAGAAACTACCTTGGAGAACTTTTGCCTGGAAGAAACTTAGATGAAATACTCCGTACAATCGACAGAGGAAATCATGCGGGCGGAAGCCATGGAAGGTTTTGGACACTTGATCCAATTGACGGAACAAGAGGGTTTCTCGCAAAACGCCAGTATGCAATCGCTCTAGCACTAATTGAATATGGAGAAGTTGTTCTCGGAATCTTGGGTTGCCCGGAGTTGGGACCAGATGTAAACAACTGCATAGAAAGAGAAAAAGGATTCATATTTTTCGCCGAAAAAGGACTAGGTTCCTACCAATTCGGACTTTCAAAAAGTCTTTTGACACGTATTTCCGTATCGAACGTCAAAAAACCCTTAGAATCTACAATGTGCGAATCAGTCGAAGCGCCAGATTCCTCCTATGAATTCTCGGAGAAAGTTGCCCGGCATCTAGACATAAGAGCAAAACCGGTAAGAATGGACAGCCAGTGTAAATATGCTGTTTTAGCCAGAGGAAATACTTCCATTTACCTTCGGCTTCCCCCGCGAAAAAACTACAAAGAAAGTATATGGGACCATGCTGCAGGATACATAATTGTCAAGGAGGCCGGAGGAACAGTTACAGACTCATCCGGGAAAACCCTTGATTTCTCCATGGGTAAAAAGCTTCTTCATAACAAAGGGATCTTAGCAACAAATGGCATTATCCATCAAGAAATTCTCAAGGCAGTGAGAAAAACCGTAGAAGATAGGTTGTCAGACCAAGATTCATGAAAATGAAAAAATTATATTTCATGAATTAAAAGCATTCTGAAAAATCATTCTTTCGCTTCTGAATATTTAATCGGAACTTCAGGACACGTACCTCGGCCGAGTTCGTGATCAAAGAGTGTAAAGTTACAAGGTTCAGACGCCAGTCTTCATCCAGTTAAGTGTCGATACCAGAGTCAAAGCTCTTCAAACGCGATTCCCCCCGCCACCGCCGGCAATCAGGGGTTGGTTTCCACTCCATCGGGGTGTATATGAGTCAATAACAAGGACCGTGCATGACTGCGCTGCTTAAAACACTGTCGGTCTCTTTAGCTTTTTCCTCGTCTTTTCACCAGTCTTGAGGAAAGAAGCAGGACGCATAGGAACAGGAGCAAGCCCACAGTGGCAATGCTGCCGTTGCTGCTGTCGCCACCGCCAATGTTACAACCACCGCTGCCTGTGTTGCTTGGATCAGGATCGGGATCAGGGTCAGGATCGGGATCAGGATCAGGACCGGGGTCAGGATCAGGACCGGGGTCAGGATCGGCGCTTACTATGCCGTTTTCGGTTATGGAGCCGACCTCTTCCTCGTCCTCATTGTAGAGCTTCGGTTCGACAGTGTCTCCGTTATTGTCTTGGAATCTACCATCCTCATTCACCAGTACA
>RKRQ01000014.1 GCA_007571325.1 Candidatus Dadabacteria bacterium
TCTATTTCCTTCCGCAGTTCCATGTTAATCATCATTTAATTGGACTCAAGGAAAAAATTTTATTTCCCCGAGGTTGTATTTACCGCGAAATAATGGTTTGTTTGATTATTGGAGAAAAGCTCATGGCGAAACGGCAAGGCGGGTATCTGGTCTCAAAGGCTCTTTATGACTTGGGAGTGAGAGACATCTTTACTCTGGGAGGGGGGCATATAAATCCCATATACAGGGCTTGTACAGACCTTGGTATAAGGCTTATCGACACGCACCATGAACAGGGAGCCGCAATGGCGGCGGATGCATACGGAAGGCTTAGAAGAACGCCGGGAATATGCCTTGTGACCGCTGGTCCCGGTTTTACGAACGCTCTTACCGGCATTTCTGGTTCTTACCTTGCCAATTCTCCCATGATACTGATATCCGGTCGTTCGGGAATTGAAGAGAACGACAGGATGTCCCTTCAGGAAATAGATCAGGAAGCGATGGTAAGACCCGTTACTAAATCGGCTAGAACGGTTTACGAAGTATCCAGGTTAAAAGAATACGTTTCCGCTGCCTACGGGTCGGCTATTTCTGCTAGACCGGGGCCTGCTTATCTGGGGATGTCCTACGAAGTGCTCTACCCAAATTTCGACGAGAAGGAGAGTTCGCCCGCGAGGTCACCCGTTCCGGATACTGACTGTGAGCCGCCCCGGCATAAGGTCTCGGAATTTTTCCAAATGCTTCTGAAATCAAAAAAGCCTATTGTGATTGTCGGAAGTGGCGGATGGTACTCGGGAACGGAGAAAAGCCTTCTGAAATTTGCCGAACTGCTGGGAGCACCTTTTTTTACCCTTAACATGGGAAGAGGAATACTGCCTGATAACCACAGATACTGCTTCGGGGCGGCATCTCCTGCGAGTCCCGGAGGATTTAGGGAAATAAGCGCAAACGCAGATCTTGTAATTATTCTGGGAATACGGCTGAGTATTTACGCGGGATTTGGAAAAACTATAAACCCCGAAGCGCAGACTGTCCATGTGGATATTAACCCGGAGGAAATCGGAAGAAACCGCCCGGCGGACCTCGGGGTCGTCTGCGACCTTGATTCTTTTCTTGGAAAAGCAAATCTTTACGCTCGGGAAAACAAGATAAGCTTTGATTTCAGTTCATGGATAAAGGAGGCTCGCGCCTCAAGGTCTCGTGCCTCTGCGGCATTTCGTCGTACTGTATCCGTATCGAAGGGAATACACCCGGCTGTGGTTGCCAAAGCAGTTTCTGATTACTTGGGGGGAGAGGGAATAATCGCCGTCGATGGAGGGGATTGCCAGTCGTGGACAGATCTTTCATGCGAAGTGAAAAACCCGGGGCATTATTTGAAAGGAGGTCCGCTCGGGTGCATGGGAGTTGGAGTGCCTTTCGCTCTGGGGGCAAAAGTGGCTTTTCCCGAAAAACCCGTGGCGCTTTTGACCGGGGACGGAGCGGCGGCCATGAATTTTATGGAGATGGAGACTGCTGTAAGACATTCGATACCTTTTGTGGTTGTTGTTTGTAATGATTCCGCGTGGGGAATGACTAAGCATCAGATAGAGATAACCTATCCCGAAGCGGGGATGACTCAGGGGGTAGACCTGGGTTTTGTGGATTTTCACGAAATAATAAAGGCCATGGGAGGATACGGGGAGAAGATAGAAGATGTAAAAGACCTGACCCCTGGACTGAAAAGGGCTTTTTCTTCCGGTCTTCCTGCGGTGCTTAACGTAAAGACCGATCCTGACGCAATCAGCGGCGCTACGAAGGTCATAACGGAGATGATGATGAAGGCGATGGATTGAGGTTCCTGTAGCAAGGATTCGCCATCAGTCATTTTTCAACACAGCCAGAAAAGCTTCCTGCGGTATCTCCACCCTTCCTACCTGTTTCATTCTCTTTTTGCCTTCTTTCTGTTTCTCGAGAAGTTTTCTTTTTCTGGTGACGTCTCCGCCGTAACATTTGGAAGTGACATCTTTTCTCATCGCTTTTACCGATTCGCGCGCTATTACGCGGCTTCCAATTGCGGCCTGTATCACCACCTCATAGAGCTGACGCGGTATAAGAGACCTCAGCTTGACTATGAGTCCTCTTCCCCTCTCATATGCCTTGTCTTTGTGGGAAATTATCGAGAGTGCATCGACCGGGTTTCCATTGACTAGTATATCAAGCTTTATCAGATTTGAATCCTTATACCCCGCTGGTTCGTAGTCCATTGACGCATAACCTTTGGTGACGGATTTCAGCGTATCGTAGAAATCGTAGACTATTTCGGCCAAAGGAAGCTCATATTCGATTATGGCTCTGTTCTCGGTTACGTAGCTTAGGTTTTTCTGTATTCCTCTTCTTTTCTCGCAAAGCTCAAATATCTGTCCCAGATAGTCAGAAGGCGTATGAACCGACACGAATACATATGGCTCCTGGAGGCGTGCGGAGCGGTCACCGGTTGGAAGTTCGCTTGGGTTGTCGACATATAATTCCCCGCCTCCGGGATAAACCGCTTTGTATATTACGGTCGGCGCGGTCGTTATAAGATTGACCTCGAACTCCCTTTCTATCCTCTCTCGTACGATTTCCATGTGGAGAAGTCCTAGAAAGCCGCAGCGGAATCCGAATCCCAGAGCAAGCGAAGTCTCTGGTTCGTAAACAAGGGATGAATCGTTAAGCTTAAGTTTTTCAAGCCCTTCCTTTAGTTTGTCGTAGTCTCCCGTGTCAATAGGATATAATCCGCTAAAAACCATGGGTTTTATGACTTTGAATCCTTCAAGGGGGTTCTCTGTGGGCGAAACGGCTTCCGTTACAGTATCTCCGACTCCCGCTTCTCCGATTTCCTTTATTGAGGCGGTTATGAATCCAACCTGTCCCGCCCCGAGTTCTTTAAGCTCAGTGGCCTGAGGGGCAAACGTTCCTATTTTTCTGACTTCGTATTTTTTGCCGGTTGCCATGAGCTTGATGCTCATCCCGAGTCTGACTGTTCCTTCATATATCCTTACCAACATTACGACGCCTTGGTATGAATCAAACCAGCTGTCGAATATCAGCGCCTTAAGCCTAGAGTTCTCCGGGTTTCTCGGCGGCGGCACAAGCGCTATTATCGATTCCAGTATTTCCTTTGTGCCGGTTCCGTCCTTGGCGCTTGCAAGAACTGCGTGTTCACTGGAGATTCCCACTATGTCTTCTATTTCCTTTTTCACTCTGTCGGGTTCCGCGGAAGGTAAATCTATTTTGTTTATGACGGGGATGAGCTCAAGACCGGAATCAGCGGCCAAGTAGGCGTGGGCGAGTGTCTGGGCCTCGACTCCCTGTGAGGCATCGACGACAAGCAGTGCTCCCTCACACGCTATAAGACTTCGTGAAACCTCATAGCTGAAATCGACATGCCCGGGGGTATCTATCAGGTTGAATTCATAGGTTCTGCCATCATCGGCCTTGTATTTTAACCTTACAGCCTGGGCCTTTATGGTTATTCCCCTCTCCCTTTCTATCTCCATGTTGTCCAGGAATTGCTCGGCTTTCTCACGTTCGCTCAAAGTGCCGGTGAACTCAAGAATCCGATCGGCGAGAGTGGATTTGCCGTGATCTACATGGGCTATTATGGAGAAATTCCGAATCAGGTCCGCTTCCATTATCAGGCAAAGTATAAAGCAATGTCTTTATGTTTCAAACACTGAAAAACAGCTTGAATGAAACCGGGTGCTTGGCACTTGATCGAAAACGGTTTTTCCCTGAAGTCTCAGAGAAGCAATAACTTTTTCTTGATTGGCGAATTCTGGTGGAAGAGGATATTCAAATTGCTTTGTACTCTTTGGTGTAGAGGGTAAACTAAAAAGTTTAGGTTTACTTTAGGAGTATGGAGGGATTTATGAAGAAAGGAACTATTGCGGGATTTTCAGTGTTGCTTATGGCGGCGTTGCTAAGCCCGCTTACATACGCTTTTGAACTTGAGAAGCTGGTTGTGCTTGGCAGCCGCTTTCAGGAACGTAGCGTTTCAGATTCTCCAGTTCCCGTTGACGTCATAACGGAAGAGGAGATTGTGGCTACTGGTCAGACGGAGGTGGGCCGTGTTATTCAGGAGCTGGTGCCGTCTTTTAACTTTTCAAGTTCGACTATAAGCGACGGGACGGACGCTCTTCGTCCAGCTACCCTTCGTGGGCTGGGACCTGATCAGGTTTTGGTTCTGGTTAACGGGAAACGGCGCCACAAAAGCGCACTTATACACGTGAACACCTCAGTAGGACGAGGTACGGCTGGTGTAGACATGAATGCGATACCGGTAAGCGCTATAAAGAGGATTGAGGTACTGAGAGACGGTTCTTCAGCTCAGTATGGATCTGACGCTATTTCCGGAGTAATAAACATAATACTGAAGGATGGATATGACGGTAAGGTGACAGCTACAGTTGGGCAGCTTTACGAAGGGGACGGGGAGACCATAGTAGCGAGTATAAACAAAGGGTTTTCTCTTGGCGGAGAGAGCGTGGTGAACGCTACGTTGGAAGTGAGAGACAGAAGCAAGTCCAACAGGGCAGGCGTTATGGGAGATATACAGTATCCCGGGAGTGAGTGTCTTGATGGTGATGGAAACGCGGCTCCGTGTGGAAGTCTAAGCGGTCCTCGGAGGCTTTCAGCTAGCAGCGTGAACGATCCTGAGCGTACTTTTGACAGGGACAGGTTTCGTGTGGGCGATGCGGATTCGACTCACCTAAGCTTTGTACTAAACATGAAAGCTCCGGTGGATGTGCTGGGAGGAGAGATATACAGCTTTTTTGATATATCTACAAGAGAGAATGAGAGTGGAGGTTTTTACAGGAGAGCAAATCAATTGGATAGGAATCCCGCGGGGTCGGATTATCCGGATGGATTTTTGCCGCTAATAAAGACTCGAATAAACGACTATGCGTTTGGAGCAGGTTTTGAGGGGGATTTAACCGAGAAGATAAAGATGGATTTAAGTTATGTTGTGGGAGGAAACACTTTTGCGTTTGACATAACTGATTCTCATAATGCTTCATGGGTAAGGTGTCATACGGGTGAAGCCGATATGTGTTTGGGTGATGTGGATTACGGTGGCTCCATTCCGTTGTCAGCGGATGCCGGGGAGTTAAAGCTTTCTCAGCATACGGTGAATTTAGATTTTACGTCACCGTTTGACTCAGTGAATTTAGCATGGGGAGGAGAGTACAGGAGGGAGAAATATAGCATAGTTGCAGGAGAGATGTATTCGTATGCGGATTATGATGGTCCTGAAGGTAGAGGTTCTCCCGGTATACAGGTATTTCCGGGTTTTAAGCCCAGCAACGAGGTAACGGAAACGAGGGATGCTTTTTCAGCGTATGCGGATGCGGAATTTGACTTAGGAGAGATGTTGCTTTTAAGTCCAGCCGTACGTTATGAGAACTACAGTGACTTTGGTAATACGTTCAATGGGAAGCTTTCGGCTCGTGCGCAACTGGCGGAGTCGGTTGCTCTCAGGGGTTCTGCTAGTACGGGTTTCAGGGCACCTTCGATGCAGCAGATTTATTTCAACAACGTTTCAACGCAGTTTAACCTTAATGCGGCGACAGGAGAGTTTGAAGCGTTTGAAGTAGGGACTTTTCGTAACGACGGTGAGTTGGCAAGCGCGATAGGTATACCTGAACTAAAAGAAGAGACGTCAAGAAATTTCAGTGCGGGGTTTGTATTCAATCCGACTTCCGCTTTAACAATTACCACTGATTTCTATTACATACTGATTGACGACCGTATTATCCTCAGTGGCAGGATTAGTGAAGGCAATGAATCCATTCCTCAATCCATAAGGGATAGCATAGGGGCGGATCAAGGTCAGTTCTTCATGAATGCCGCCGACACTACGACCAAAGGGGTGGATGTAGTAGCGAGCTATGATCATTCCTTCGCGGACAGCTCCACTTTGAAACTTGTTTTTGCCGGAACGGTAAATGAGACAAAGATTACGGACGTGAATCTTCCTGTAGGACTTCCTGAATCGCTTTTTACCGAACAGGACCGCTCAATCGTGGAAGAATGGCAGCCTAAAGATCGGTTTTCCCTTTCCGGTACTTATTCAAGGGGGCTTGCATCGCTGTTGATTGCTGTTCACCGTTACGGAGAGTATACGGTTGTTGACGGTGGTCAGGAACAGACTTTCAGTGCGAAGTATCTGACCGACGCAAGTCTCAGTCTGCGGCTTGGTAAGGTTGGGACGCTTAAAGTGGGAGCGAACAATCTTTTTGACGTAAAGCCTGACAAGAACATGATTGGCCAGTCAAGGGGTGGTACAATATATGATCACGACGGATCGCTTATAGTAGATTCTCCGGGAGTTTTCACTTACTCCAGGCGTTCAGCACCTTTTGGATTTAACGGTGGTTACTACTACTTGGCTTACGAATATAGTTT
>RKRQ01000043.1 GCA_007571325.1 Candidatus Dadabacteria bacterium
TTGATTTGCCTCATCTTGTCGCTGCGAACCCCAACCTGCGTTTGCTCAAGCTACCTTCGGTCGACACGCTCTGGTTGAGTCCCCTAGCTTTTCCCAGAAATCCCTATCACCGTCTCGTAAAGCACTATAAGGATGCTGGACTCAAACGCAGTCAAAGAAACAACCCTTATCTTGACTCCGAGATAGCTCTCGAACTGTTCTATGATGAGAGAGAAGCCTTAGAAAAAACTGAGACGAACTTGCTTGTTGCGTGGCACTGGCTTTCTACGGTGAAAGAAAACATGTCGGGATTTGACATGTTCTTCTCTGACCTAAGACTATCATCTCGCCCTTCGGACTCCGAAGCACAAGCTGCGATAAGTCGGTTGCTTGAGGGCAATGCTTGCAGGACCCAAATCAACTACATTATGCAAGATATCCGTCAATTAGGCTGGGACCTCGCCTATGCCTTGGCGTGGCTTTCCGTATCTGGAGGCAACTCCGTTATGCCGCCTTGGGTTTGTCACCAGTTTCCAGAGGCGGGGCGCCTGATTCGCCGGTTGCGCGATACGGCCTGTACCTATATAGAGTGTGTTTGGTGCCGGGAAAGACATGATGCGCGTAAGGAACTCACCCGCTGGTTTGGGTTTCCCGATTTCCGCCAAAAACCAACTAATGAAGATGGCAGTCCCATGCAACAGTCTATAGTTGAGGATTCAATGGCCAGGAAACATGTTCTTGGTATAATGCCAACTGGCGCAGGCAAGTCGCTTTGTTACCAAATTCCCGCCCTCTCGCGCTATGATAAAACAGGTGCCTTAACTATAGTGATCTCGCCCCTAGTGGCGCTAATGGCGGATCAGGTGACGGGGCTTGAAGATAAGGGCATCAGTTCGTGTGCGACCATAAACGGGTTGCTGTCCGTACCCGAGCGGAGAAAAGCTCTTGAACGTGTAAGACTGGGGGATGCTAGCATACTCATTATTTCGCCCGAGGGGCTTCGCAACCAGTCCATCAGGCGGGCTATTGACCATAGAGAAATCGGTGGGTGGGTAATTGACGAGGCTCATTGCCTTTCGAAGTGGGGGCATGATTTCAGGCCTGATTACCGCTATGTAGGACGCTTCATCCGTCAAAAGGCGAAAAATGAGCTGGTACCACCCATACTTTGCCTTACAGCAACCGCAAAGATTGACGTTATAGAAGAAATCAAGCTCTATTTCCACGAAGAACTTGACATTGAATTGAATGTTTTTAACGGCGGAGCCCATCGTCCTAACCTTAAATTTGAGGTAGAGCCAACTACCGAAGCGAAAAAATTCGCGCGTATACACGAAATCATTAAAAACGATCTTCCGGCGAGTGCTCCCGGGGGTGCCATAATTTATTGCGCGACCCGACAGCAGAGCGAAAATGTGGCTATGTTTCTCGTGAAAAACGGCCTTCAGGCAAGATATTTCCACGCCGGACTACCGCCGGAAACCAAGAAAAATATTCAGCAGAGTTTCATTGAAGGCAGCCTGCGAGTTATCGTTGCCACAAACGCCTTCGGTATGGGTATTGACAAGCCCGACGTAAGGATTGTCATCCACGCGGATATGCCCGGTTCGCTTGAGAACTACATGCAGGAGGCGGGCAGGGCTGGACGGGACCAGGATACCGCACGCTGCGTTATGCTTTATGATCCAGAGGATGTGGAGAGGCAGTTTGGAATGTCGGCGTTTTCACGGCTTACCCGCCGGGATATCCAAGGTATTCTTAGGGCTTTGCGCAGGCTTGACCGGAAAAAACGTCTCGGTGGCAAGGTAGTGGCCACTGCGGGTGAAATGCTTATTGAAGATGAGGATAAAGAGTTTAGGAGAGATTCTGTAACAGACGATACACGAGTGCGAACCGCTATCTCGTGGCTTGAGGAAGCCAAGTTGCTTACCCGGGAAGAGAATCTACCTTACGTGTTCCCTTCCTCACTTCAGATTGACTCGGTCACCGAGGCTCGCAAAAGACTTGAGAGAAAGTCTTTTACACCTGATTACTGCAGGAAGCTAATATCCATAGTCGAGACTATAATGAATGCGGAAATTGATGAAGGCATTTCCACCGACCAGCTCATGCATGTATCTGGCCTTACTACCGAGGGTGTAAACAAAGCTCTTCACGACCTAGAAAGCTTGGGTATAGCAAGCAATGATCTAGCACTCACCGCGTATGTGCATTCAGGGGTGGAGCACTCGTCACGTAAACGCTTGGAGGAAGCAAAAAATCTGGAAATTGCTCTGATCAAATATATGCGGGAGATAAAACCAGATATTAAGAAGGGAGAAAAGTTTAGGCTGTCTCTGCGGGCGGCGGCACAAGAACTGCGAGAACAAGGATTTTCTAACCCCTTGCCGCGACGATTACTTGGTTTGCTTTACAGTATGGCTTATGATGGTCGGGGTGAAGGAGGTGATGCAGGGAGCCTAGGAATCCGGAGTCGTGACCGGGATGCGGTATGGATAACTCTTCAGCGTGAATGGAACGCGCTTGAGAAAACTGCAGAAGTCCGCCGTGCCGCAGCGAATTTACTGCTCAATAACCTGCTTGCCTACGTGCCTCGGGGAACCCGAGGGATAGATATTCTGGTCGATACAACCCTTGGAGAGCTTTTAAAAGCGATTAAATCTGACATTGCTTTTCGAGCCGAGATAAAGGCTCCGGTGAGACTGCAGAACTGCGCTTTACTTTGGCTTCACGAGCAGAGTATCATCCGTCTTAACAGAGGACTCACCGTGTTCCGCCCGGCCATGACCATACACTTAGAGAAGGAAAAGAGGCGTTTTACGAATGTTGATTTCGAGCCACTAGCCCTCCATTACCAGGGACAGGTTCTGCAGATACATATAATGGCCGAGTTTGCACGCAGGGGAGTTGCCGCAATGTCCGAGGCTCTGAAGCTGGTTTTAGATTACTTTAACCTAAAGCGGGATGATTTTCTTCATCTTTGGCTTCCGGGAAAGCAAAAGGAACTTGCCCGTGAGACTACCCCAGAATCCTGGCGGGCGATAGTGGAGAGTCTTAACAACCCCACTCAGCAACGCATCGTAGCGGATGACGGAGAAGAGACAAATGTGCTTGTCCTGGCCGGTCCCGGCTCCGGCAAAACCAGAGTACTTGTACATCGCATTGCCTATCTTGTACGTATCAGACGGGAAAGTCCCCGAAGCATTATGGCTCTTGCCTATAACCGTCACGCCGCGGTCGACATCCGTCGCCGCCTGAAGGATCTTGTAGGTAACGATTCCTTGGGAGTAACGGTTCTTACATGTCACGCTTTGGCAATGCGTCTTGTCGGTATGAGCTTGGCAAAAATGGAGAAGATTCAAGACGAAGAAGGATTTTTCTCGGACATACTGCGCCAAGCTACCGCCTTGCTGCGTGGAGAAGGAGCACCACCTGAAGAATCGGATGAGCAGAGGGAACGGTTGCTTTCCGGGTTTCGCTGGATACTGGTTGACGAATATCAGGATATTGGTTCTGAAGAGTATGATCTAATATCGGCTCTTGCCGGTCGGACGCTTGATGAACAAGAAGGTAAGCTCACGTTGTTTGCCGTAGGAGATGATGATCAAAACATCTACGCTTTTAAAGGTGCTTCCGTAGAGTTTATACGTCGCTTTGAGCAAGACTACGAATCCCGTCCTGCCTTTCTGATAGAGAACTACCGTTCCACCCGCCACATAATTACGGCGGCGAATTCGGTGATTGAGTCGGCGCGGGAACGTATGAAGATTGAAAATCCAATACGTATCAACCGCGCGCGTTCAAAAGAACCCCAAGGCGGGGAGTGGGAGAAGCTTGACCCTGTAGTACAGGGCCGGGTACAGGTTTTGCCCACGGGACATGATATGGTCTCGCAAGCATATGCGGTAATTACAGAGATCCAACGCCTCTCCAGTCTTTCATCGGACTGGAATTGGTCAAAATGTGCTGTAATAGCGCGCGAGTGGAAATATTTAGTCGCTTTGAATTCTTTATGTGAAATTAATAAAATTCCGGTGCAGATGGCCAATGAAGAAATTCCGAGTTTCTGGCGTCTCAGGGAGACCCGGATGCTTATTAAATGGCTTCAAGAACAAAGTGGAGTTACAGATAGTGCGGATCTTGATGGATGGCTGGATACGCGGCCACCAAATTACTGGAACGATTTGTTGCGACAAGCAGTTGAAGAATACTCTCTTGAAACCGGTGGCGCGAGTACACCGGTGGGTCATTTCATAGAATGGCTTGCAGAATGGTGTAGAGAAATTCGTCGCAGCCAGCGAGGACTTATGTTGCTTACGGCACACAGAGCAAAGGGACTTGAGTTTGACCATATCGTTATACTCGATGGGGGCTGGCAATCCATAAAAAATAATAAAGCCGATGAGGAGCGCAGACTATACTACGTAGCTATGACGCGCGCGAGAAAGACACTAACACTTTCATGCCTCGATGAACCCAATCGGTTTCAGACAACATTGATAAACAACGACTTGGCTATTCTCCGTGATAAGGTCATCGGGTTGTCAAATGAATCAAAAAACCCCAGAAAATTCTTTAGAAAGCTCAAGCTTAGCGATGTGCATCTGAGTTTTACAGGGTATAAAGACGCTTACCATAAGATACATCAATCGATTTCTGCGCTGTCTTGCGGAGACCCGCTTAGTGTGCGGGTTATAAATGGACGCTGGGAGTTATTAGACCTTTCGGGGACGATAGTGGGACAGCTTGCCAAAAAATTTAAATCCCCGGATGGAATGCGTTGCGATTCAGCTAAAGTTTTTGCTATTGTGACTCGGAGCCGAGATGATTCAGAGCTTCGGTATCGGAGCAGTACGAAATGTGATGAATGGGAAGTGGTGGTGCCTGAGCTAGTCTTTGTCCCAGATAAGATTTCTTATTAATCTTTCGGGAATTATATCTAAAGGTCACATTGTTGACGCAGTTATAGCCTTATGCTACTTTTTACGTGGCTAACTAAGTACTTAAGTAAGGAGACTAAACATGTGGAAAACCAAGAAAAAACCGAAAACCTTTATTGAAATGGTTCCAGTATACGAAGAACTAGTTTCTCCTAAGAAAGTCATAGCTATACTTACGGAAAACAAGTCTGAAATTGAATCAATCAAATTCCAGCTACCAAGCATTAATTCTGACAGTTTTGGTATGTTTCAGGTTAAATGGAAGAAACCCCAATATCACAAATTGAATTCAGAAAATGTCTAATAACAGAGAAAACCCAAGTCCTCCTCAGCCTATTCAGACTGAAGTTTTTGAGATTGCAAGAAAATTCATAGAAATGCAGAACAATGAACAACAGGTTCGTCTGCAAGAGATTCAAGCAACTTCAAAAGACCATGATAATCAAAAGGAGATAGCTCTAGCCTCCATCAATGCACAAAAAGAAGATAGAAAAGAAAGCAGAGAAACTTATCAAGCAGAATCAACAAAAAACAAGATATTTATATTTGCCGTCGTTCTAGTTTTAGCAATATTAGCGGTAGTTCTGATTCAGCTAGGATATGCTTCCTTGGCTGAAGAAATTATAAAGTATGCACTTGCTGCAGTTTTAGGTGCCTTTGGAGGTTATGGTTATGCAATAAGAACAATAAGTACAATGCGGAATCAGGAAGATTAGCTTTTTCACATGACGAAAGAACCCAAGCTTCTAGAACCGATTTCCGCAACTATGCAAGATGTCGTTTTTGCTAAAGCCCCAAAACCTCTCCTAACCGCCCGAGAAAGATAAAAAGAACAAGTCTCTGCAGTTAACAGATTTAGACAAGAAAGTATCAGAAGAAATCCAAGCTTCCACTTGGGAAAATAAAGTGGCCACTGCCACTGCTTTTGAGGTTGTGGGAAAACACCCAGAGGTGAACCCCAAAGTTAAGACTTCTGCTTTTGAAAATGAAATACAAAAGGAGCAGGTGTTAAGAGTTTTAGCAGTTGAATTAAGAGACAATCTCCTCTCAATATTACCTTCAGATGTAATTCTCAGTTTTTGCTTTTAAAAGAGTGTTGCGTCCTGTTGCACAAGTTTTTTGTTTGATGCTAGCTTGCATTTCTCACGGAGGAAAAAATTGAGGGCTAGAGTCTATATAATTTGTGAATAAATACATCAAGGAAGGATTTTCATAAGAGATCATAGAAAAAGAAACCATCTCTTTTCACTTTTACACCCCCTGTGAACTCAATCGGCTCTGAGAGTATAGGTCCATCAAAAACGAAGGTATGAAATTCTCCGTTTTCGCCACAGGGATCGATATTGCTCGGCAAGTCATCGAGAAATGCCGTGTCAAAAGGGCGTCCTACAAAAGATTCATCCAGCACTTTTAAGTTTA
>RKRQ01000007.1 GCA_007571325.1 Candidatus Dadabacteria bacterium
TTCAGCGAAACGGTCGGCAAGTTCCTTCGCCCTGGCAAATCCGGTGTTCTTGGAAATTTCCGAGGAGTACACTCCCGAAATCGTCTGCCATCCGGGCTGATATCTTCCCCATATTTCCTCACAGGCGTAGGATATCTCTCCAAGCGTGGCATTTTCCCTGGCGGCTTCAACCGCTAGAGAAAGGAGGTTTCCTTTTCCTGTTCTTGCGCATTCGGTGATTTTCCGAAGAGCGCGTTCCACGGCCTCGGAATCTCTTTGTTCTTTCAGCTTCTTTAATCTTCTTACCTGATTCTGTCTTACCTTGAGGTTATCCACTTCCAACGTGTTGAATTCTTCCTGCGCGTCAGAGTTGTACATGTTAACTCCTACAATCACGTCTTTTCCCGAATCTATCCTGGCCTGTTTACGCGCCGCCGCCTCCTCAATTCTCATTTTCGGTATTCCCGTTTCTATTGCTTTGGACATTCCGCCGAGTTCTTCTATTTCCATTATCAGTTCCCAGGCTTTTCTCGCCAGATTGTGGGTAAGGTACTCAACATAATAAGACCCCGCCCAAGGGTCTATGGATTTGCATATATCGGTTTCTTTCTGAAGATACAGCTGTGTGTTTCTAGCTATCCTGGCGGAAAAGTCTGTTGGGAGGGCTATGGCTTCATCAAGAGCATTGGTGTGAAGAGATTGAGTGCCCCCTAGTACTGCGCTTAAGGCTTCAACACAAGTTCTTGTCACATTGTTGAAAGGGTATTGTTCGGTAAGGCTCCATCCGGAAGTTTGACAATGGGTTCTCAGCATGAGCGACCCCAGGTTTTTTGGATTGAACTGTCTGACGATTTTGGCCCAGAGCATTCTGGCTGCCCTCATTTTTGCGATTTCCATGAAGTGGTCCATGCTTATCCCCCAGAAAAAAGAAATTCTGGGAGCGAAATCGTCGATATCCAATCCCGCCTCAATACCTGTTCTTAAATACTCAAGGCCGTCTGCGAGCGTGTACGCAAGTTCTATGTCAGATGTGGCGCCCGCTTCCTCCATATGGTAGCCGCTTACGCTTATGGAATTGAACTTCGGCATGTTTTTCGAAGTATATTCGAAAATATCCGAGACTATTTTCATTGAAAATTCCGGCGGGTAAATATAAGTGTTTCTTACCATGAACTCCTTGAGTATGTCATTCTGAATCGTGCCGCTCAGTTTTTCGGGCCCTACGCCGTGCCGCTCCGCGACTACTATGTAGAAGGCCATAATCGGGAGTACCGCGCCGTTCATGGTCATTGAAACCGATATTTTGTCAAGAGGTATGCGGTCGAGAAGAATTTCCATGTCAAGTATCGAGTCTATTGCCACGCCCGCCTTTCCGACATCTCCCATGACCCTTGGATGATCCGAGTCATATCCCCTGTGGGTCGGAAGGTCAAAGGCTATGGAAAGTCCCCTCTGCCCTGCGGCGAGATTTCTTCTGTAAAACGCATTTGATTCCTCCGCGGTGGAAAACCCCGCGTACTGCCTGATGGTCCAGGGTCTGACGACATACATGGTCGGGTAGGGCCCGCGAAGGTAAGGCGGGATTCCAGAAACGAATCCCAGATGTTCTGCGTCGCTGAGGTCGTCATGAACATAGAATGTTTTTATATCTATTTTCTCCGGTGATTCCCGCATAATCTCCGTTGTTGCCCGGGCGTTTCCGCTGCCGTTTGAATCGCCTTCAAGATTTATTTTTGAAAAATCAGGTCTCATGTTCCTACCTCATGCAGTAAAATCGTTTGTTGGCATCTTTCAAGCACTTTACAGACATCTGAATCTTCGTTGATAAAATCATCTGCCCCTGCCTTCCTAAGTTTCTTCACCATGTTTTGCTGTCCACCAGAGACGACGACTTTTATTTCCGTTTTCTTATCTTTGAGCTTTGTTATCGCTTCTTCTGCGAACCGCTCGTAATCTTCATCGGAACCGCAAATTGCCACGACAATAGGATTCTCGCGCAAAACTGCTTCCACCCCTTCATCTGTTCCTGGATTCTCAATCGCGTCAACCGCCTTGAATCCTCCGTATTCGAAAAAGTTCTTTGCTAAAACAGATCTTGCAACTGTCTGTGGAAAGTCGCTCAGATGAAGCAGCAAGACTTTCGGCGCTTCACCTGTTTTTTCCGTGTATTTCTCGCTCAAGAGTCTTATTTTCTCAAACTCTTGAGATGCTCTTGATTCCGCAAGAGGTTCTACTGTTTGATCGGATATGTTTGTTTTTTCCTCCGTGGATGCGGTCTTTTGGATATACCCCGCCATTCTCTCAAGCGAATTGGGGAACTCATTCGTTCCGACAAGAGTTTTTTTTCTGCGTGAAATGTCATCAAGAGTTTTTTCTCTACTGTTTTTGACCTCGTTTTGCATAAAACCGTTTTTTATGCATTCAAGGTAGCCGCCTCTTCTTTCTATTTCTTGGAACAGTTCAAGAGATTTTTCCGAAATGGAGTGCGTCAGTTTCTCTATGTGATAGGACCCGCCTCCAGGATCAGTTACTACATCGAGACGGGATTCATTCCTTATGACGAGCTGAATATTCCTCGCCACCCTTCTTGAGAATTCATCGGGCTCCCTATAGTGGGAATCAAAGGGATGCACGGTCAGGGAATCGGTCCCCCCTATTATTGAAGCCATGGCTTCAAGCGTTGTCCGCAGTATGTTTACGTGCGGGTCGTAGATGGTTTTGTTAAACGTGGTGGTGGAGCAGTGAATTTTCATCTTCGTGGATTCATCGGAACCAGGAGAGAATTCTTCCACGATTTTCGCCCACAGCGCTCTTGCGGCGCGAAGCTTTGCGATTTCCGAAAAGTAGCTCGAACCGCTGGAAAAGGAGAAGACCAAGTGGCGGCAGGCGCGGTCTGCGTCAATCTTTTTGCGTCCGAGCAAGACCATGTACTCAACCCCTGCCGCGAGAGTGAAAGCGAGTTCCTGCGCTATCGTCGCGCCTGAATTTTTAAACGTTGAACTTTTTACAGAAAACGCCGCGTAGCCGGGCGCGGTATCTGAGAGATATCTGATGGTTTCTGCGATTTCTCCAACATTATCATCGAGCGGCGTCAGCGAAGACCCACGCTCAAGCAAATGAGAAAGAGGGTCGAAAAACAAAATGCCACACAGTTTGCGGGTATCTATTCCTTTCTTCCTGCAGGAGGAAATAAAGGAATCGCAGACTTTTTTCGGGTTTTCCCTCAAGGCAAAATTGATTCTTGTGCTCAAGGGGTCTATGTCTTTGATAAGGGTTTCAACTACCTTGGTTTTTATTTTTGATTCCAGAATAAAAGTAAGCGAATCCGCTCCGCGTTCTATGGTTCCCAGGGAATCGCGCGCTGCGTCTTTCACAGAGGCAAGTTTGATGTCTTCTGTAAGAAGCCAGCCGTTATCTTTTTTACGAGTTCCTCGGACGAACGGAAATTTTCCGGGAGGTGGACTTTTCGTGAACAAAAAATCCTTGGCTTCTTCCTTGGTGTACAAGGGTTCGACCTCTATGCCGTCTTCAGTGATCCATATAAGATCTTTGTAGGACCCCGGGGTTTTGATTTTTTTTTGAACTTCTTTTTTCCAGCTTTCTTTGGATATGTTTGGAAAATCGTCAAGAAGAAGGGAGTGCGTCTGCTCTTTTTTTGCTTTTTCCATAATCTTCACTCTGCATTGCTGTTTCGCTTTGCTGACAACTGCCGGAGCTCCGACAGGTGTTGTCTTAATCGTCCTCAATAAAATTTTACTATTTAATTTGCTTCTGCCAACATCCTGAAACCATTTGAGTTTCAATTTTGCTTTCTTTCTGCCACGACTGTGGTTCCGTACAGTGATTGTTTTATTTGCTTTTTTGACTTTAATATTAACGAAATGTCTCGAAAAGCCGTTGTAATGGTTTCAGGAGGAATTGACAGTTCAACTCTCTGCCACAAGGCGGTAAGGGAAGGGTATGAAGTCTTTCCCATTACCTTTATCTACGGACAGAAGCACGAAAAGGAAATCCGCTCTTCTCAGAAGATATGCCGTTATCTAAAACTTCCCCTGAACTTGGTTGACCTTTCTTCTGTAAGCGCTATTTTCGGCTCCTGCGCACTTACCGACAAAGACGTTGAAGTTCCCAGGGTTTCCGCGTCCGCCAGTAATTATGAAACTCTGTCTTCCACGGTCGTTCCAAACCGAAACGCTATTTTTCTTTCTTTAGCGATTGCTTATTCTCATAGCATCGACTGCGACACGGTGTTTTACGGCGCGCACCATTCCGATAGAGGCGTATATCCCGACTGCCGTCCGGAGTTTGTCCGCGCTTTTGAAAAGGCTGAGAGACTCGCTACGGATAATGAGCGGCTGACTATAGTTGCCCCGTTTGTGGACATGGACAAGTCTGCGATAGTCAGACTCGGTGCGCGTCTCGGGGTTCCTTTTAAAGATACATGGTCATGCTATGTGGGGTCCCTGCTGCACTGTGGTACCTGCAGTTCGTGCAGAGAGAGAAAAAGGGCTTTTACTGAAGCGGAAATAACGGATCCGACCGAATATGAGGTGCAACCGAGGTGAAGGTAAACGAGATTTTCTTTTCGATACAGGGAGAGGGAGTTCATATCGGGCTGCCGACTGTTTTTCTCAGGCTTTTTGCCTGTGATCTAAGATGCAGGTGGTGCGATACGATGTATGCGGTAGAGGGAACTGACTTCCGGGATATGGAAGTTGGAGAAGTCCTGAGCAGAGTTCTTAAATACCGTTGCCGACGCGTCTGTATAACGGGTGGGGAGCCGCTTATACAGCGTAAGGAGGTGGAAGAAATAACGGAATTCTTGCTCAAAAGAGATTTTGTCGTGGTGCTTGAAACAAGCGGAAACAAAAAACCTCCCGGAATCTTCTCCCATCCCAATTCGGTCGTCAGCATGGACTGTAAATGTCCCGGTTCGGGAATGGATTCCAGAATGGATTTTTCACTTTACGATGCGTTGGGGGAAAAAGACCAACTCAAATTTGTAATAGCCGACGATAAGGATTACGAATACGCAAGAGATATAATAGCCGAACACAGTATAAGGGCTTCTGTTATATTTCAGCCCGTGTATGGCATAAAAGCGGACTGGATAGCCGAGAGAATTCTTCGAGACGGCATGGAAAACGTAAGAGTTCTTCCTCAACTCCACAAAATGTTCTGGGGAGAAAAAAGAGGTGTTTAGCGTTCTCATGTCATTTCGAAAATTCAGTTCCGTTTTTAATTACAAAAATGGGGATTATCGAGCTAACTAGCCGAGAATTTCTGTGTTTTTTTGTATAACTGCCCGTTCCCTGAATTGGTAACTGTATTAAAAAATGCGACAACTATCCAGAGAATTAGGGAAAGGGTAATTGCCACACTAACAGCGTGGAAGGTTACCGGTTGATGTTCAAGAGAAGTGTATTAGGAACTTATATACACGTGCCAGGAAAACACATGCCTAAGTATTTTGCGGAGTTTGATTTTCGGCACAACACTAGGAAATATCCTCACCGGATGTTTCCTCTGCTTCTTGGACTCCTGCGGGTGGAACCATCACCCGAATCATAGCCTCAAAAGCGTTCTTGTTACCGTTGGGGATTTCCTTGTCCATTAGTTTGAGACCATTCTTATTATAAAAGCAAATACTGCCATAATAAAAATGTTTAGGCTTATGAAAATAATTAAGAACTGATATTTTTGCAGAGTAGTTTTGTAAAAATAATCTGTCACTTTCCCATTCACTTCCTGCTTAAAAATATTCATTTCTTCATTTAGCGACTTACTCATAACAAATCTCCTAAGTTTGGTTACCAAAATTATATCCCTATACCGGTAATTGCAAGAAATAGATACTTGCAATTACGGTGGTTCTCATACAATCAAAACGTTGACATTAGCATGAATCGCATTGCTGGGTCTCCGTGGAATACAATACCGGTCTTGGGAAACAAGCGGAACCTCTAGAGCAACCAGTTTTTGCCATTTTCTCACGGTATCGTAATCTACAGTAAGAACTGACAGAAAGGCTATTTGGCTGGTCAACTCTATAATCCTCAAAAAATTTAACGCTTTTGTGTTGCTATTGTGTTAGAATTTAGCATACATATGAGTGGTTTGTATGGATGGGCTTTAAGCCGAGGAGAGATACACCATGGAAGAGCATATTGAAGATTACAATTATGAGCCTTTTGCCGATA
>RKRQ01000003.1 GCA_007571325.1 Candidatus Dadabacteria bacterium
GATGAGCCGACAAATCATCTTGATATAAAGAGCATAGAATGGCTTGAAGGGTACCTTGAAAATTACAGGGGATCCGTGGTTCTTGTATCACACGACAGGTATCTGCTTGACCGTATGGTTGACACGATAGCGGAACTTGAAAGTGGATTGATAAGAGAGTTTCGGGGTGATTATTCTTCGTATATTGAGAAAAAAAAGCAGATTGAGGCCATAGAGGAGGCAACTGAGAAAAACCGCGAGAAAAAACTCAGAGCGCAGCACCGTTTCATAGAGCGGTTCAGGTACAAAGCTTCAAAGGCAAAGCAGGTGCAGAGCAGAATAAAAATGCTTGGGAAAAAGGAGCATGGAAAACAATCCGTGCAGAGCCGCAGAACCTTTGAATTCAATTTCCCCGTCCCCGAGCGCTCAGGACGTGTGGTATATGAAATAAACGATTTCTCAAAAGAGTACAGAACTTCCGCGGGGGTAAGAAACATTGTTTTTCAAGATTGCCCGGCGCTTCGTGTGGAGAGGGGAGACAAGATAGCTGTTGCGGGGAAAAATGGTGAAGGAAAAAGCACTTTTTGCAAGATGGTTGCCGGTGTGGAGAATTTCTCAGGCCAAAGCCGCCTCGGCCACAACGTGACTCTGGGCTACTACGCGCAGAATCAGGATGAGATGCTAAATCCCGGAAACACGGTCTATGAAGAGTTCACAGCGGCTTATCCTCTCTTATCTCAGACCGAAGCCAGAACGCTTCTCGGTTCATTTCTTTTCGGCGCTTCCGATATAACAAAAAAAGTCTCGGTTCTCTCGGGAGGAGAAAAAAGTCGTTTGTCACTTCTTAAAATTCTGGTTTCCGGTTCTAATTTTCTGGTTCTTGACGAGCCTACGAACCATCTTGACATAGCGTCGAGGGAAGTGCTTCGTCGTGCTCTCAAAGAATATTCCGGTACTTTTTTATTGATAAGCCACGATAGGTATTTCCTTGACAGCTTGGTGAACAGAACATGGTATGTCGAAGCGGGAGAAATTGATACGTTTATTGGTAATTACTCAGAATTTCTCGAAAAAAAGGCTCTTGATTCAGACGACGGGCAGATTCTTGTCAAAGCACGCGCTGAGGAATCCAATGAAAAGTCTTCAAAAACCATAGAGGCGGAGCGACGCAACCGGCTTTACAGAGAACTTCGTGAAAAAGGGGTGGAGAACATGGAAAACTGGATGCTCCTTTCAAAAAAACAGATGGAAAACGCCCTTTTGGATCTTGAGAACAGGATTTGTGAATTTGAGAGTGAGAAGGATGAGATGGAAAAACTTCTTGCAAACCCGAAAACTCTCATCCCGAGCGACGACTGGCAAGAAAAGACAAGACAGTTTGGAGAGATTGAGAAAAAACTGTCCATTCTTTACGGCAGGTGGGATGAGGTGAGTGAGCACATGCGGAAAAATTTTGATTAAATCTGGTATTGTTTCCGCCGCATGGTTTTTTATAATAGAGAATCCGCGATTTTCTAAATTTGGGAATTTCTATGAGCGCAGCCGTAATAGCAATAACCGTGATAATTTTTTACCTGCTGGGTTACAGGTATTACTCGAAATTCATTTCCGAAAAGGTTTACGGCGTAAAAGACAAAGAGCCCACACCAGCACACCAGCTGAATGATGGAGTGGACTACGTGCCTGCCGGCAAGCAGGTTCTTTTTGGACATCATTTCGCGTCCATAGCGGGGGCGGCGCCAATAATAGGACCGGCCATAGCGGTGTTTTGGGGATGGGTGCCGGCTATTCTCTGGGTCGTATTTGGAACAGTCTTCATTGGAGCCGTTCATGATTTCGGAGCCCTGGTTATCTCAGCTAGAAACAAAGGAAAGTCTGTCGGAGCTCTTGCGGGGACATTCATAAGTCCGCGGGGCAGAACGCTTTTTCTTCTCATAGTATGCTTTCTGATTTTTTTCGTTATAGCAGTTTTTGCCTATGCCATTTCGGTTCTTTTCGTCAGTTTTCCCGCAAGCGTGCTTCCCGTGAATTTTCAGATACTTGTGGCGCTCGTAATCGGATTTCTTTTCTACAGAAAAAAAGTTTCTATCTTATGGCCTTCGATAATAGCTCTTTTACTCCTTTATTTTATGATTTGGGTAGGAACCAAAGTTCCTTTCACCATTCCCGAGGTGATGGGAAGCCAAGTGGTCACATGGATAATTATTCTAATGATTTACTCTTTTGTGGCTTCGGTTCTTCCCGTGTGGGTGCTTCTTCAGCCTAGGGATTACATAAACGGCATTCACCTTTTTGTGGGTCTTGTAATATTGATAGCCGGTATAATGGTGGCAAATCCCGAAATGCAGGCGCCCGCTTTTAACTTTAACGCTTCCGGCCTTCCTGTGCTTCCTTTTCTTTTCATAACTGTGGCGTGCGGGGCGGTGAGTGGATTTCATGGTCTGGTAGCGAGCGGAACCACATCAAAACAGCTCGACAGAATGTCGCACTCAAGATTTGTGGGTTACGGAGGTATGCTGGGGGAGGGCACGCTTGCCATGATAGCTACCCTGGCAGTAGCCGCTGGAATAGAGCACGGCGAGTGGATTAAGCACTATCATTCATGGGAATCGGCATCAAGTGGAGGGATAGCGAATTTTGTTATGGGGACTTCGAGTTTCCTTGCTTCCATACATATTCCCGAGGTGCTTGGAACCACCCTTATAAGCGTGATAGTCATAAGTTTTGCAGCGACTTCACTCGATACGGGAGCCAGGATACAGAGGATTGTTATAGGCGAACTTGGAGAAGCTTATGGTATTAAAGCTCTTAAAAACAGATATGTCGGGGCGTTCTTCGCCATAGTGCCGCCGCTTGCGCTCGCGCTTTTAGCTCAGGCTCCGGGAAAAGGGGTTGGGTCAGGCGGATTTCTGCTGTGGCCTCTTTTTGGAGCAACCAACCAGCTGATAGCGGGAATTACGCTGCTTCTCATAACTATTTATCTGAGGAAATCGAAAAAACCTTTTATCTATACGCTTATACCTATGATTTTTCTGGTGGCGATGACTACGGCCTCTATCTTTTTCAACCTGAAGTATTTTCTTAACAATATGCTTCTTTTCAGTTTATCAGCGATAATACTGGTTCTTGCCGTCTGGCTGATTTTGGAAGCGATAGCAGTATCGAGAAAGTCCTAGAGCGGCTTGAACAACTCTACATTTCTTTTCTGTCCCTGAGTGCTTTACCCAGCGTAAGCTCATCTATGAACTCTATGTCTCCGCCTACGGGTATTCCATAGGCTATTCTCGATGTTTTAATCCCGAGGGGTTTAATTATTCTTGACAGATAAACGGCCGTTGCTTCGCCTTCGACGTTTGTGCCGGTTGCGATTATTATTTCCTTTATATCTTCATGACCGGCTCTTGCTACGAGTTCTTTTATACGAAGGTCTTCGGGACCAACGCCTTCAAGGGGGGAAATTACTCCGTGGAGGACATGGTATTTACCTCTGAACTCCCCACTTCTTTCTATGGCGAGCAGATCGAGAGATTCTTCAACTACGCAGAGAGTATTGCGGTCTCTTGAGGAGTCTGCGCAAATTGTACAAGGATTTTTCTCAGTGAAATTAAAGCACGTACTGCATGTGCTGACATCGGATTTGATTTTGATTATGGCATCTGAGAGGCTACGAGCGTAACCGTCTGAAGAACGGAATATATGAAACGCAAGGCGTGTAGCGTTTTTCTCGCCGATTCCCGGAAGTTTTGAAAGTTCTTCTATAAGTCTTGAAATCGGCTCGGGAAGGCCTGGTATTTCCATTTCAGATAAGCCCTGGAGGAAGCCCCATACCGGAAGTGATACGTGAGACTTCGTTTTTCATAAGTTCCTGTCCCTTGTAAAGAGCCTCGTTTACAGCCGCTGTCACCAAGTCTTGGAGCATCTCAATATCGGTTTCGTTTATTATTTCGGGTTCTATGACTATTGACGATATTTCTCCCTTGGCCTTTGCCGTAACCGTAACCATTCCGCCCCCGGAAGAAGCTTCCACGGTCTTTTCTCCGGCTTCGTTCTGAAGTCGTTCCATTTGCTCCTTCATCTTCCCCATCTGCTTCATAATGTTTTTCATGTTTCCGCCTAATTTCATTTGTCTAACTCCTAATTTAAATTTTTTCTTTTTATAACGCTGGCGTCAAACTGCTGTATGGCATAATTCACCAGCTCGTCTTCTGCAGGTTCTGGCTTTTTCTTCTCGTCTAAGTTTCCATTGATTTGCTCTTGGTCTTCAGTTTTGATATCAAGCCTTATTTTATCGACGCCAAGCATCTCTTTTAAAATTTCCCTTAGCATTTTTTTTGAGTCTTTAAGCTCTTTTTCGTAATTAATGCCGTTTTTAGAGAATACTATACTCACTCGTGTTCCGCTTATTTCAATAGAATGAGTTTGAGCAAGTCTCTCTGCAAGAAACAGCTCGTCTTTCTTTCTTACAAAGTCCACAACATCCTGTTTTCCAGGACCTCTTTCCGCCGCATTTGCCTTAGCCTTGGGTTCCGAGTGCTTTTTTTCCTGCTTTTTGCTTTCATCTTTTGTTCTTGTTTGATTATCGTCTATTCTTTTAGGCGTGTCTTTTCGTTTTTCCGGACTCTGTTTCTTGGTTTTTTTCTCTCCTCCCGTGTCGTCCGGGGGCTTTTTTGCGCCTGATTTCTGCGGCGACAGTTTTTCAAGCCTCTTTAGTATGTCATCTATTTTTTCGACTTTCCCAATCGTGCTCATCTTGACAAGCGTGAGTTCAAGCACAATCTCCGGGTAAAAGGAGTTTCGTACTCTTTCTCCCGCGTCGATCATTATGTTAAAGAGAAGTTCCACGGTTTCTGTGGATTCATTTTTTACGATAGAAGCAAGCTCCTCTTTCTCATCTGCGGAGAGGTCCGAAACGAAGTCCTTACCGCAGACCTTTAGGTAGAGAAGATTTCTAAACAGATGGATAATGTCCTGGGACATTCTTCTGGGACTTATTCCCTTTGAATCTGAGTTTCGCACAAGCTCCATGCATTTTTCGGGTTCTTTTGCGAAAACAGCTTTCAGAATACTTTTAAGCGACTCGTTATCGGGTATACCGAGAAGGCTTATTACCTCCTTGTGAGTTATCTTGTCTTCAAAAGAGACTGTTAACTGATCAAGAAGACTCAGCGAATCTCTCATGCTTCCCTCAGACTCCCTGGCGATCAGGTAGAGGGTCTCTGTATCGATTTCTATCTTTTCCGCCTTTGTTATCTTGCCTAGGGCCTCTTTTATTTTTTCAACAGGTATTTTTTTAAAATCATACCTCTGACAGCGTGACATTATGGTCTGTGGAACCTTGTGCACTTCTGTAGTTGCCAGTATGAAAATCGCATGCTCCGGGGGTTCTTCCATTATTTTTAGAAGGGCGTTAAAAGCCGACTGGGAGAGCATATGTACTTCATCGATTATGTAGACTTTTTTTCTCGCTGAACCCGGTGCGTATTTTACGCTTTCTATGATCTCACGGACATCGGCTACTCCTGTATGAGAAGCGGCGTCGATTTCCTGCACGTCAAACGATTTTCCCTCCGATATGCTAGCGCAACTTGAGCACTGGCTGGTTGAGCAAGGATACTCCCCGCTGTCTTTTTTTTCGCAGTTTATGGCCTTGGCGACTATTCTTGCTGTGGATGTCTTTCCCGTTCCTCTTGAGCCGGCGAATAGGAGCGCATGAGCTATTTTTCCGGATTCAATGGAATTTCTTAGGGTAATTGCGGGGAATTCCTGACCGACAAGGTCTTCAAATGTCTGGGGACGCCACTTACGGGCAAGTACTCTGTATGCCATGATATCAAAACCAGCGACCAGGTATCCATAACGCACGGAGGTTATTGCTACCGTTGCTCCCTTCCGGGCCTAGCGGGGTTCACAAGCCCCAGTCGTACGGGCCCGGCCACTGGATCTATTTTTCATAAAGATGAACCGTTGTGGCTCAGTAGCTAATCAATCTACACAAAAACGGATTTTTTAGAAATGCGAAACGGAGAATTTCATTCTTTGTTAGTAAAAAACGACACGATATCTTAATTAAACGGATATTACCTGCGGCAATTTTTCCATATCTTTTTTGTGCTATAGTTGTCCTATGTATGTAAAAAAGGTTAACGACATAGAGAGCACAGTTATCGGAGCAGGGCAGGGTACTTCAAGGCAGGTTCTC
>RKRQ01000094.1 GCA_007571325.1 Candidatus Dadabacteria bacterium
AGGAACTTGCGAAAAGAAATTCGTCTATAGTTCTGTACTTGCCCAAGATTCAGACGGCGGAAGAAGCGGCGCTTTGGAACGAGATGCTCAGCGCTCTTGAGGACTACCTGGGACTTTCCGAAGGATCTATAAATGTATACGTACTCATAGAGCAGCTTGAGGAAACATTTCAGTTAATGGAGATAAGAGCCGCTCTGGGAAAACATTTCGTCGGATTTAACACCGGTAGATGGGATTACATAAACAGCGTCTCGGACGCAATGGCTTGGGATAAGGATTTTCTCAACCCTAACATAGAATCAATAACCATGACATACGGTTACATGAGGAATTATGAAGACCGCGTGAGAAGGGCCGTTAACACGCCGGATATAAACGGGAACTTCGCGCTATGGCAGGGAGGCATGGAACCAAACATACCGGTGGGATCAAAAGAAGGTGTCGAGAGCAGCATGGAGAAAGCTTATGCGGGAGCGGTGCGGGAACAACAGGAAGGAGCAAGCGGGAAATGGGTGGCTCACTGGAAGATGGTGCATATAATAAGGCCCGTCTGGGAAAAAGTGGGCGAGGAAAACCAGCTTGGGAGAGAATTTCCTCCTTTGACTTATACCCAGGAAGATGCGGACGGTTTGACTCTTCTTGAACCGGCTCCGAGAACGATAAGGGGAGCGCGCAACCTGCTTAGCGTAGGACTTCAATATGGAAACGCGTTCGGGCAAGGCTTTCAGGCCGCGGCGCTGAAACCAGCGGATTTTTTCGGCAATGATGACATTCTCTATCTGATGGAAGACGCTGCGACCGGAGAAATAAGGCTTAGCATACTCTGGGAATGGGTCCACAAGGGAGCGAAACTCACCGAGGATGACCCTGAGACCGGACTTAAGGCTGGCGATGTGTTTACCGTTGAGGTTTTCGAAAGGCTTGTTGAAGAAGAATATGAAAAACTCCAGAAAGCAAGCGACAGAGACGTTCATGACATCTCTAAACCTACTACCCTTCCTATAGCGAAACAGATAGTAAGAACCTATGTGCTTGACCAAGTGAAGGTACCTTGGTACATAGACCTTCTCAATATCAACCTTAACAATCACGACCATGATACGGCCGCCCAAAGAATTGAGCTCTACATGTCGGAGTTTTCAGGTAAGGACAGGAGAATCACCGAGAATCTTGATTTCGTAATCTAGGTTTCCGGAGAAAACAAAAATCTTTTATTTTTTAGGAGAGTATGCCCATGAGTCAGTTTGAGTCTGAGATAAGGAAGACGAAAAGATATTTTTCAAGCGCGCGCTTCCGGGGAATAACCCGCCTTTACTCCCCCCGCCAGGTGGTGGAGCAGAGAGGAACTATAAGAAGAGATTACTCAATAGCCAAAAACGCTGCGGAGGCGTTTTACAAAAGACTCCGAGAGCTTTTTGCCGAGAAAAAACAGATAACGTCCTTCGGCCCGTATTCGCCCGGCCAGGCCGTTATGATGAAAAGAAAGGGAATAGAGGGCATATATCTTGGCGGATGGGCTACGTCGGCAAAGGGATCAATCAGCGAGGATCAAGGAGCAGACCTAGCAAGTTATCCCTTGAGCCAGGTTCCCGACGAAGCCGCTCCGATAGTAAGGGCATTGCTGGCGGCGGACAAGAACCAGCGATACAACCGTGCCAGAATGACGGAGAAGGAAAGACGGCAAACTCCAGAGATTGATTACAGTCCTTTTATTATTGCGGACGCAGACACCGGACACGGAGGCGACGCCCACGTTAGAAATCTCATTCGCAGGTTCGTGGAAGTGGGAGTAACCGGTTATCACATTGAAGACCAAAAACCCGGAACCAAGAAATGTGGTCATCAGGGCGGAAAAGTTCTGGCGCCTTCCGATGAACAGATAAAAAGACTGAACGCGGCAAGATTTCAGCTCGATATAATGGAAGTGCCCGGGATAATAGTTTCGAGAACCGATGCCGAAGCCGCAACGCTTCTTGACGGAAACGGAGATGAGAGAGACCAACCATTTGTCTTGGGAGCCACAAAGTCCAACATCCCGAGTTACAAGAACGCTTACCTGGGAATTCTTAAAAGAATTAACGAAAAGGGCGTAAAGGAGATAAATGGTCACAAGCTCTACAAAGTAAGCGATCAAACCTATGCGGAGACCGACGCTTGGCTTGAGGAAACGGGAATAGCGTCGCTTATAGACGAAACCGTGGAGCAGATGAAGGGGGACACCCAGGAACTCGAAACCGGTTTTGACTCCATAGTCACCAAGTTCGTTGAAATATGGGAAGAAGAATCCGGTCTGAGCACATTTGGAGAAACGATAGAAAAGCTCATGCAATTTAACATTGAGCAAGGCATTGAATTCGACATCACTGTAGAGCAGTGGAAGCAGTTTGCCAAAACCGCATCGACAAGAGACGCGATGGCAAAAGCTGATTCCATGGGAATTGACTATATGTGGGACCCTGAGATTTCAAGAACGCCTGAGGGATACTATCAGGTAAAAGGAGGCATAGAATACGCCATAGCCAAGTCACTTGCCGTAGCGCCTTTCGCCGATCTGCTTTGGATGGAAACCAAAACAGCGGACCTTGAGGATGCAAAGCAGTTCGCAGAAGCCATTCACAAGGTTTACCCCAATAAAATGCTGGCCTACAACCTCTCCCCTTCCTTTAACTGGGACACAACGGGAATGACAGATGAGGAAATGAAGAAATTTCCCGAAGAGATAGGAAAACTGGGCTTCGTGTTTGATTTCATAACCTACGGAGGTCACCAGATAGACGGTATGGCGGCGGAAGAGTTCGCGACCGCGCTTCGAGAAGACGGCATGCTCGCCTTGGCGCGCGTACAGAGAAGACTTAGGCTCATAGATTCGCCTTACAAAACTCCCCAGACCCATGTCGGAGGACCCCGCATGGACGGAGCGCTTGTGGCAAGTTCTGGAAGAACCGCAACCACAAAAGCCATGGGTAAGGGCTCAACGCAGTTCCAGCACTTGGTTCAGACAGAGGTTTCCATAAAGCTTCTAGAAGAGTGGCTTGAGTCCTGGGCGAGGCACTACAAGGTTGACGATAACTTCATCGTTGAATTAAAGCCCCACACTGTGGGAACGTTTGTCCTTGAACTTAATATTATGAATGAAAAGAGTGAGAAGGTGGCGGACGTTATATTCGAGATACTGCAGGACAGAAAGGGAGAAAAGATACTGACGGTAAGAGATGAAAATACTTTTGATCTCTCTCTTCGCCAGAGACGTCTCTCGACACTGCTTCACTTGTTTTTGATCCATCGTTACAAAACGAATTTCGTACATTATGTAAGCCCCACGGACGACAACCTGCTGCAAACTCAGGGAATGATGAAACTTGGGATCTACGAATCTGTTAATACCGAAGTTGGTCATATAATAGTAACCAAGGTGAACGCCAATTACTTAAAAGAGCTGCTAGATCCGGACCGCAGGGAACTGAAAAAGCTTATAGCGAAAAAAACCAAGCCCCGGAAAAATAAGTAACAGGTTTTTACACTGAAAAGAGTATTTTCTTGTGAATTCTCACGGCGAAAAGCAACGCTTTTCGCCGTGGCGTCAGTAGTTTTTTTTCTGCACGGAATCTCGCTTGCGGATGAAATCCATTTTCCCGACGATCACGCCCCAATACAAGTCATGGGGGACCATACCCATAAAGCGGGAGAATGGATGACTTCCTACCGCTACGGTTTCATGAAAATGGACGGGAACCGAAACGGTACGGATAATCTGAGCACTGCTGAAGTGCTCTCTGATTTCATGGTAGCGCCCGTTGATATGACTATGCAAATGCATATGTTCGGTTTAATGTACTGGATTACTGACAGGTTAACCATGATGGGAATGGGGTCTTACGTAAGAAAATCCATGAACCATGTCAACCGTATGAACACAAAGTTTGAGGTTGAAACTCAAGGTTTGGGAGATATTAAACTGCTGGGGCTTCTTAATATCTATGATTAGGGAAACGATAAGAATTCGCATCGTTCAATGGACAGAATTCATTTGAACTTTGGATTAAATTTCCCCACGGGAGATACGGGAAAACGGTCTGATACTCCTGCAGGAGAAAATCAGAAGCTTCCCTATCCGATGCAACTCGGCTCGGGAACTTACGACCCGATCCTGGCATTCACTTGGGTAAGAAAATATTCTGAATGGTCGATGGGTCTTCAATCGGATTGCACACTGCGCTTCGGGGAAAATGACGAGGACTACAAACTTGGCAACGAGTATGGAGTTACTGTGTGGGTCGCGAGGAACCTAAACGAACAGGCAAGTCTGTCTTTTCGTGTTGACGCGGAACTCAGAGAGAAAATAAAAGGTAGAGATAAAGAGCTTAACCCAAATATGGTTCCTACCGCCCGCGCGGATCTAAGTTCCATGAGAACTGTTAACGGCTTGGTGGGACTTAATCTCTACAAGTCAAAAGGCCTTTTTGCAGGCAACCGTCTGGCAGTTGAGATAGGATTGCCTCTCTATCAGGATCTAGACGGTCCGCAGCTCAGAAGTGATTACGGCTTTACAATCGGCTGGTAGCGTTCAATCTGAGAATTAGAAAAACTCTTTGATTGACAGCGGATTCCACCGCACTTTATTTAAATCATTTCCCTCCAACAGAAAGTCTCACGGATCCAAAAGGGAAATTGAACATGTTTTTTGTAGCAATCAATACCAAAAACTGTATTTTAATTCTGTTTATTTTTAATACAGAGGTAAGTTTTAACATTACTGCTGGGAAATACATTCCGAGGATAATGTGATGTCGGTAAACGTAAAAAAAACGGTAAAGAGAATAGACAGAGCTCTTAACAAGGAAAACTGGGATGCCGTGAGAAGCATAACTCAGTCAATGCATCCTTCTGAAATAGCATCTCTAATACAGGCTTCCTCACAGGAAAAAAAACATCTAATAATCGAGGCTATAGGCGCAGATGTAGCATCCGAAGTCTACTTTCAACTAAACCCCGAAGAGCGCGTAAGCATACTGAAACCTTTGCAGGAGACATATATCACCGCAATGGCAGAAGATATGGAATCAGACGACGCCGCTGATTTTATAGGGGAACTGCCAGAATATCTGGCGGATATGGTTCTCAAGACCATGGACCCAGAAGAACGCAAGGATGTGACTCCACTCCTGGTATACCCTGAGGATTCCGCAGGAGGGATAATGCAGACTGAGGTGCTCAAAAGTCCGCACGATGCCACCTCAAGAGAAATCGTTGAACTGATAAAAAAGATCGAGGAGGAAGATGAAGAGGATGTAGAAGATCTGCACATGGTCTATGTTGTTAACGAGACGGGAAGACTTGTTGGAAGAGTATTCCCGCTTAAACTCTCCACCTCAGCACCGGATTCACCCCTTTGGACGATCATGGATCCAGTTGATGTAACACTTACTCCGAACATGGACCAGGAGGAAGTGGCCAAAATTTTCAGGAAATACGATGAAATATCACTTCCCGTGGTAGATAATTCCGGAGTGCTGTTAGGCAGGATAACCGCTGATGACATACTTGATGTCATATCCGAAGAGGCGGGAGAAGACATATACAAACTCGGTGGTATAAGCGGCGAGGGGCTGCATCCCGTTCACACTTCCATATACGACAACGTGAGACTGAGAGCACCTTGGATAATGCTGGCTCTGGTTGGCGAACTGCTGCTGGCGTTTATAATAATGCAGAAATTTCAGACCACTCTTGAAAATTTCATAATACTTGCGGCTCTGCTACCTCTAGTAATGGCCACTGGAGGAAACGTTGGAGTTCAAACGAATACTGTTACAGTTAGGATTATAGCCACGGGCGATTTTGTAATAAATCAAATAAAAAGTCTTCTTCTGGCGGAACTCAAAGTAGGGTTAGTCCTTGGTATTATAAGCGGTATTTTGGGTTCTCTGATAGGAATTCTTCTCAATACCGCAGAAATTGATTTTATAAGACTGTTTCTTGTAATATTTGCTGGGATTGTCGGAGCAACCCTTACAACTTCATTTCTCGGCGTCGCAGGCCCTCTTGTTCTCAATAAACTAAAAATGGACCCGGCAGTATCATCGGGACCATTTCTCGTTACGTTCAACGATATATTCGGTACTGCTTTCTACCTTTTTTTAGGAGCTACACTACTCTGAAAAGGATATGTCTCG
>RKRQ01000063.1 GCA_007571325.1 Candidatus Dadabacteria bacterium
AACCTGTCTGAGAGCGATTTCAGCTTCAACGTGGACAAATTTCAAGTTTTCCAAGGAGAGTTTTTCTGTTGCACGTACAGCTTTGAGGAATCTTCCTCCTTTGACTTCAAAACCCACGTAGTTTCTGTTCTTATCTCCCAGTGCTGCATTTATGAGAAATTCCCCCTCTCCGAAACCGATTTCAAGCACAAGGGGTTTTTCACTGTGGAAAATGTTTTTTTTGCCGATTGGAAAAGAAAACCGGGAGATGTCCACCACGCAATCGGTTAATTTCATTTTCCAATTCAGAGTTTAAAAGCGGAGATTATAGTCTGTTCACTTACCTCTATTCCGTAGCTTTCCCCATTTTTTTTCATTTCCCCCATACACTCAGGAAGCGCCATCTCTATTTTGCCTTTTCTGACTTTCTTGTCTATTTTCATGACGTCGATTATCTCCCCGGCATTTATATCCTGGGGTGGCTCAGTGGGAAGTCCCGCCCTCTGTAGAAGGGAAATGAGCCTTTTTTGTTCCTGCCTGCTCCATCCTGTTTCGCCCAAAGCGATCTTTCCCTCAATTACCATTCCCGTGGAGATTGCTTCTCCGTGGGAGATCGTATAGTCAGAAAGTTGTTCAATCGCATGGCCGACCGTGTGACCGAAGTTAAGGATTTTCCGCAGATTTTGTTCCTTTTCATCTTTTTGAACCACTTCTGCCTTGATCCTGCAGCTTGTTTCTATTACGTAAAGGAGCGTCAGATCGTCGAACTCATAGATTTTTTCGATGTTTGCTTCTAGATACTCAAAAAGATCCGAACTTTTTATTACGCCATATTTGATTATCTCAGCTAGCCCTTCTGCAACCTCCTTCGGTCCGAGGGTTTTTAGGGTGGATGTATCCACATACACTCGCCATGGTTGGTAAAAAGCTCCAATCAGGTTTTTACCATGAGGAGTATCTACAGCGGTTTTTCCTCCAACGGAACTGTCAACGCACGCGACTAGACTCGTAGGCACCTGAATGCAGGGAATCCCTCTCATATAAGTGGCTGCTACAAATCCCGCAATATCTCCAACGACTCCTCCGCCAAGCGCTATAACCGAAGAATCTCTGCCGAATCCCGATTCAAGCATTTTGTCTTCTATGAAGGACTTGATCTCTCTAGATTTGTTTTGTTCTCCCGCAGGAAACGAAATCATACTGACTTGGTTCAGAGACTCTTTAAGGTTGTTTAGAAGATCGGTTCCATAAAGCTCTGCTACATTTGAATCGGTTACTAGAGCGTGGGAATGAGCTATGCCGGCTTCAGCCAAGTCGCCGGCAATTCGGTCAAGAAGACCTTGGCCAATCAAAATTTTATATAAGCTATCTTTGTTTGAGCTGACTGCAATTTTTATACTTCTCAATTATCACCCCGGCATTTTCAGTACGGACCAGACTGGGTATGGGGAAAGCGCCTCGGCTCCCTTTAACTCTTCAAGCTCTATGAGAAAAAGGTATCCCGCTATGCTGCCACCTAGCTCTTCTACAAGACGTCCAGTACCCTGTGCGGTTCCTCCTGTTGCAAGAAGGTCGTCAACGATTACTACCCTGCTTGTTTCGTTTATTGCGTCCTCGTGAATTTCTAAAACGTCCTTTCCATACTCAAGGTCAAATGAAACGCTTATGGTTGTACTAGGCAGTTTGCCCGGTTTTCTTACCAGAACAAGTTCTTTTCCGAGCTTGTAGGATAAAGCGGAAGCGAAAATGAAACCGCGACTCTCAGGTCCGACAAAAGAGGTTATATCTTTTTCGATAAGCATTTCCGCCATCATATCCACTGACCTGCGAAAAGCCTCGACGTTTTTAACAAGGGTGGTTATATCATAGAAATTTATCCCTTCTTTTGGAAAATCGGGAACGCATCTTATATAAGTTTTTATTTCTTCTGCTGTCATTTTTCTTCTTAAGGTTTTGGGGATTTATCCAGTTTTTTCTCTAAGGGAAGATAACTCAAAGGCTATTTCGACTGCTTCTTCAGGGTTTGTAGACTTGATAATTTTCTTAGAGACATCCCAGGTGTCAAGACCGATAACGGGAATTTCTGACTTAAGTGCGAACGATATTTCGGACAGGGTGCCAAAGCTGCCTCCGACCGCGATTATTGAATGACTTGATTTTGCCACTATCACATTCCTTGCTTCCCCCATTCCCGTAACTATAGGTATGTCGACGAAACTGTTTACGCAAGAGGGTTTTGTACCAGGGAGAATCCCGATTGTGGTGCCCCCAGCTGATTTTGCTCCACGGCACGCGGCTTCCATGACTCCTCCCATTCCTCCACAGAGCAGAAAGCATTTTCTTCTGGCTATAAGAACACCTACCTCTTCTGAGATCTTCTTCTCCTCTTCACTCGCATTTGCCGCTCCGATTATTCCTATGATCGTTTTCATTACAGTGTCACCGTATCATGTTTAACAAGTTGGTATAAAATAGTTAGAATTCCAAACTATACTACGGGCTTAAGCTATTTATATCAAAGGAAAACTTATGTACTGTGCGAGAGTTTGTCTGACGCTTTTTTTCTCAGCTTGTGTTCTCTTTCCTCTCTCTGTTGATGGAAGCCAAGTGGATATCAGAGTTCCTCATGGTTTTGAATTCGGTACTTCAAGGAAAGACGCTATTAATCTAATAGATTCTTCCAGCGTTAAACTTGTTTCTGACAACAAGTACTCGAACAATCTCAGAAAAATTATCTTGGACGGTTCGATAGCAGGTGTTATTCTCGAACCGCCGCCTAGACATGAAACCCGACTTGAGTTTTATAAAAACAAACTAATGTCAAGTTCTATTCTGTTTAGTTTTAAAGATGAAAGCAGTTTTACATTAGCGAAGAACGAACTTTTTGGGAACCTAGTAGATATCCTCGGCGGTACTTTTAAGCGGGAGAGGATGTTTTCTTACGAAGTGCTGACATGGGATTTATCTGAAACATTTGTAATTGCGAATCTGAATCCTAAAAAGAAAACTATAGAGATTGAATACGTACATAAACCGATTCTGGAAAAAAAAGTTGCGAAGGATCTGCGTCGCAAACGCAGGGGTGACCCAGGAGATCCTGCAAAGCAGATGTTTATCGATAACAATTTCTCAGTGCAAAAAAAATAGTAATTTGTAAAAACAAGCATTCATCCTTGAGTATCTGAGATTCGTAGAAACCGCTAGAAAAGGGACTTTCTCTTTATGAAGGTTTTCTGTAGAGGTTTAACAGAGTTCCTATATGGAAAGCCAGAGCCACGTACATGCCGCAGAAGAAAAGCTTCTTATAATCAGTCAGGTATTTGTCTACCAGGAATACAAGAGAGAGAATAAGCAGAAACCACCCTACGGTTTCTATAATCAGGTGTATAAGCTTTTCTAAAGTTATATTGGAACTTTCACTGGCTCTTAATCTGAAAACCTTTGGTAATTGCATGAAAATCAAGGAGAAAAAAGTTCCCAATATGTATGTGCCGGCAAAAAATCCCATTAGAACAAAAACAATAAGCGGCAAGATTTCCATAGCTTAGCGACCTTTGAAAGATAATATCATATTAACACGTTATGTATAACGATCTTTTTGGGTGGTCTCTGAGTCTTGGACTTTGTTTAGATGTGATTTTCATGTAAATGTGGTTATCATTTCTACATAGCTAAAACGTCTGTATTGTTTCTGACCCGCATGATTTTTTCAGGGTATCTTTATCAATTTTGATGCAAATCGACAGTCCTGTATCTTCCTATCTTTACGGCAGGGGAAACAGCGGTTTCCCGTGTCAATTCTCCCGTGTCTCCAAGTGCTTCATTTTTTTTCTTTTTTTTCTTTTTTTGTCTTTCGAACTTAGTGCTCAGGAAACTGACCGGAAGGAAACGGTCCTTATATCCGGTATCAGGATAAAAGGGTTAAAAGATGTAAAAATCGAGAAAATAAAAGATTCTATGATCACTTCTTTTCCCTCGAGAAGACCTTGGAGAAAGAAACCAGAATTTAACAACGAATTTTTTGAAGATGATATAAAAAGGATAGAACAAGTTCTCAGGGAGCATGGTTACTACAGTTCCACCATAACCTATACGCTGAATTTCTGGGATGAGAACCGGAAAGTGGATATAGAAATAACAGTAGACCAGGGGGATCCTGTAATAGTAAGAACTATAAATATAGAGGTTCTTGGGAATTATCCTCATGATTACGCTTCAGAGATTGCTGAGAAAATCCTTCTTCACGAAGGAAAACCCTTTTCGCAGATAAATTACCAGAAATCAAAAGTTGTTATTGAGAATATATTTTCCGAAAAGGGCTATCCTTTAGCGCATATAAAATCCGAAGCGATTGTAAATCTGAGGAGCGAAGAAGTTAAAGTCGAATTTATCATTGATCCAGGGCAAGAGTATTATTTCGGCAACGTAATATTCAAAGGGAATTCCCAAATTGCAACCGGACTTATTGAGCGAGAGATAGAGCATGAAAAAGGAGAGTTGTTTTCCATTAGAAAAATTCAGAAAACCCAAGCGAATATTTTCGGAACAGGACTTTTTAACTCCGTTATAGCGGATACTGAATATGGCGAAGAAAAATTTGAGGTTCAGACTACGTATAGCGTTACAGAAAGAAAACTCGGGAAAATAAAATTGGGTTTCGGATACGCTACCGAGGATAACTTGAGGGCGCAGTTATCTTGGAGTCAGAAAAATTTTCTTGACGGCGGAAGGACGCTGCGGGTTATTTCAAGTTATTCATCTCTAACCCGGGGTCTCAATACCGAGCTTGCACAACCCCACATAATTGGCAGAAATTCCACTTTGACTTTTTTTGCTGATGTGAGAAGAGATGATTTTCCAGGATATAAAGGGGAAAGTTTTGATTTCAAAAACACAATTTCCAAAGATTTCCTTGACCATCTTACGGTTTTTAGTTCCCTAAACATTTTATACGCTAATATAGAATCTCAGGTGGTCAGAACGCCGATTGAATCTGCCCGAGACAATATTTTCATAACGTTTGTTGATCTTGGGGTTGAGTATGACTTGACCGACAGCTTTATAAATCCCACCAATGGAATACTGCTATTTCTCCTAATGGAAAAACCAATTCAGACCCTCAGTTCAAACCGCACCGATTACTTGAAGTTCCTGGCAGAGTTGAAATACTACAAAAATGTTTCCGGAGTTGTTTTTGGGAAAAGAATAACAATTGGAAATATAAGCACACTTGGAGAAACCGACTCTATTGACATACCGATCTTCAAGAGGTTTTTTGCCGGGGGCAGCACAAGCATGAGAGGGTATTCCTTTCAGCTTCTGAGTCCGCTTAATTCGGACCGGGAACCCCTTGGAGGTAATTCTATGGTGGTGGGCAACACTGAAGCCAGATTTGGGCTTTTCGGTAATCTTAAGGCTGTATTTTTCTTTGATTACGGAAACGTTTATCCGAAAAGCTTCGGTTTTAATACTTCTGATCTTAAATATGCTGCCGGCGCAGGACTGAGATACCATACCATCATAGGGCCGATCAGAGCGGATTTCGGCTACCTTCTGAATCCTGAGGATGAGGAGAGAGACGATAGGTTCAAGATTTTCGTAAGCATAGGGCAGGCCTTCTAGTAATTGTGAATACCCTGGAGAAGTTTCCTTATCCCCCTTCCCGCCTGAGTTATTCTATTCTCATTCTCAACAAGCGCGAGCCTTACATATCCTTCTCCATGGTTCCCAAATCCTATTCCAGGGGATACAGCAACTTTGGATTTCTCTATAAGCAGTTTCGAGAATTCAAGTGATCCCATTTCCGCAAATTCTTCTGGTATTTCTGCCCATACAAACATAGTCGCTTTCGGTTTCGGAATTTCCCATCCAGCCCTTGCAAATGATTCAATCAGTTTATCTCTTCTGGACCTGTAGGTTTCTCTTATCTGTTCCACATATTGCTGGGGACCGTTTAGAGCGGTAATCGCGGATATTTGTATCGGCTGAAATATTCCGTAGTCAAGATAGCTTTTTATTCTTTTGAGCGTTGAAACAATCTCTGGATTTCCTACCATAAAGCCGACACGCCAGCCGGGCATATTGTAGCTTTTGGATAGAGAATAAAACTCCACTGCGACATCCTTCGCCCCTTTTACCTGCATTATGCTTGGAGCTTTGTACCCATCGTAACAAAGCTCGGCGTATACTAAGTCATGGACTATTATGAGACCTGTTTCCCGGGCTAGATCACATATTTTCTCGAAGAAATCTATATCTACAATCTCTGTGGTAGGATTGTTGGGAAAAGACAGAATCAAGACCTTGGGTTTTGGCCATACTTCTTTTATAGCCTTCTCTATTGATATTATAAGATCTTCTTTCTTTCCAATAGGGCAACTGTATGTGTCTCCTCGCGCTATGATTACGGAATAACTGTGTATAGGATAGGTAGGGTCGAGAACTATGGCTATATCTCCTGGAGAAAGTACCGAAAGCATTAAATGGGATATGCCTTCCTTTGAACCTATTGTAACTATAGTTTCAGAATCCGGATCAAGGTCAACATCGTATTTTCTCCTGTACCAGTCGGTTATTGCTAGACGAAGTTTAGGCAGCCCGGCCGATGCTGAGTATCTGTGATTTCTCGGCTCTTTTGCCGCTTCACGGAGTTTTTCCACTATGTGGTCTGGAGTAGCTTGATCAGGATTTCCCATGCCGAGGTCAATTATATCTTCTCCTTTGGCACGTGCCTGGTGCTTTAGTTGATTTACTGCGCCAAGTACGTAAGGAGGAAGTCGGTTTATCAGGGGGAAATTATAATCCGGCCGTTTCATTCTATCTGCCTGTTTTTTTACTGGCACTATTCTATTACAAATGTTTGTAATCTCAAGATTGCGGTAGACAGAACCATTGTTAGGGTGCTGCTATCCATGTCTATATGCGTTGTGGTAAAATAAGTTTCATGATCTGGGTAAGATTTGCCATTCTGGCAATATTTCTTCCTATCAGTTGTTTTCCTTTTCCGGGTTTGCCGAACTTCAAGATTAAAGATTTACCTCGACCCGCGTCGACAGATAAGGTGCAGTACGGCAAGGCTTCCTGGTATGGAGACAAAGAGCATGGAAATAGAGCGGCAAACGGTGAGATATTTAACAGATATGCCTATACAGCCGCACACAAGGAACTTCCTTTTGGCACGGTCGTACTTGTTACCAATCTTCATAATGGTAAAAAAGTGAAGGTGCGAATAAATGACAGAGGTCCTTACATAAGTGGCCGAGTGATAGATCTTTCCTATGGGTCGGCAAAGTCTATAGGACTTATTAAAAGAGGTGTTGCGGATGTAAGAATCGAGGTTCTCTCTACGCCCTCAAAAAGGTCGGAAAGTCTTTTCATTTCGCTCTATACAGTTCAGGTCGGTTCTTTTAGCAACCGAACAAAGGCCTATGAAATGAAAAAAGGTATTTCGCGGGTTACGGACGAGGATGTAAGAGTGGAATCTTTCGCCTTTGAGGGGAATACTTATTACAGAGTGAGAATAGGCAGGTTCAAGAAAAGGAAGGATGCTGAGAGACTTCGCGTGGCTTTGAGAAAGCGGGGGTATGCGTCCAGCATATATGTTGAGTGATTTCAGGTAATTTCAGACTAGGTAGAGAATTGCGCCATGAAAAAACTTAGAACGACGGATTTTCGCAAGATGAAGGAGCAAGGCGAGAAAATCGCCATGATAACGGCATATGATTCTACAATTGCCGCTATAGTTGACGCGGCAGGAGTGGATGTGATTCTGGTCGGGGATTCTCTCGGCAATGTGGTGCAGGGTCTTGAAAATACGCTTTCCGTTACGCTGGATGAAATGATTTATCACACTAAAATTGTCTCAAGGGGTATGGCCAGGGCCCATCTGTGTTCAGACATGCCTTTTCTTTCCTATCAGAAATCTCCCGAGGATGCTGTAGAGAGCGCAGGGAGACTTCTAAAGGAAGGACAAGCGGAATCTGTTAAGCTTGAGATTAACGATGCGTATGTTGACACAGTGTATAGAATCCAGAAAGCTGGAATTCCGGTTGTTGCTCATATAGGACTTTGTCCGCAGTCCGTTCATATAATGGGCGGTTACAAGATACAAGGAGGTCTTCCGGGTGAAAGCGAGAAGCTTGTTGATCTTGCTAGATCCTGTGAGCAAGCAGGTGCTTTCATGGTGGTTATTGAGAGCGTCTTATCGACGGTGGCCAAAGATATTACTGAGAGCGTAAAGGTGCCGACTGTAGGAATAGGTTCCGGGGCGTTTTGCGATGGTCAGGTACTTGTTGTGAATGATATGATAGGTCTCACGCCTGGGCCGTTTCCCAGGTTTGTCAAAAAATACGCTAAGGTTGCAGACACAATATCCAATTCTACGAGAAAATACGTGGAAGACGTGAAAAAAGGGAAGTTCCCTTTGAAGGAACATTCTTATGAGTAGTGCGAGACCGCTTTTCGTACTTAACCGCGCTTGCGAGATGAGAGAGGTTTCTGATGCTTGCAGAAAAGCGGGCAAGAAACTTGGATTTGTACCCACTATGGGAGCTTTGCACCGGGGACATGTAAGTCTTCTGGAGGAGTCTGTGAGAAGGGCGGAAGTAACGGTTGCAAGTATTTTTGTCAATCCCACGCAGTTCGGACCAGGGGAAGACTTTGATCGTTATGAAAGGGACTACGAAGGTGATATTAAAAAACTCAAGGGTTGTGGAGTGGACTATCTGTTTTATCCAGACATAAGTGACATTTACCCTGACGGATTTGGAACCACGGTTTCAGTGGGAAATCTAGGGGACTGTTTGTGCGGTCCCTTCAGACCGGGACATTTTAACGGGGTAGCGACGGTTGTGCTTAAGTTGTTTAATATAGTTCGTCCAGATTTTGCCGTATTCGGAAGAAAGGACTATCAGCAGCTTAAAATTATCCAGAAAATGGTGCGGGATTTTAATATGGATATCGAAATAGTGGAAATGCCCATAGTCCGGGAACCGGACGGACTTGCTATGAGTTCAAGAAACGCTTACCTGAGCGCAGACCAGAGAACCAAGGCTGCAGAGGTGAACAAAGCTCTGAGCGAAGTTGCTAAAAAGTTCAGAAGTGGTTGTGATGACTGTAAAATTCTGCTAGCTGAAGCTGATATGGTATTGCGTATGGCACAAATTAATGATATTGATTATACTGAGATAAGAGACCCGGAAACCCTTGAACTCCGGCAAAGAGCTGTAAAGGGCGACTTAGTGGCGCTGGCTGTGAGGCTTGGCAATACTAGGCTTATTGATAACAGGGTGCTTTAAGAGGTTGACAATGCAAAGAATACTCCTGAAGTCAAAGATACACAGGGTTACGGTCACTGATGCCGAACTGCATTATGAAGGGAGTCTTACGCTTGATAGAAATCTTATGGATGCGGCGGACCTCCTTCCTTATGAAGAGGTTCACATTTTCAACTTGACCAACGGACACCGTTTTTCAACTTACGTGATTGAGGGTGCTAGAGATTCAAACACAGTTTGTGTGAACGGTGCTGCGGCACATCTTGCAAGAGAAGGAGACTGCCTTATAATAGCGGATTTTGCTATCTATGACGAAGAACAGAGTAAAAAACATATGCCCAAGCTTATATACGTTGATGAGATGAACAATATAATAGGCATAAAATCTGAAATTAACGATCTTAAACTCGCAACCGATGGTTAATATCTCCATATTTTGTCAAATTCTGTATAAAATTGCAGATTGAATGTTTGATTGACATAGCCAATCCCTATAGTTACATTAGAATTTCAGAAAGTTTTGTAGAGTGTTAAAACTCTTTTTGTACTTCGTATTCTTTTTTCTAAAAGTATAGATGCCGCTTTATGGTGGGTGCGTGGTTTTCTATTTATAAAGTCTGATTTATGAAAGCTATAATACTTGCAGCCGGTAGGGGGACTAGATTATACCCCTATACTCATGACAAGCCCAAGTGTCTTCTTGACATTGGAAACATATCAATCCTCGAACACCAGATAAATCTTATAAGGGATTGCGGTATAAACGAAGTCGTGATCGTTGTGGGGTTTGGTTTTGAGAGAGTGGAAGATTTCCTGAGAAGCTATGACGGCCTGGGGATGAGGATCAACACTCTTTATAATCCATTCTATCAGTCTACCAATAGTCTTGTGTCTCTGTGGATAGCTAGAAGCGAATTCAATGAAGATTTAGTTGTTATGAACGGAGATGATGTTTACGAGATTAGCGTTCTAGAAAAAGTACTTTCTGTAAAGGACGAAAAAATCTGTCTTCCTATAAAAGAGAGGTCCCGGTATGAAAAGGAGGACATGAAAGTTGTCGTTGACGACGGCAGGATTACGAAAATCAGCAAGGATATATCGAACAGCGATGTGTCTGCTGAATCCGTTGGCATAAGAGTGTTTAGGGATATGGGGGTTGAACTGCTTAAAAGAGCTGTTGAGGAAGAGATGAGGAATCCTGGTGCCGAGGGGAAATGGTACATTTCCTCGCTGCACAGGCTTATAAGCAAGGGTTATAAGATTAAACCCCTTGATATAGGCGATCTTTACTGGATGGATGTTGATTGTCCATTGGATCTTTTCAGAGCGAGAAAACAGGCTAACAGATTTTTGAAAAGGCAATATCGTACTCTAAATCTTCTTAGAGTTGTGGACTCCTCCGAATAATCTGCCATGAAAAACGCTATTGTATTTTGCTCCGGTACGGGAGCAAATGGTGAGGACCTTTCTAAGTATCCGAGCAAATCGGTAGCGCACGTCCCGCAGCTCAAAAGAATCATCATCAATTGTCAACGTGTAGGGATTGAACAATTCCACATAATTACCGATAACGCAGGTTTTCTGAAAAACCTTCTCGTAGATGATTCTAGGATTACATCTGACATAGACTGGATTTTGCCGGGGGAGCAAGTGACAACAGGTCCGGGCAGAGTGCTTGTTCTGGAATCTTCTCTTGTTATTGCGAATTCCTATTCCCTTGAGAAATTCATTCGTGATTCATCGGTTTGTCAAGAAGATGAATTCTCTGTACTTGTTGACCAGGATGCTGACCCCGTTGTTGGCGTAAACCAGGATACTGGTTATGTGAACAGATATTTGGGTAAGGGGGGCAGTGTGCTAGGCGCTTTTTCCGTAAGCTCCACAAAAGTTTCTGCGGTTCTTTCTGCTGACGGACTTGATGCTTGGCTTGGCGAAGAAGCAACACAACAATGTATAAGAACCTTCAGTACCGACAGTGAATATTGGTGCCGTCTTTCAGATACTCTGGAATCTCAGACAGAAGCAGAAAGAATCCTTTTTTCCCGTGTGGGTAAAACTGCTACTGGCTGGATAGCCAGAAACATAAATGGCAGAATCTCTCTTCCTCTAAGCAAACTTCTGGCAAAAACATCTCTTACGCCTAACGCTGTGAGTGTTCTGATTAACCTGATCGGAGTGCTTTCTGGACCATTCTACGCTCTTGGTCATCCAGTGCTGGGAGCCCTTTTCATGCAGGCTGCAACAGTTCTTGACAGGTGTGACGGGGAAGTCGCTAGAATAAAGCTTATGGAAACGAAGAAGGGACAGTGGGTCGATACTATAAGTGACCAGTTCACTGTGCTTTCTTTTCTTGTAGGAGTCCCTGTCGGATATTACCTTCAAACCGGAAGCACTGCCGCTATTATACTTGGAAGCTATAACATCATTGTTTTCATTCTGTTTCTGATATGGTCATTTTATTTTCTTATAAAGTATACAAATTCGGGCAGTCTGGTTGCCTACTTTGAAGTTGATAAGCACATTAATCCCCGAGAACTTTCTGTTCTGAGAAAGCTGCTTGCGCATCTTCGCCCCCTAGGCAGAAGGAATTATTATTCGGCTATATTAGTCCTGATAGCGATAATAGGAGGTAACCCTCTAGTTCTTTTCGCTACGTCGCTTGCTCTGACTTTGTTCCTGTTGCATCAGCTTGAAGATATAGTAAGGATTTTCCGCCTTGGAAAACCCGAAAAGGTTTTTCATGAAGAAACGGAACGGAGTTAATCTGCATTCTTCACTAAAGGGTCAGGATTTGTTGGTTGACCTAAGTTACGGGATGTTATTTTCTATAGAATTTTATTAGACAGAAGAAGAGAAGACACAAGACGCTTCCCCAAGAGATAAACATTAGTAGCGCGGCGGGCAAATCCATTATCTTTCCCTCCTACCGGCAATATAAACCATAACTGACAAAAAGATAAACAGTCCCAAGATGTACAGTCTAGCGAACCAGATATTCCAGCTAGTTGCTCCTATTATCGAAGGAAGACTGCTGTACCCCCACCATGTCATTAGTATCAGAAGGAAAAACGGCGTTACGTATTTTAATATGTAATAGAAGATACGGGGGATCTTTATAAGTCCACCAGAATTTATCTCCTTCCATGCTTTTTCTGACCCGAATACCCACATGAACATTACTATTTCAATAAATCCAAATACGACGAGCATTATAGTTCCAGCCCAGAAATCCCATTCGTCAAGCACCTGACTTACAAGTATCACGGGTAGTACGCTTACGATTATTATCAGCATAGTGTATACAACTGCTCTTTGTCTGGACATGCGGAATTCATCCTCAAAAAAAGTCACTATTGGATAGGCTATAGCTACAGATGAAGTCATACCGGCGAAGAACAGTAAAAAGAACCACATAAATCCGAAGATTCTTCCCATCTCAATTCCTACCAGAGTTCCAGAAATGCTGCTGAACACGGCTGGAAGGCTTATGAATCCTAAGCTGAAAGCTCCTGACTGCGCTATCGTTACCACGCTCGCAACTCCAAAGAACGCTACAGCGGCGGGAATGGCTATAGAGCCTCCGAGAATTATTTCTACAGTTTCATTAAGAGTTGCCGAAGTCAGGCCGCTTAGAGCTATGTCATCGTCACTTTTTATGTAAGACGCGTACGCAATTATTGCCCCGAAGGCCAAACTTAGAGTGAAAAATATCTGTCCTGCCGCCGCTATCCATACTTTCGGGTTTTTTAGGGTTTCAAAGTCTGGATTCCAGAGAAAGTTAAGTCCATCAATTGCCGTTCCATGGTCAGTTTTAAGCCTAAGAGTTGTTAACAAGAGCACCAATGCGAGAACAAAAAACAGAGGAAGGGCATACTTAACAAATACCTCTATACCTCCCGATATTCCTTTCAGCATTACATAGAAGTTTGCGGCGATTGTAATTACGAAGGCAAAGATAGCCATTCTGGAAGGGGTAAGGAATACCCCATCTCCCATGCCGAGATAGTCGGAGAGAAAACTGCTGTAAGGTTTTACGTATTCCGTAGCGTTTGAGACTTGCTGCGGGTCAAGACCGGGGTTGGTTCCAAGCAGGAAGTGCAGGGCGTATCCCAGTGTCCAAGACTCAATGTAAACGTAGTAAATTGTTACGACAAGAGGTATCCAGAGTCCTATAACACCGAGAGTTCTAGAAACAGGGCTTTTCCAGAAAAGGTTAAATATTCCAGGGGTTGTTCCATGTCCTCGAGACCCTCCGTATCTACCCATCCCCCATTCCATCCACATAATTGGAATTCCTATCATAATGAACGCTATGAAGTATGGAATTATAAAGGCGCCTCCTCCGTTCTCCGCGGCCTGCGTGGGAAATCTGAGGAAGTTGCCGAGACCTATGGCATTGCCTGCCATGGCTAAGATCAGTCCTGTCTTGGTTGCCCAAGCATCTCTGGTATTAGATCTTTTTTTCATTTGGGAAAGATTAAAATTGCGAATTGTATTATCAATAAAACACAGAATATAGCAAGATTAAATAGGTTGAAATATCGATAATAAATGGTATTGACAAAAGGAATAATGGTTTTATTTTAATTTACCCTTAATAGGGTTTGAATTTTGATCGCTAGAGGAGTCAACGTGCCCAGAGTAAAGAAAAAAGAACCTGAAAAAAAAGCTCTCAGAAAAAAATCTTCTACACAGACCTCTGCCAAGGTAAAGCCAAGACGGAAGACCAATCCCCAAAAATATACCAAGAAGTTTCTTAATGATATGGCGGTTATGCTAAAGGAAATGAGAGGAAAGCTACTTGAAGACGTAACCAAATCTATAAAAGAAGAATCGGATCATCTGCGTTTCAATGTCGGGGATTTTTATGACCACGCATCAGAAGACAGGCAGAGGGAGCTTGCTCTTACTCTATCAAATAGAGAACGCATCAAGCTGGCACAGATAGATGATGCTTTGAAGAGAATTGAAACCGGAGAGTACGGTTTCTGTGAAATTTCCGGGGAGAAAATAGGGGAAGAGAGGCTCATTGCTATGCCTTTTACGAAACTGAGCATTGAAGCTCAGGAGGAAATCGAAAGAGGAGATTACTGATTTTTCTTTATAATACCGCTGAGAGATTTCTCGTAGGGCTTTTTAAATAAACCGACTTCCGTTATAAGACATTCAATGTTGTCAGCCGGGGTTATGTCAAATGCGGGGTTGATGGCATTTACTTGAGCGCTTATCTGCTTTCCATCCATGTGTGTTACCTCTTCTGGGTTTCTCTGCTCAATAATGATCTTCTCTCCGCTTAAGCATTTGCCGTCTATAGTTGAAGTAGGTGCGGCTACGTAAAATGGTATGTTGTGATGCTTGGCGAGGATAGATAGGGAGTAAGTTCCTATCTTGTTCGCTATATCTCCGTTTGAGGCTACTCTGTCAGCCCCTACCAAAACCGAATCTACCATACCTCTGCTCATCAAATGTCCGGCCATACTGTCGGTTATCAGACGGACTGGAATACCATCCCGCTCAAGTTCCCATGTAGTGAGTCGTGCTCCTTGGAGAACCGGTCTTGTCTCCGATGATATTACGCTTATGTTCTTGCCTTGCAGAAAAGCCGATCTTATTACCCCGAGAGCTGTTCCATGGCCCGCGGTGGCAAGTCCTCCAGCGTTGCAGTGCGTCAGGACAACAGAGTTGTCTTTTATGAGTTCTGCTCCGTTCTCCCCGATCCGGATGCATGTTATCAGGTCTTCTTTCTGTATGTTAATTGCTTCAGTTTTAAGCAGATTCTTGATTTCTTTCACTTCTCTGTCTCGGCACTCAGAAATCAATCTATTCATTCTGTCAATAGCCCAGAACAGATTTACTGCTGTCGGACGAGTCAAAGCTAGGTGCTCAGATATGGTCTTCATTCGCTTTGTAAAGTCTTCGTAGGAACAATCGTCGCTGATACTCATGGCACCGAGAGCCATTCCCATTGCGGACGCTATTCCTATTGCGGGAGCTCCTCTGATAACCAGATCTCTGATGCATTCCGCTATTTCCTCAAACGTTGTGCATTCAATATAAACTTCCTTGCCTGGAAGCTTTCTCTGGTCAATCATCAGAACCTTGTTGTTCTGCCACTCTATAGTTTTAAAGGAATTCATTTTGTGGGCTCCGCCGATTTCTTCAGTCTGAAAAGCATTCCGGCCCAGTTGCCATCAGTTTTTGCGCTGACCATACCATAGCCCGAGTTTTCATATATATCTGCTATCTCACGTTTTTCATCTTCCAGTATTCCAGACATTATAAGATGACCTTGAGGGAGCAGCCTCTCTCTTAAACTGTCTTTTATTGAGATAAGGATATCCTTGGATATGTTTGAAACAATCACATCGAATTTTTTTCGCGTGCAGTCCACAGAACCACACCAGACTTTTACCTTATCGGAAGTTGCGTTCTTTGCGGAATTTGAGATGGTTTCTTTTGTAGCGTCAAAATCAATATCCGCGCAAAACGAGACTGTCGCCCCCAACTTAACTGAGCAGATTCCCAGAATACCGCTTCCGCACCCAACATCAAGAACGGAACACCCTGGAGACTCTTGGATAATTTCATCCAGATAGCTTATACATATTCTTGTTGTTTCATGATGTCCTGTGCCAAAAGCGGTTGCCGGATTTATTTCAACTACCCTGGTTTGTTGTTCAGCCTTGTAATGTTTTTCCCAAGGAGGTCTGATAACTATACGGCGACTTGCTCTTACAGGTTTCAGATAGGATTTCCATCCTTCCCAGTCCGATTGATCTATGTATCGAGTTGTAAACAGTAAAGATCCGGCGTTTTTATCAAAAAGAGTCGAGAACTCCTTTACCGCTATTATGATTTCCCGGATATTTGTTTTTTCCTTGAAATATGCATGAATTAAAGGTCTTTCGTTGTCTCTTTGCACCTCGCTTACAGCGCCTGCTTCAAGGCCCATGAGCAGGTCTGAAACAGGTGCAACCATTTTCCTGGACAACTCAATGGTAAGTCTCTTCATTCTAGGCACTGGCGTATAATCAATTTCCTCGGGGATTATATTTATCACTCTTGGTCAAATTTACAAAAAATCATATATAATAGTTGGCATGAAGGCAGAAACTAGGGAAATGGTCAGAACTATCCTTATTCATAAGATGTCCGAAATACTGGGTGTTGCTTACGACACAGTAGATAGGATGAGTAAGGGGTCTAATTCCTTTCCTGATCCCATCGACAGGGCTTTGTCGGAGTCAAACAGGGTCCTTGAACTGCGGGAAAGAGACAGAGAAAGGAAGCTGCTTCGGAAAATACGAGACGCGCTTGCCAGGCTTGAAAACGGTTCTTATGGAATATGTGAAGTGTGTGAGGAAGAGATCTCGGAGCAGAGACTGATTGCAAGACCGGAGACTACTCTTTGCATAGAGTGCAAAGAGGAGCAGGAAGATATTGAAAAGAAATTCGGTTAACCGCTAGTTTTCAAGAATCATAGTTTCACTGAGCAGGTTAAGCTCAGACTCCCTGGTTATTTTCCATTCTCCCAAGACTTTTGATACATTTATAACTTCTTTGGATTTATGTGTTATCGAATTATCATCTATCTCTAATTTAATGGAAGAGATTAGCAATATTCTTGCATTCTGTCTGTTGATGTATATGTATCTTTTGGGTTCGCCAAATGATATTGCATCAACGGCGGATACTTGATCTGAGAATCTGTTCACCAGCTTCTCCTTGTCAGTTATTTCTTCCTCTGAAATTACCTTGTAATCTTCGTATATGCACTCCGAATATATTGTTGGATCTTTGAGCTCAAAGGCTTTCATTCTCTTGTCTATGAGGAGATTTATCTTTTCTTCGTCAGAAGGCGCGCAGGAGGCAAGAAATATAAACGTGACCAGACATGAGAGGAGCCTATGCGTCATTACTTTCCCTGTTTTTGTTTAAATGGAATCGTCGCCGTGCACGTTCTGGATTTATGCGCACCGTTGACCGGGAATCGTCTCGTTAGGTTTATACGCCGGGCTCTCTGACGGCATTTTCAGAAAAGATCTTAGGATGATTGCTCTGACAACTTCCCCTGAGTCTCTAGGAGAAGTTTCCTTGCTTCTTCCACGTACTCGGTGTCGGAGTAGTTCTCTAGGACATTTTTGTACCTTTGCTCAGCCGCCTCGTAGTTTTTCTTCTTCTTGTAGAAATTCCCTAGGTATAGTTCCCTTTCTGCGAGTATCTTCCTCGATTTATCGATTTTTTCCTGTATTTGCTCTACGTATTGGGAATCTGGATAGGTTTGCTTAAGCAGTGTAAACCATTTTATCGCGTTAAGCGGCTTTGAGTGGTTCCTATCTTTTCCCGCTTTCATTTCATAATAGCAAAGCCCAAGGCGATAAATTGCGTAATCAAGCTCTTGATGACCAGGATGGTTTGTTATGAAATTCTCGTATTCCTCCGCGGCTTGCATGTACTCCTTCCTCTTAAAGTATACATCTCCGCTTCTCAGTTCGGCCAGTGCGGCATACTTGGTATATGGGTAGCGGATCTGTATTTCCTTGAGTATATCAAACACTTTGTCGTAATTTGTTCCTCCGAAGAAAGAGAATCCGCTTTTCTTGCTAAGTTCTTCAAGAACTTCGTTGTTAAGCTGCTCTGCTGTTCCTTCGTAGATTGCCTTTTTTCCTCCGCAGGAAGTCACAATAAACAAAACAACTGTGAGTAGTAGTAATTTTGCAGGGTTTTTCATTACTGAGTGGTTTTTAAGATAAAAGTTCTCCATGGGTCAGGTGATTTTCTGCCCCGGTTCCAGAGCAATCACTGTAAGTGAATCCATGTCTTTAGTCAGCATTTTCAGTTCATCTGGAGTTCCTACAAGAAGTGGAAAGGTTCCGTAGTGCATGGGAATGACCCATTTCACGTTAAGTAGTCTGCATGCGTATGATGCTTCAAGTGGAGACATTGTGAATAAATCTCCAATAGGAAGTATTGCCATCTCCGGTTTGTATATCTCTGATATAAGTTTCATGTCACCGAAAATGTTAGTGTCTCCGGCATGGTATATCGTATAATCGTTTTCAAATTTTATTACGTAACCTGCCGGTTCCCCACCATAGACGAGTGTTCCGTCCTCTTCCTTCATGCTGCTGCTGTGCTGAGCATGTGTCATAGTAAATCTTATTCCGTCTACGATTACGTTGCCCCCTTTGTTGCACGGCATGTAGTTTTTAATTCCCTTTGAGCTCAGCCAGTCACAGATTTCCCAGTTTGCCACCACCTTGGGACTGTATTTGCTACATAAAGGAATTACATCGCTTATGTGATCAAAATGTCCATGTGTGACGGCTATAATGTCAACGTTATCGACTTCACGAAGCTGTTCCGGACATGAAGGATTTTCTTCTATCCATGGGTCAATCATCACGGTCTTACCGCCGGGCGATTTTATCGTGAAAGTGGAATGTCCGAAGTAAGTTATTTCTATTCCGTTACTCAGTATTTCCATTAAATACTCCCTTGATCAATGTTTTTTCAGATTCATATATTTCGTTATTAAACCCGAAAAGAACCTTTTGTGCAAAGTTACAGACTGTTTGAAAATATCGGCTGTAAGTGTAAATTAGACACCTGACTTTTTGTATTTTTAAGTTCTTGTGGGGTACATGTTTTTAATGCTTGATCCTAAATTAATTGAGCAGAATATTGATCTTGCGCGTGCGAGGCTTGCTGCTAGGGGTTTTGAGACCGACCTGTCGGAATTCACCTTACTAAACTCCCGCAGGAAAGAAATAATAAAAAGCGTTGAGACTTTGGAACAGCAGAGGAACGAGGGTTCAAAAAGAGTAGGCATTCTTAAGAGATCTAAAGAGGAAAAAGAACTTTCAACCCTTCTGCCTAAACTAAAGACTCTCTCAGATCAAATAAAGGGTCTTAACGAGAAGAAGGCGGAAGTTGAGGGGTTTCTAAGGGAATTTCTCTTAAATGTTCCCAACATCCCCGATTCGTCAGTCCCCGAGGGGGTTGATGAATCTGCGAACGTTGAGATAAAAAAGTGGAGAGAACCTAGGCAATTTGACTTTGAGGTGAAAGATCACGTGTTGCTTGGGGCGGAACTTGGCATACTAGATCTTCCTAGGGCGACGAAGATTGCGGGCGCGCGATTTGCATTGTACAGAGGCGCGGGCGCGCGGCTTGAAAGGGCCCTTATAAACTTTATGCTTGATATCCACACAAAACAACACGGCTATACAGAAGTTCTGACTCCCTTTGTAGCCAACGCAGAGAGTCTTACGGGGACGGGGAATCTTCCCAAATTTGAAGAAGACTTGTTCAAACTGAGCGATACGGATTATTACATGATTCCTACCGCGGAGGTTCCAGTTACAAATATTCACCGCGATGAGATAATCCCCCAGGATATGCTCCCTATTAAATACGTTGCGTACTCTCCGTGCTTCAGGAAGGAAGCAGGTTCCTACGGAAAGGATGTACACGGAATAATAAGGCAACATCAGTTCAACAAGGTAGAACTTGTGCGTTTTGCGGAACCGCAGAATTCGTATCAAGAGCTTGAGATGCTGACTGCTGATGCCGCAAAGATACTTGAGCTCTTAGGTATTCCCTACAGGATTGTTGTTCTCTGCGCGGGGGACATGGGATTTTCTTCCGCAAAAACTTACGACCTTGAAGTATGGGTGCCGAGTGAAGGTAGGTACAGGGAAATATCGTCCTGTAGCAATTTTGAGGCGTTTCAGGCAAGACGGGCCAACATAAAATACAGGGAGTCAAAGAGCTCTAAAGTGTCTTATCTTCATACTCTTAATGGTTCAGGCGTGGCTGTGGGCAGAGCCCTTGTCGCAATTCTTGAAAATTTCCAGACCGAAGAAGGAACCGTGGAGGTCCCCGAGGTGCTGGTTCCCTATATGGACGGTATGAGGATTATAGACCGGTAGTTTTTGAAACTCTCAAATTTCCAGTATTTCTTTTTCTTTCTTTTCAAGCAGGGCGTTTAGCTTGCTTATTCTCTCATCCGTCAGTTCTTGTATCTCGGAGAGAGTTTTTTTTATGTCGTCTTCGGGAAGACT